>JAFXHR010000022.1 GCA_017536305.1 Clostridia bacterium | reverse complement strand
GTTGAGGACTGATTCAAGGAGATATGCGGGAGAGAACTTCTCGTTATAACCGCAAGGAGGATAAAAAATGAAACACGGAAAAAAATATCAAGACAGCGTAAAAGCATTTGATTTGAATAAGCAATACGAAGCGGCGGAAGCGGTTTCCATTTTGCTTGAAACGGCTAAGGCTAAGTTCGACGAAACGGTAGAAATGCACGTTCGTTTGGGCGTTGACCCCCGTCAAGCGGACCAACAAGTTCGTGGCGTTCTCGTACTTCCCAACGGTACGGGTAAAACCAAGAGAGTTTTGGTTATCGCAAAGGGCGCGAAAGCAGACGCAGCGGCGGCGGCTGGTGCGGACTACGTAGGCGCAGAAGAATTGATTGCAAAAATCCAAAACGAAAACTGGTTCGATTTCGACGTTATGATTACCACCCCCGATATGATGGGTATGGTTGGTCGTATCGGTCGTGTGCTCGGTCCTAAGGGCTTGATGCCTAACCCTAAGTCGGGTACGGTTACGATGGACGTTGAAAAGGCGATTAAAGAAGTTAAAGCAGGTAAAGTAGAATACAGACTTGACAAAACGGCTATTATTCACTGCCCTATCGGTAAGAAGAGCTTTGGTCAAGAAAAGCTTGTAGAAAACTTCACCGCGCTTATGGACGCTATCATTAAGGCGAAACCCGCCGCAGCGAAAGGTCAATACGTAAAGAGCGTTGTTATCGCGTCGACGATGGGACCTGGCGTAAAGGTAGTCACAAAGTCCTAATCTAAGCAAAACAAATAAAAAATTTTCATCAAAGGTAGTTAAAAACAGTTGACTGCCTTTGATGAAGATGATATAATAAGACAGTAAAAAATGAAAAGCCGTAGAAAACGAGTACCGCAAGGTATGATGGGAAACCGCTCGTTGAGGTTTAGGGAATAATACTTGGAAAAGAGTAATGGGTCCTTATGCCGTACGGCGTAAGGAATTTTTTTATCGACAGGCGGAAACGCTTAAAGGAGGTAATTATGTCGGCAAATATTGAAGCAAAGAAACAAGTAGTAGAAGAAATCAAAGCAAAAATCACGGCAAGCAAGTCTATCGTTCTTGCGGATTACAACAAACTTACCGTTATGGAAGTTACCGCTTTGAGAAACAAATTCAAGGAAGCAAACTGCGAATACAAGGTTTATAAGAACACGCTCGTAAGAAAAGCGTTCAACGAGCTCGGAATTACCGATTTCGACAACGATTTGAACGGTACGACGGCAACCGTATTCTGTGCAGACGAAACGAGCGGTGCGGCTATTTTCGCAAAGGAAACGAAAGCAAACCCCGCGCTCGTAGAAAAAATCGTGCCCAAGTGCGCGTTCGTTGAGAACAAGTATTTGGATAAAGCAGGCGTGAAAGAACTTTCGCTTATCCCTTCGAGAGAAGTGCTTATTGCGAAGATGCTCGGCTGTTTGAACTCGTCCATTGCGAAATTCGTTTACGTTTTGGACACCATTGCGAAAGCAAAAGAAAACAACTAATTTATTAAAAAATCATTATTAAAAAAATCGGAGGATTAAATTACTATGGACGTACAAAAACTTATTGAAGAAGTAAAATCTATGACCGTTCTTGAATTGAACGAACTCGTAAAAGCATTGGAAGCAGAATTCGGCGTAAGCGCTGCTGCTCCCGTAGCTGCAGGCGCTGCTGCAGGTGCTGCTGAAGCTGCTCCCGCTGCAGAAGAAAAGACGGAATTCGACGTTGTTCTTAAGGACATCGGCCCCAACAAAATCGCAATCATCAAGGTTGTTCGTGAAGCTACGGGTCTTGGCCTTGCAGACGCGAAGAAAGCAGTTGAATCCATGGGCGTTATCAAAGAAAACGCACCCAAGGCTGACGCTGAAGCGCTCGTTGCAAAACTTAAAGAAAACGGCGCTACCGCTGAACTTAAATAAGTTTAACGAAACAATAAAAACACGGCTTTCGAGCCGTGTTTTTTTGTGCGGTTTTTTAATTTTTAATCAAAAGCTTGCGTTTTATCCGTATAAATGTTATAATAATAGAGCCAAACAAAACGGAATATTGTAAGTGAGTAGAAAAAGGGGTATAAAATGCTCCTATTTTCCGTATACTCCCTTTATTGAATTTGATAAAAATGCAAATTCCATATATGGGGAGTTTACTCACTTTATATAGTTTTGTTTGGCGACAATCGGAGTTTGCGTTTTTTGTGCGTCGACTTCGGTCGGCGCGCTTTTATTATACAATGAAAAATTCGCGAAAAATACAAACGATAAAATAGAAAGTATATATAAAGGAGAAAAAACTATGAACCACTATGAACTGCAAAACGACGAGGTGGCGTTGAGCCACGAGCAAGCTTTTATCGTGAATGAACAAAAAAGAGCGGAAGTAGAAGTGCTTTTGACAAATTTCAACTTCGTCTTTATCAAAAGAATAAAGCAATTTCTTAAAAAAGATACTTATGAAGTGGAAATTTACGGCGTAGATACGGTAAAAATATACAACGATTTACCGCATATTATCAAGAAAAACAAAGTTGTAGAAATCTACTTTAAGGGTACGGAAAAATTTCTTGAATTTGCAAGTAAAAAGCAGGCTACGAAATTTGCCGATACGGCATTAAGATTGATTAGCGGGCAATCCAAATTTGTGCGTGGTGTAAAGAAAACGCAAAAGGAACTTGCGCATACGAGCGAAGAATTGAACGTAGATATCGTTGGAGCAAGCAAAAAAGCGGTAGGTATTGCAGGGGACGTTGTGATAGGCGCGTCCGCGGTAAAAGGCGCGAAAAAGTCCACGCAAGTATTTGGAATGATAGCCAAGGCGTTAAAAGGGCAAAAAGCGGAAAATCAGTCGTTGCCGTCGGCGGATAATAAAATTGTAAAATTAAAAGAATTGAAAGAGCTTTTGGATAGCGGAGCGATTACGCAAGACGAATTTGAAAAAATGAAAGCGGAATGTATATCGTAATAAAAAATAGCGGAGAATTTTCTCCGCTATTTTAGTTTTTCCATTTTACCGAATAATCAAGCCGTCGTCTTCTATTAGAAAGTCTGATGAATAAAAGGCGGTAAGCGCGCTTACAAGCTCGGTATAATCGGATTTTGCCAAACATTCGCAAGCGGAATGCATAGCCAGCTGGGCAAGACCGATATCCGCGCCCAAAACGCCAAACCGTGCCAAAACGGACGCGCCCAGCGTGCTACCGCTACGCATATCCGAACGGTTGTAAAAGCTTTGATGCTTGACACCCGCTTTATCAAGCAGGGTTTTTACTACGGCGCAAGCCGTTGCGTCCGTGATATACGCTCCGCCTGCGTGCGATTTGATGACCACGCCACCGCCAAGCACCGCTTTATTCGTCGTGTCCGCTTTTTCGGGGTGGTTGGGGTGCACCGCGTGTGCGTTATCCACCGAAAGCAGGAAAGACGAAGAAAGTGCTTTATAATATTCATTATCGTCGAAACGGAGCGCATAAGCTATTCTACGCAAAGTGTTTTCTAAAAAATCCCCGTCCGCGCCTTGGTTGGTGCGATTTCCGATTTCTTCTGCGTTAAAAAACGCCGAAACGCAAACGCCGTCGCTTTCCGCGAACTCTAAAATTGCCTGTAAGCTTGCGTGCGCGCTCGTTAAATTATCTATACGCGGTGATGCCAAAAATTCGTCGTTTACGCCGAAGAAATAGGGCGACTGCGCGCTGACAAGGTATAAATCGTACGCCGAAACGCTTTCCGCGCTCGTGATACCGTCCAACCAGTTCGCATTATCCGCAAAGCTTAAAAGCGGTTGTAAATCAATTTGCGGATTGACGGAAAAACCGTCGTTTACACCGCGGTTTTGGTGTGCGGAAAGGGAGGGAATGGTCAAAAGATAGGGGGATACCACCGTTTCCGAAAAAATGCGGTTATTTTCACTTTTGACTACGCGACCTGCAATTTTCAAAGGACGGTCGAAAAAGGAATACCAAATACCGCCACCGTAAGTTTCCGTATTCAAGGTTGCGACGACACCCTTTTTTTCCACGGGATTTGCCTTAATTTTCAGGGCAGGGGAATCCAAGTGCGACGCGGTAATTTTATAGGAAAAGTTATCCAAATCCCCTACGACAAACGCGATAATACTGCTACCGCCCCGTTCGATAAAATATTTTCCGTTTTCGGAAATTTCCCATTCGTCCTGTTCTTTTAAGCGCGTAAACCCGTTTTCCAGTAGCTTTGCGCGGATATATTCGCAGGCGTTATACGCCGTGTAGGATTGTTCTAAAAAGTTGAGTAATGCTTGCATAAATCGCTCCGTAGTATGCGTGTTGTCTATCTTTATTGTAACACTTTTGCGGTTATTTGACAAGTATTTGCAGGAAAATATTTTCAAAAGTTAAAAATAATGAAAAAACGGTGAAAAGTATGCAAAATATATTGTAACACGCTTGACAAAAGCTAAAAACCGTTTATAATAGTGTATGTAAAAAAATAAGGAGAAAAAAAGATATGGAAAAGAAAGCGGTTACAACTCTAAAAACGGGCGATAAGAAGGAGGAATATTTATTTAAGGTATTCCGTCTTTTAACGGCGCGTGAGAGCTTTGTGATTTCAAACGAAAAGACACATTTTAACAAGACGGAGCTTAGATTGATTAGTGAAGTATTGCTCGCAAACCACGAAAACAAACGGTTGTTTTCTACGCAAATCGCGAAAAAGCTGGGTGTTACCCGTTCGGCGGTATCGCATACGGTACAACGCTTAGAAAGCAAGGGCGTGATTAAGAGAATACCGTCGGAAACGGATAAAAAGGTGGATTACATAGAAATTTCCGAAGAAATTTTAACCGATTATAAGCAGGATATACAAAAGTGCGTGCGGTTCGTCGGGGAAATTGTGGACGAATTCGGCGAAAAGGATTTTTATAAAATGTGCGAGCTGTACGAGAAGTTCGTGAATTTAGCGCAAACAAAGCTTAGAGATTGAAGAAGGTATAAAAAAGTATATGTTACAGCTTAAAAATATTAAAAAAGATTACAAGACGGCGGGTGGGAGCGTACACGCGCTCAAAGGCGTATCCCTGCGGTTTAGAAAGAACGAGTTCGTGTCCGTTCTCGGTGCGTCCGGTTGCGGTAAGACGACGCTCCTGAACATTATCGGCGGTTTAGACCACTACACCGACGGGGATTTGGTTATTTGCGGTGTATCCACCAAGGATTACAAGGACCGCGACTGGGACGTTTACAGAAACCACCGTATCGGGTTCGTGTTTCAATCGTATAATTTAATTCCACACCAAACGGTGCTGGGCAACGTCGAGCTTGCCTTGACGATTGCAGGTATTTCCAAGGCGGAACGCCGTCAACGCGCGGAAGACGCGCTTAGAAAGGTAGGGCTGGGCGAAGAATTATATAAACGCCCCAACCAGCTTTCGGGCGGTCAAATGCAAAGGGTTGCGATTGCGCGTGCGCTCGTCAATAACCCTGAAATTTTGCTTGCCGACGAGCCTACGGGTGCGCTCGATACCACGACGAGTATTCAAATTATGGAGCTGATTCGCGAGATTGCAGGCGAAAGACTGGTCATTATGGTAACGCACAACCCCGAGCTTGCCGAGCAGTATTCGTCGCGTATCGTGCGTTTGCAGGACGGCTTGGTGGTGTCGGATACCAACCCCTACGACGGGGAAGAGCTTGGGCAGGTTGCCGAGTTTGAAAGCTTGGAAAAAACCGTGAGCGTAGATACGCAAGAGAATAAAAACGGGAAAAAGGGAAAAAATAAAAAAGAGCGTTCGGCAATGTCCTTTATGACTTCGCTGGGCCTTTCGGCGCGCAATCTTTTGACGAAGAAAGGTAGAACGGCGATTACTTCCGTTGCGGGCAGTATCGGTATTATCAGCGTTTGCTTGGTGCTTGCGCTGTCCAACGGGTTTAATAATTATATCTTAAAGACGGAAGAAGATATGCTTTCGTCCAACCCCGTTCAAATCACCGAAACGACCTTTGATATCGAAGCGATTATGTCGGGTATGACGACCTTGGAAGATATGCCTGAGTTAGACCGCTTAGGCGATAAGGTATACGTTAATTCGTTCTTGACGAATATCGCGCAGGGTATGACGGTTACCAACGATATTTCTGACGAATATCTGCAGTATTTGAATGCAATGGACGAAGACCTGTATACGGCAATCGTGTACGATACGGGTATGCAAATTTCCCCCAACTTGTTTACGGAAGTGGAGCTGGAAAACGCCGACGGCGTGAAAGAAACGCGTGCGATTTCCTTGTCCGCGCTCAAAACGCATTATACGACGAAACTTAGTCAGCAGGAAGAGAAATACGCTCAGCTTGCACCCATGGTCGATTATTTGGGCGCGATTTACGGTGTAATCCCTGGGACGGCGGATTTGAGTAAGGAAAATTTTGGCGATTACGCGCTTTCGCAGTACGATATCATCAAGGGTAGTTTTCCCACAAGCCCCAACCAAGCGGTGCTGGTTATCGGCGGTAATAACGACGTAACCGATTTGACCTTGGCTCAGCTGGGGCTTATCGACGAAGAGCTGTTTATGTCCTTATTCCCCGTAGAGGGGGAAGAAACGCCCGATTACGAAGAAACGAAAACGATTGATTTTGAGAAAATTTTGAATAAAAAATTTATGCTCAATTACAACGACGCGATTTATACCGAAGCGACTACGGGCAATTATATGTTTGATTACGCAGGTAGCAGAAGTAGCTTAAACGAAACGGATACAAGTAGCGGTATTCCTTTGGAAATTTCGGGTATTTTGCGCTTAAAGGAAGGTATGAATTACGGCTGTTTGGGTAGCGGATTGTTCTTTACCGAAAAGCTGATACACGAGTTCCAAGCGGTGCAAGCGGAAAGCAAAATCGTAAAAGAAATTAAAATTCAAGCGGAAAAGCAGGCTACCTTAATTCCGCAATTACAGATATACCAAACGCAAATTGAAGCGCTTGACCCTACCGCGCCCGATTATCAGCAAAAATTACAAGCTATCGGTATGCAAATTCAAACGCTACTCCTTTCCGAGGGTAAATATATCAAGGCAGGCGCGTCTACGCTCACGTCCTATTATATGACCGCGTCGGAAATGGATAACGTGAGTATCTTATACGGGGATTCCGCGCTCCGTTCTATCGGTGGGAAATTAAACCCTAACGCCGTGTCGCTGTATACGGATAATTTTGAATCGAAAGAAGGCATGCTCGCTTATTTGGACGCGTGGAACGATACCCACGAAAAGGCTACGCAAATTCGGTATACCGATACAATCGGTATGATGATGACTATGGTTGAATCCATGCTCAACGCCATTACTTACGTACTCGTCGCGTTTACGGCAATCTCGCTCGTCGTATCTTCCGTTATGATAGGTATTATCACCTACGTATCGGTCGTCGAGCGTACCAAGGAAATCGGTGTACTCCGTTCGCTCGGCGCACGGAAAAAGGACATCAAAAACCTGTTCAACGCCGAAACGTTTATTATCGGTTTAACTTCGGGTGTATTCGGGGTGGCGGTAACCTATCTTTTGTCCCTTGCCATTAACGCAATTTTAGGTTCGCTCACGGGTATAGCCACGCTTGCGTCCCTGCCTATCTTGTCCGCGTTCATTATGATTTGCGTCAGCGTCGGTTTGACCTTAATCAGCGGTCTTATTCCTGCGCAGGCGGCGGCGAAGAAAGACCCCGTAATAGCACTCCGCACCGAGTAAAAACGCGTATAGCACGGTATCTTATCCCCAAAGTCGGAACGCACCCTTGCTCGTTTACTAAAAGTAAATCTCCCTTCGGGTGCAACCCGACATTTGTGGCAATATACCGCACTCTACGCATTTTACACAAAACAACGTATATACTTCGCATTTCTTCGTTGTCGCTCGCTTACGTACTATCGGTACGCGCGCTCGCGACGCCTTGAACTGCTCGTATCTACGTCGTTTTACCAGCCATATCGTTGCGCGCTCGCGACGCCTTGAACTGCTCGTATCTACGTCGTTTTACCTGCGTGAGTGAATACCACAATACACCATAAAGGAATATTATGCAAGAAGAAATTATTATTAAAGGTGCGAAAGAAAACAATTTGAAAAATATAAACTTGACCATTCCGCGCAACAAGCTCACCGTGTTTACGGGGCTTTCGGGGAGTGGTAAGTCTACGCTTGCATTCGATACCATTTTTGCCGAAGGGCAACGTCGGTACGTGGAAAGCTTGTCGTCCTATGCCCGTCAATTTTTAGGGCAAATGGAAAAGCCGGACGTAGAGAGTATCGAAGGTCTTTCGCCTGCCATTTCCATTGACCAAAAAACCACGTCGCGCAATCCGCGTTCTACCGTGGGTACGGTTACGGAAATTTACGATTATTTCCGTTTATTATTCGCGAGAATCGGTGTTCCGCATTGTCCTAAGTGCGGGAAAGCTATTCGCCGTCAAACGGTGGACGAGATTTGCGATAGGGTAATGGCGTTGCCCGAGGGTAGCAAAATTCTCGTGCAAGCACCCGTCGTGCGCGGTAGAAAAGGGGAATACGTCAAGGAATTACAGGGTTTCAAAAAGAGCGGTTACGGTCGAGTAAAAATTGACGGTATCGTATACGATTTACAGGAAGATATTAAGCTGGAAAAGAACATTAAGCATAATATTTCCGTCGTCGTAGACCGTTTAATCGTCAAACCGACCGTTCAAAAACGGCTTACGGATAGCTTGGAAACGGCGTTAAAGCTGGCGGACGGGCTCGTGGTAATTGATTGCGACGGCAAAGAAGAGCTGTATTCCATTAACTACGCGTGCCCCGATTGCGGTATTTCCATTGAAGAAATCGAGCCGAGATTGTTCTCGTTTAATACCGTCTACGGCGCGTGTCCCGTGTGCTCGGGCTTGGGCTTTAAGCAGTTCGTAGACCCCGACCTGATTTGCCCCGATAAAAATAAAACGCTCCGCGACGGCGCAATGCGTGTTACGGGCTGGAATTTAGGCTCCAATTCTATGGCGCTTATGGAGCTTTCCGCGCTCTCTAAGGCGTACGGCTTTTCGCTCGACGTGCCCGTCAAGGATTTGCCTAAGGGCGTGTACGATATTTTAATGTACGGAAGTGATGAGCGCGTGGATATGCAATACACGACCCGTTCCTTTTCGGGGAGTTTCAAAAAGACGTGGGAGGGGTACGTGAATAACCTGCAACGTCGGTATTCCACCACTACGTCCGACGGTGTAAAAAGCGATATCGAGCGGTTGATGCGCAACGCGCCCTGCGACGGTTGCGAGGGGAAACGGTTGAAAAAAGAAGCGTTATCCGTGCTCGTCGGCGGTAAAAATATTTGGGAAGTTTGCGAGCTGTCCGTAGATAAAATGCGCGATTTTATGGACGTGCTGAAAGAGAGCTTGACCAAAACGGAGCATCTGATTGCGGACGCAATTATCAAGGAAATCAATAACCGCTTGGGTTTTTTGCATAACGTGGGGCTTGGGTATCTTACGCTCACGCGGACGGCGGTTACTTTATCGGGCGGGGAAAGTCAGCGTATCCGTTTGGCTACGCAAATCGGTAGCGCGCTCACGGGCGTTTTGTATATCTTGGACGAGCCGAGTATCGGCTTACACCAACGGGATAACGAAAAGCTGTTAAATTCCTTAAAAGGCTTGCGGGATTTGGGAAATACCCTAATCGTCGTCGAGCACGACGAAGACACCATGCGCTGTGCCGATTATATCGTGGATATAGGTCCGAAAGCAGGGGTGCACGGTGGCGAAATCGTTGCCCAAGGTACGCCCGAAGAGATTATGAAAGCGGAAAATTCTATCACGGGCGATTATCTTGCAGGGCGTAGAAAGATTGAAGTACCGACGGTGCGCAAATCGCCGAGCGATAAATGGCTGGAAGTATACGGCTGTACCCAAAACAACTTAAAAAATATCGACGTAAAAGTGCCCGTCGGTTTAATTACTGCGGTTACGGGCGTATCGGGGAGCGGTAAATCCAGCTTTGTCAACGAAATCGTGTATCCGACGCTGGCAAGCGAGCTCAACGGCGCAAAAACCGCGCGCGGAAAATACGCGGAAATGAAAGGCGTGGAGCTGTTTGACAAGGTAATCGCCATTGACCAGTCGCCTATCGGTAGAACGCCGAGAAGTAACCCTGCGACGTATACGGGCGTGTTTAACGCCATTCGCGATTTGTTTGCTATGACTCCCGACGCTAAGGAACGCGGATACAAAGCCGGTCGGTTTTCCTTTAACGTATCGGGTGGACGGTGCGAGCATTGTTTCGGCGACGGGATTATCAAGATTGAAATGCATTTCTTGCCCGATATTTTCGTACCCTGCGAAGTGTGCGGTGGAAAACGGTATAACCGTGAAACCTTAGAAGTTAAGTACAAGGGTAAGAGCATTTCGGACGTCTTAAATATGACGGTGGAAGAAGCCTGCGCGTTTTTTGAGCCTATTCCGAGTATTTATAATAAGATTAAAACGCTCAACGACGTGGGGCTTGGATATATCCGCTTAGGGCAAAGTTCCACCACCCTTTCGGGGGGCGAAGCGCAACGGGTAAAGCTCGCTACCGAGCTTGCCAAGCGTTCGACGGGTAAGACCTTTTATATCTTGGACGAGCCGACGACGGGCTTACATTCCTACGACGTGGATAAGCTGATTAAAATTTTATTGCGCCTTAGAGAAGGTGGAAACACCGTGCTCGTTATCGAGCATAATTTAGACGTGATTAAGACCGCCGATTATATCATAGATTTAGGCCCTGAGGGTGGCAACGGCGGTGGGGAAATCGTCTGCCAAGGCACGCCCGAAGAAGTGGCAAAAGTTGCGAATAGTTATACAGGTCAGTTCTTAAAGAAAGTTTTATAAAAAATAAAGCTCCGAGAAATACTTCTCGGAGCTTTTGTATATAGGATAATTATTCGTAATCGTAACGGTTATAGGTGTTATAGTATTCTCTCGTCGTGCTCGTATCCGTAGCCCGTTCAATATAAAAAACTGCGCCGTGGATAGAGTAGTCTTTGGTATAGTTTCCGTAGGATATTGTGGAAGAAATACTTACTTTTGCTCTGTTTTCCACAGTCAAATTCACCATATCTTCCATATCGGGGATAAGGAAATAAATGCTATGCGTATCGTCCGTGGTGTTAGGCAATTTATCTAAGCCGTATTGTTTCACTTCAAAATAAAGCGAAGTGCCGTTGGGTACGATTTCCGCCGTTCCCTTTTCAAACGCGCAAACGAGTTTTTCCGTTTTCGTTTCCGTATTAAAGCGGAAAACGGAATAATCCGTTTGAAGGATTAAATCGTTGTTATAAGAATTTACAAGCTTGGTATTTTCATACGCGAGTAAGGGCGAGCCGTCGAGATTGTAAATATTAACGAGCTTGTTGATTTCGTCAAAGGTATAGAAACAATTTTTGCCTAAGCCCTGCAAGGTGGTGAGAGCGCCTACAAATTCTTTTATCAATTTTTTACCTTGATAAAGGTAGGACGTTGTACCGTTGCTGATGAATACCATGTCTTTGTTTAACGGCATACACGAAGTTGCGCCGTCCACTAATTCCTGTAAATCTACCGCCACGTCGCCGTCGTCGTCAAAGGACTGAATAAGCGCGGTGGACATCAGCTGTTCATCTTGAATTTCTTGAACGGTGAGAATAGCTATTTCGCTATTGAATGAACCGTAGTCCGATTGAACGACGTAGTCGAAATCAATTTCCTTTACCTTGTCTTTCTTGACGTTATAATACGCGGTAATCAGTTCGTATTTTTGTACGTTGCCCGACGCGAAGCTATAAGCTAAGTAATCGTAATCGTCCTCGTCTTCGGGGAGCTGATTTGCATACTGGAAGAAGAAACGGTTACCGATAGACCAAGTCGCCGTTAAATCCGCCGTTTCGGGGATATTCAGCTCGTTTGCGTACTTAAACGAACGAAGATATTTTCCGTCTTTATCATACACGAGATAGTTCCCGTATCCTGCGGACGTATCCACGTAATAATCGTCTAATTCCGTTGCGCTATTTTCATAAGTAAGATAGTTTTTGAAGTAATTGTTTTCTACGGCAAGCTCACCGTGTACGTTTAAGTAAATATGCGCGCCTTGCTTGGTAACAAACGTGCCGTTTTCAAAACTGCCTTCAATATTGTCCGCAATTCTACCGTTTCTACCGTAAATAGTGTATTCCGTTTTTGTTTCGGCGGTAGCCCAGTCATCCGTCGTTGCCGTGCGGGTATAAGTGGTTTTAGTTGTATAGTAGATACCCGTGCTTGCTTTTTCAAGACCTGTTTGCGTGAAATAGGAAAGAGCGTCGAGAGCGGGTGTTTGCACTGTATTTACCGTAACGCCTACCCCTGCAACGAAGTTATTTGCCACTGCGTCGAATAATTGATAGGTGGCGGAGTTTTGTTCGGTGTTTACCGTCGTTACGATACAAAGACCAAGGTCGTCGAAATTAGATAAGACGTTGTCCTTGGTTAAAGCGGTCGCCTTTTGCGTTGCTTGCGTATAGGTGTATTCGGGCAAAAGGTCGTTTGCGTTTTCCTTACAAGCCGTAGCGGAAAGCAAAACGGTTGCGCCAAGGAGCGCGGATGTAAAAACAGCTACTTTCTTTTTCATAAATATTCGTTCTCCTAATATGAAAATTATAATCAACTCCTTATTATATGCGAATAAAAGGGAATAGATTACGCTATCAATATAACATAAAATTTTTTGATTGTCAATACTTAGAATAAAAATTGTTTCCAAGAAATAGAAAAAAAGGCGCTTTTTCTACGCCTTTTTCGTTATAGCTTTTTGATTTTTACGTTTCCGCAAAGCACGTCGGAGTACGAATACGCCGTTTTACCCAAGAAATCTTTATCGTCCGGCTTGACGGTAAAGAGCGCAGGGTAAACGCCCGATAGTACACCTGAATAGCTCACGCTTTTGTTTCTGCCTAAATTCACGCGGACGGCGACCCGTTGCGCCGAACAGCTTTTTACCATTTGTTTAACGTCCGAAATTTTTTTGGTTGGCTTAATCATACGATAAGTATGCCCAAAAAAGGAAAATTTATGCAAAAATTTTAACGGTTTTTACTTTTCGTTCTATTTCTCGTCTTGCTTGCATACGATAAATAGCCTGACAAGAATGGAACCCTACAAGGTTTTAGAGATGAAAAATTGCTTATACTTCGTTAATCTCGCTTATAATACGTCGGTATGATTGCGCTCGATTGCCTTGTCTAATTCAATTTTTCTTTCTCTAAAACTGCTCCG
>JAFXHR010000021.1 GCA_017536305.1 Clostridia bacterium | reverse complement strand
TTGCCATTGCCTCCTCCAATGACTCATTACGGAACATTTACATTATACCTTTTATTTTCTTTCTTGTAAAACTAATTTCCTTTTTTGCTTTTACTATCTAACTTCCATTTCACTTCTGGAACTTATCTTTTCAATTCAACTAATAAGAAAAAACAAAGGAGCGGTCTTATGAAATACGACGTTAAAAATTTGACCTTAGAAGAAAAAATGAAACTTTTGACGGGTAAAAACAGTTGGGAATTAGAAACGGCGAACGGGAAATTACCGAGCGTTTTTCTTTCCGACGGTCCGCATGGCCTTCGTATGTGGGACGCAGAAAAAAGGGAAACGAAAAAAGCGACGGCAATGCCGAATATCGTGGTGGTTGCCAACTCTTGGGATAGAGAGCTTGCCTATTTGGACGGCGCGACGATTGCGGACGATTGTATTGAAAAGGGCGCGGACGTATTGCTCGCCCCTGGGGTAAATATCAAGCGCACGCCCCTTTGCGGACGAAATTTTGAATACTTTTCCGAAGACCCCTATTTGGCAGGTACGCTTGCCAAGGCGTATATCGAGGGGGTACAAAGCAAGGGCGTAGGCACGTCGCTCAAACATTACTGCGCGAACAACCGCGAATACGACCGTTTTTATCAATCGAGCGAGATAGACGAACGGACTTTACGGGAAATTTACCTGCCTGCTTTTGAAATTGCTTTGACGGCACAGCCTTGGACGGTTATGTGCTCGTACAACCCGATAAACGGCGTTTGGGCGTCGGAAAATAAGTGGCTTTTGACGGATATTTTGCGAAACGAATTTGCTTTCGACGGGGTAATCGTGTCCGACTGGGGCGCGGTACATAACAGCTGGAAAGCGGTCAAGGCGGGTTTGGATTTGGAAATGCCCTACCGCGACAAGGCGTACGAAGAAATTAAGGACGGCTATGAAAAGGGGTATTTGACGGAAGAAGAAATCGACGCGCGCGTACAAAAGATTTTGGAGCTTATGGAAAAGGTGGAAAATGATAAAAAGGTCGTCGCCACCACCAAGGAAGAACGCCACGAAAACGCCGTTAAAGTCGCACACGGTGGTATCGTTTTATTGAAAAACGAAGATAATCTGTTGCCCTTAAAAGGCGGAAATATTTTACTTAACGGCACGCTGGAATATATGGGCGGTGGCGGTAGCGCGTTCGTGCAAACGGATTACAAGCCCCGTTCGCTTAAAGAAGAGCTTGCAAGCGCCTTGGGCGAACGGGCGAGAGTAAGCGTGAGTAATTTCGGTATGAATTCCGAGTTATCCCTGTACGGCGCGCGAAACGCATACCAAGACGCCTATGAAAAGGACGCCGTCATTCTTTGCGTGGGGAATAACGCGCATATCGAATCGGAGAGCCACGACAGAGCGGGTATTCGCTTATCCTGCACACAGGAAGATTTGATTTTGAATACCGCAAAGGTCAATAAAAACGTAATCGTCGTTATTTTTGCAGGTAGCGCGATTGACGTCAGTCCTTGGGTGGATAAGGTAAAAACGGTGCTGTTCGCAGGGTTTAGCGGTGAAGGCACTTTGCAAGCGGTGGCAGATATTATAGCGGGCAAAGTAAACCCGTCGGGCAAGCTTTCCGAAACGTTCCCCCTTTGTCTTTCGGATACCCCCACGGGCGATACGCGTGGCGACGGGTTTGTGGATTGCTACCAAGAAGGCGTTTTCGTCGGCTATCGTTGGTATGATAAATATGAAAAGGCAGTCGCGTTCCCGTTCGGTCACGGACTTTCGTATGCAAGCTTTGAATATTCCGATTTGGAAATTTGTAAAAAGAGCGAAACGGATTACGAAGTTTCGTATACCGTTACAAACACTTCAAGGGTAGACGGAAAAGAAGTATCGCAGGTATACGTCCGCGACGTGTTTGCAATGGTTACTCGGCCAAATAAGGAACTGAAAGGCTTTGAAAAGACATTTATTAAAGCAGGCGAGAGCAAACGGGTAACGATAACGCTTAATGCGCGTTCGTTCGCGTATTACAGTATACCCTTGAAAAAGTGGTACGTGGAAAACGGAGATTTTGAAATACTCGTCGGCGCAAGCTCAAGGGATATCCGATTAACGGGAAAACTCAAAATCGAACTTCCCGAAAACGAACAAGTAACCCATTAAGATAACCGACCTTTCCTAATTGGAAAGGTCGGTTTTAGTGAAATCGTTTAGCTGGTAAAACGGCGGAGATACGAGCAGTTCAAGGCGGAGCGAAGGCGCGTGCTAAAACGCACGTAACTGAGCGACAACGAAGAAATGCGACGTATATACGTCGTTTCGCAAAAACAAAGCAAGATGCAAGCAAGACAAGGAGAACGCGGATTTCTCGACGGGAGATTTACGACCAAGCCGGTAAAACGGCGGAGAGTGCGCCTAATTTTTGTAAAACACGCGGTTTTGCTCGACGCGCGCGTACTTAAAGGTACGTAAGCGAGAGCAAGTTCCGTTTTTGCAGAAAGTAGGCGTGCTATACGCCGTTTCACTTAATCGCGACGGCGGTTGCCGAACAACACCAACACCCACAGCGCAAACCGCAGGAAATATACGAGCGAGGTGAGCAAGGACGCTACGTAGGTCTTTGCCGCGGCGGATAACATTTCTTCGGCGTAGGGCATTTCTTCTTCCGTTAAAATCCCTTCCTCTAAAAGCATTTTTTTCGCACGACGGCTCGCGTCGTATTCCACGGGCAGGGTTACGAGCGCAAACACCGTCGAAAGCCCGTACAGCGCCACGCCGATAAGCGCGGTGTAATACCCGATATTCGAGTTTTGATTGAGCCCAACGAATAAATCTAACACAAGTCCCAACAGTACGAGCGGAACAGCCAACCGACTGCCTAAGTTGGTAATAGGTACTAATATAGTGCGGAGCTTATACGGCAAATATCCGCGCTTTTTTTGTACCACGTGCCCGATTTCGTGCGCGGACACCGCAACGGACGCAATGGAATCGCTCCCGTACACGCCCTCGGAAAGATTGACTATCTTTTTGGTCGGGTGGTAGTGGTCTGTTAAAACCCCTTTCACGCGCCCGACGGAAATATCTTTAATCCCGTTCGCACGCAAAAGCTTTACCGCCGTATCGTACCCCGTCGCGTGCGAGCGCGTACCGATTTCCTTTTGCGCCTCGTACGTGGTATGCACCTTTCGACTTGCGCTACCTGCAATCACCGCGCAAAGTAAAATAAGACCGAACGATATGAAATAATAATACATAATCTATTTTCTCCTATTTATAGTGTAACCGATTCGCGCCGTTTTTAATCATAAATCAATGGAAAAAGGATACAGCTCCGATTTCGACACGCCCCTATCCTTTGCCACGCGCTTTAACGCCTCTTTTTTATCTAACCCCGACGCCATATAATGCTTGATATGCTCCACTTCCGAAAGCGCGTTGAGCGGACATTCCCGCTCCTTTGCCCCTTCTACAAGCAATACGAACTCTCCGCGCTTTTCCACCGCCAAGCCGTCCTGTAAACGGAAAGATATCGCCTCTTCATGAATTTTGGTTATCTCACGCACCGCCACCGCGTTCCTGTCCCCAAACACTTCGTACATCATCTCGATATCCTTATCAATATCCTGCGGTGCGCTATGGAACGCAAGCGTTAAATCCAAATCCTTATACCTTTCCAAAAACGCCCGTTTTTCCCCTTTTTTATCGGGTAGAAAACCCAAAAATGCAAACCTATCGGCAGGCAACGCGGATAATACCAGCCCTGCCACAAACGCGCACGCACCGACGATAAGCGTATAGGGCTCGCCCGCCTCGCGCAAGGTCTTACATACGATATTCCCTGGGTCGGACACTACGGGCGTGCCCGCGTCGGATACCACGACCACCTTTTCCCCGCGCCTTGACGCTTCCAAAATCTTTTGCGACGCCACCGTTTCGTTAAATTTATGACAAGCGTATAACGGTTTTTTAATCTCGTACGCGTTCAACAGTTTGAGCGTATGGCGCGTATCTTCGCAAAAAATCACGTCCGCGTCTTTGAGCGTTTCGAGCGCGCGCAAGGTTATATCTTTTAAGTTGCCTATCGGCGTAGCCACGAAATAGACCATTTTTTCTCTCTCCTTAATTGACAATCGTCGGTAATGTTTCACAGGAAACTTTTCCGCCCTTTACCCCTTCGATTAGCACGAGATACGGCTTTGCGCCCGCCGTACCGCTTACAAACTGCAACCGTTTCACTTCGATATTGACGGATTTTAGGGTATAGCACACTTCTGCTACCCTGTCCGCGCGGTGTAGCATG
The DNA here is from genome assembly GCA_017536305.1 of Clostridia bacterium. Classification (GTDB taxonomy): domain Bacteria; phylum Bacillota; class Clostridia; order Christensenellales; family Borkfalkiaceae; genus Scatosoma. Next base: position 39,969 of record JAFXHR010000021.1, on the reverse strand, counting down.
GCAAGCCGACCGCCGAATTTAAGCGCAAACGACGCGCATTTGGCTATATCTTGTAAGGTAATGGTAAGCTCCTTGCGACAAACCGCCTTTTCGTAATCGTCGTTATCAAAACCACCGCGCTCGTAGGGGGGATTGCATAAAATCAGCGAAAACTGTTCGCGGTATTTTTCGGGGATATCCTGCAATTTTCCCAGCTCAAACGCAAAATTTTCAAACCCGTTATACTCCGCCGTTTTCTTAGATAAATCGAGTAGCGGTTTTTGCATTTCAAACAAGGTAAAGCGTAAATTTTTCAATTTTTCGCGGTTTAGAGCGTAAAAATGATACGCCACGATACCGCTCCCTGCGCAAAAATCGGCGATATTATCCCCGTTCTTTCCGCGCGCAAAGCGTGATAATAACACGGAATCGGAAGTAAAACGGTACAAACGGGTGTCCTGTACGATTTTCAAACCGCCGATTAGCATATCTTCTAAAACTTCACTCTCTTTCAGTTCCAAAACAATCGCTCCTTTCTTTTCTATAAGTATAGCAAGCTTTTTCCAAAAAGTCAATAAATTGCGGATAGTTCCTTAGCCAAAAACGCATACTTGGGTTGTGAATACTTCAACTGCAAACGCGCCCTTTGAACGAGCGCTACAAGACAATTTACAAACGATTAAAAAGCTTTTACCGTCCGAGGATATTTTAACCTACGAATTTGAAACGGCGGACGAGCTCGCCTGCGCGCTCGTCTACGCGGACGGTATCGTCAATAAAGAACTGCTCGCGCGCCTCGTCGCGTCCCCCCTGCAAAGTACCGACCTTACACGGCTACTGCCAAAAAAGGACGGGGGCAGGGTAGAGGCGAACGAAAAAACCGCGGAAAACGCCGTGGAAAAATCCCAGCTGTTTCCTGAGTTTAAGACGGTACAAACGATAGAAGATGGCGTGAATGAAATACTCGACGGAAATACCCTGCTTTTGGTGGATACTATCCCCGTAGGGTTTATTTCGGGCGCAAAGCTGTTGCCCGTGCGCACGATTATGGAGCCCCCGACGGATATTGCGGTCAAAGGCCCAAGGGAAGGCTTTATCGAAGATATAAAAACGAATATGGCACTCGTTAGAAAGCGCCTAAAAACCCCTGCTTTACGCTTTGAAACGCTGAGAGTGGGTAAACAGTCGTATACGGCGGTAACCCTTTGTTATTTAGAAGGTACTTCTATTCAAAGCGTCAAGGACGAAATCAAGAAAAAACTGCAAGCAATCGAAGTGGATAATATCCCCGATTCGTCGTATATTTCCGCCTTTTTAGCACCGAGAAAACATTCGCTGTTCCGCACCGTCGGCACGACGGAAAAGCCGGATATTTTTACGGCGAAAATCGCCGAAGGCAGAGTGGGAATTTTGGTAGACGGCTCGCCGATTGCACTCACCGTACCGTATATTACCACGGAAGATTTACAATCGAGCGAAGATTATTTCATCTCCCCCTTTACCGCCACCGTCTTTCGGTTTTTACGGCTCATTTCCCTGTTCGTCGCTATCCTGCTCCCCGCATTTTACGTTTCGGCACAGCTTTTTAAGATGCAACTTTTGCCCTTAGGGCTCATGCTGACCATTGCAAGTAGCGTGCGCGAACTACCGTTATCGCCAAGTATGGAAATGTTCGTCGTTCTGCTCCTTTTGGAAATTTTGAAAGAGGCGAGCATCAGAATGCCCAAATACGTGGGCATGTCGCTCTCCGTCGTCGGCGCGTTGGTACTAGGCGAAACGGCGGTATCGGCAGGTTTCTTATCCACGCCGGCGATTATTATCGTCGCGTTTTCGGGGATATGCCTTTATACCGTGCCCAACTTCGTGGAAACGGGTAGCCTACTTCGCTGGCTGTTCCTGCTCGTCGGGGGCGCGCTGGGCCCGTTCGGTATCGTGCTTTTGAGCGCGTTTACTCTTTGTTATCTTCTCACCGCCGATTCCTACGGCACACCGCCCCTTGCGCCCTTTTCACCGCTCATTAAAAGCGATTTACGGGACGCTATCGTCAAATTCGATATGCAAAGCCTGTCATCACGCCCCGCGTTTTTGCGCTCTAAAAATAAAACGCGGTTAAAGGTAGGCGCAAAACACGACAAATCGGAGAATAAATGATTATGAACTATTTACAAACCACTTCCCAAAACGACGGCGTGCACGCGCGCCAAATCGCCTTTTTTTCGGCGTTTTTATTACCCACCTATAAACTGCTCGAAGCCCCGTCGCTCCTTGCACGCTACGCCAAGGGCGACCTGCTCTTACCCGCCCTTTTCCATTTTTTCTTACAAACGGGACTTTTATTACTCCTTTTATACGCGTCGTCGCGCTCGGAAAAAACGCTCCTTTCGCGCATGGAAGAGCGCCTTGGAAAATGGTCGGTTGCCGTGTATATCGTATACGCGCTGTTCTTTTTATTCTACGCCGTTTTACCTCTTTTAGACCTTGAAAAATTCGTCTACGCTATCTTTTACGACACGTCGCCCACGCTCTTTTCGTTCGCGTTCTTTTTTATCCTGTGCGGATTCGTGTGCACGAAAGGTATCAAATGTATGGGCAGAATCGCCGATTTATCCCTGTTTTTGTTCCTGTTACCCTTTCTATTGCTCCTTTTAATGTCCCTTGTCGAGGCGGACGCGAGCAATTTATTACCCTTTTTTGAACGCCCGTTATCCGATACGGGCAAAGCGTTCACCTATACCACTCCGCATTTTAGCGACGTCGTTTTAATTTTACCCCTGCTCGGCAATTTACGCTATCAAAAGGGGGACGGCAAAAAAATCACGCTCGGTTACGCCACGGGTAGCCTGCTTACCCTACTGTTCTTGGGCGTTTTTTACGCGGTATATTCCACGGTCGCTCCGCGCGAGCATTACGCGTTTGCCAAAATCGCACAATACTTCCCCGCCTTGACTATCGTCGGGCGCGTCGATTTAATACTCGTTTACGCGCTTTGTATCGTACTCTTTTTCTATACCGTATCGCCGTTATTATTCAGCGCGTACTGTATCGCCAAACCCTTAAAAACGCACCGTAAAACGCTCGTTGCGTTTTGTATCGCCCTTGGCGCGTTCCTATTCGTCCTGTTTTGTAATAAATACTACAACCGTATTTACGAGCTAATCGCAGGCAAGCTATTCGTTATCTTTTATCTTATCGCCGACCTGCTACCTTTAAGCCTACTCTTTTTATCCAAACGCAAGGAGCAAAAAAACAATGCGTAGCGCTCATATCAAAAATACCGTCCGTTATTATATCCTAATCGTAGTCGCCCTGATTTTCCTGTTCTTTTCAGGCGATTTCGGTCTAATCGACGTACAAAAAACCGCGCTCGTTATGGCGGTGGGCATTGACCGTGAAGAAAACACCTTTATCGTTACTTCCCAAATCGCCATACCGCAATCGTCCAAGCAAGGTCAAGCGTCCGAAACCGTCCAGCTGGTCAGCCGTGGCAAAACGGTCGCCGACGCGTTTGAAGAAATTAACGCCAAAACGGGCTGGTATCCCAAGCTCGTCTTTTGTAAGCTCCTTATCGTCGGAGAAAAAACGGCGCAGGAAAACGTGATGGACGCGCTCGATTTCTTTCTTTTGGACGAATATATGTCCGATAACTGCCTTGTCGCCACCTGCGACGGTACGGCAAAAGACCTGCTCAACGTAACCGCGCTCGTCGACCCGTCGGGTAGCGTCGCTATGCAAAAGGTGCTTTCCCAGCACGCCGAGCGCGTAGGCACGGTGCTCCCCACTACCTTGCGCGAGTTTTCTATCGGCTATTTTTCCGACAGCAAAAGCGGTTATATGCCCATTCTCAAAACCCAGCCCCAACAAGAACAAATCGGCTCCGACACGGGCGGTAGCACCGCCGAAGGCGAAAGCGGTGGCTCGTCGAATAACCAAAACCAAAACGGTCAATCGAGCGGACAGTCGGGGGAACAAAGCCAAGGCGGTCAAAAAAAAGAGCAGGAAAAACCCGTTTTTAGCGCAGGCGAAACGGCGCTGTTTGTAGACGGCAAACGGGTGGACAAATTCACGGTAGAAGAAACGTTCGCGTTCAACGCCGTCAAACACGAATTAAAGCTCGCGAGTTATTCGATTGAAGAACAGGATACCGCATGCACGCTCTCGATTAAACACAACGGGCGGAAAAATAAGGTTATTTTAGGCGCGGACGGCAGAGCGACGATGCAAATCAAGCTCACGCTCACGGCAGGACTTTTAGACAATTCCAAAGCCTTACCCTTAGACGGCTTAGGGGACGGTGGCGATATACCCAACGGCGCGTTTGAAAGCGCGGAAAAACTACTCACCGCACAAATCACGAGCGCGTTTGAAAAATCTCGCGCCTGCGGTTGTGATATTTTCGGTATAGGCGAAAACCTTCAAAAATACCAAAGCAAACGCTATAAAAAAGTCCAAGCAACCGCGCTATCTAACGCCCTTGTCGATATAAAAGTAACCTTCCGTAGCGTACGGTAATTATATCCCCACTTCCCCCGTTTATGCGCATAATTCATCGATTATGCAAAGCGAAAATTGTGGAAAACTTTGTGCGTTTTTTACAGTGAACGAATGTTTGTGGAAAAATCGTTCGTTTTTATAAGCAATTCCCCTATTTTTCATAAGTTTAAGGAAACGAAACGGGTATTATCCACAAAAAAATTCCCGAAATTCAACTTTTCGGGAAATAGAAAAAGGGGTAGTTATCCACAGGAAAACAACGGTGTTTCAGGGGTTGTAGCGATTTCCACCGCAAAAGCGCAGGTTTTTGAGCGGTTATTCACACAAAGTTATCCACAAGTTTTCATTTGTTTTCGTGGACAACCCCTATTTTTCCACATTTGCGGTGGAAAAGGGGGATTTTTACCCGTATGCATAATTTTATAAATTTATGTTTTCGACAAAATTTTCCACGCTTTTTTCTTTTTCGACGGAAAAGTAATTTCACGCCTTGTCCGCCGTATAAAAAAGTTTTCCACACTTTCCACCGCGCCCCACCCTGTCATTGCGCTCAGCTTGCTATTCGCAAAATGCCTTGTCATTGCGAGCCCTGCAAGGGCGTGGCAATTTCATGGAAATCTTACCGCAAACCGCACAAAAAAAGAGAGCCGAAGCTCTCTCTTTTTTTACCTTTCAAATTAATTCATTTTGAAAATGTTAAATTTCTTATGCGTATCGTTGTATTCCGTGCAATAGTTTACAATATACATCTTACCTGCTTCATACGTGAAGTCGGTAGCCGTTTCCGCTTGCGCTACGCCGTCTACGTAAATCACAAGACTGTCGCTAAAGCCTGCTCTATCTTCAAACTCATATTTATTGTTCGCAACGTCTGTATCTACGGTAAAGCCTTGTACGCTCGAAATATAATTATAACCCTCAGATTCGCCGAATACGATTTTATAAGCGTCGCTACGCTTATCTGCCCACGTAATTTCTTTCAATACAACCGCTTTGCCTTCTTCAATCGTCATCTTACCGTAGAACGTCTTGTCTTTTAAGTAGTCTACTTTCTTATCCGTCCAGTCTACTGCCGTCGTGCAAGCCGAATCGGTATACCAAGCAACGGTATAAGAAGAACTATAATTAAAGTAAGAACCTACATAGTTGTTAAACGCATCTTGCGCAGGATACTCAGCCGAATTTCCAACGTTAACTTCCCAAGTCCAATCGCCAACAACTACGCTAAATTTACCTTCTACGTAATTGCCACCGCCCGAGTTAGGCATATCAGTCGCCGTAGACATATCGCCTGCGTCAATCGCGTCGAACGCCGTCTTATCAAACGAATAGGTAAACTTAGCCAAACCCGCTTCCGATTCGGACATCGTACATGCAACGCCTTCTACTGTCGCACTTGCGCTTGCAACACCATTCATAGAATATTCGCTTAATTTACCGTCTTTTGCAATAACCTTGAATTCAGTATCATTCTTCATCAAACCGGTAATACCGTCTTCGATTTCGTCCGTCGTTTCGGTGTTCATTGCAATTTTCGCTTCCAGCGTACCGTCGGTATTCGTAGCCGTAACGGTTGCCGTTGCCTTTGCGTTAGCGTCCTTTGCCTTTTGCGTTTCGAGTTGTGCGGAGAATACCGTATTATACGCGTTCTTAATCGTCGTGAAATCGTAGCTTGCATCAGGAAGATACGAATACACGTCTTCTACGTTTGCATAGGTTTCTTTCATTCTTGCAATCGTTTGGTCAACGTACGCTTCCGTAACTTTATAACGCATTTCCATCGACTGTTCTTCCGCGTCGCCTTCTTTTTGCGTCTGCTTGCCGTAAGCGTAGAATTGCTCGTCTACCTTAAAGAGCTTGGAAATAGTCGTAGACTTAGAAACAACCGTTTCCGTGCCTTCCTTTTCCGTTGACGTTCTTTCCATAATCATATACATATCTTTCGTCGCAGGGTCCCCAGCAACCGTCGTCTTGCCCGTGGATTCATCCGAAGCGCTTTCCGTACCTTGCGTTTCGGAATAAGCTTCCGTATATTCCGAAACAATGGTGATTGCGCCCGCGTATTTACCAAATTCGTCTACACCGTATTTTACTGCGGTATAAATGTCGTCTTCCGTCTTAGCCGTCGTGGGGTCCGCAGGGTCGAACGGTTTTACGGGGTCTGCGGGGTCTTTGGAACAGCCTGCGCTAAATGCAAAGCCGAAAGCCAAGCCAAGTGCTACTACTGATAAAAATTTCTTTTTCATAAAATCCTCCTATTTTTTTGCGTTTTATGAAGATATTTTTTAACAAAAGTGAATTTATTCACTTTGTTTCTTCTATTATAGCACCCCCCACTAGACTTGTCAAACGTTTGGCGAAAAAAAGTTACTTTTTCGTTGATTTTTTTGTTTCTTTGGCTCTTTTTCGTTGGGGTTTTATCCACAGCACTCTATCATTCTATGCGCGCACGCAAAAAAACGCTACCTTGGAAAATTCCAAAGTAGCGTTACTGTATTGTATTATATTTAACTCAAAAACCAAGAAAAAATCACGTGCAGGGGATTGCTGTTATACAGCCACTTGACCAAAATACATTCGTTGAAAAAGTTCGCCATACTCTCCGACGGAAAAAGCGCGAGCACGGCAACGACACCGCTTGCAATCAGCAGTCCTTCCAAAACACCAACCAAAAGACCTAAAACCGTATTTACAATGCCGACCAGCGGTAATTTTTCCGTGAACGACGAGAGTAACCGCTCCGCAAGTTTTAACGCTAATTTCGCGAGCGCGAACACGAGCAAAAAGGAAAGTAAAGTCGCGCTGAATTTAGCAACCGTCGCCCCTACCGAGCTTGCAATGGTCGTACCTTGGGGTAAATCGGAATTTCCCACGCTATCCACGACCATATTGATAATAAATTTAGGTAATTTCCCCGTCAACGCCTCGGTGAGCCCCACCGACGAAATATCGACGGAAAAGCCTTTAATTTTGGACAGCGCGCCCGTTGCACCCCGTTCAATCGCGCCTTGCAATCCAAACAGTCCGCCCGTTATACTGAGCACCGATTTCATTAAAAGGAGCGCGATAATAAAAGCGACGAGCGTAGAGATAAACCCGAAAAAGCATTGCACGAACCCCTTTTTCGCGCAAACGAACGCGAACGCCAAAAGCACGGCGAGCACCGCGCCGTCCACGACGAATTTTGTCCAAGCTACGCAAAGCGTTTCGAGCATTTCTTTATACCCCTTATTTTACGATAGTTTTATTATACCATATAAAAAGCCAAAAAACAAGTTTTTTCCGAAAAATATTTTTCCCTTTTTTACCGTTTGTAAACGCGCGTTTTTGGGAATACTTAACCCAAACACATTTGCGGAGCAATTTATGGAATACGGTTTTCATATTTACAACAAACTTGCCGTAGACGGCGTATCCGTCGGGGTAGATAAGCTTTTACGCGCCGATTTAGAGCGTAAACTCACGCCCCGTTCGCTGACTAAATTTAACGAAAACGGGGATACAGGTACGCGTTCACGCGCAAAAAACGCGCTTTTTCAAAAACATTTCGACGGGAATTTAGATAAACCGCCCGTAATCGTTTGTATCGGTAGCGATTTGGCTATCGGGGACAGCTTAGGACCGATTACCGGCTCTATGCTCAAATACAAAACGCAGGGGCTCGGCGTGTTCGTATACGGCACGCTCGCCACCCCCGTAACGGCTAAGGAAATTAAATATTTACGCACCTTTTTACGCGAAACGCACGCAGGCAGTCAAGTGATTGCCGTCGACGCCGCCGTGGGCGCAGAAGGGGATATCGGGCTCGTAAAAATTTGCGATACGCCCTTGCTCCCTGGGGCTGGCGCGAATAAAAAGCTGGGGGAAATCGGCGATATTTCCGTTATCGGTATCGTCGCGGAACGCTCTCTTGCGAACTACGGACTACTCAATACGACACGGCTGAATTTGGTCTATACAATGTCCGAGCTTATTTCCGACGCGCTTTCCAACCTACTTTATAACCGACTGGATTTGGCGCGCAAAAACGGTTGACAAGCGCGGTTTTTCCGTGGTATAATATTGACCGTAACGGAAGGTTTTCGGTAAACACTTCCACGCCGAAAGAAATTTTGGCAATAAAAAAACCGAGGTGCACAAATGAACAAATTATTTACTACCAAACGGCTTTGCCGAGCGGGGGTTATATCCGCGTTGTACGTGGTGCTGACCTACGCGTTTTCGACCTTTGCATTCGGACCTTTCCAAGTCCGCCCCGCAGAGGCGCTTTCTATTTTACCGCTCTTTTTTGCCGAGGCGGTGCCTGCCCTTTTTATCGGCTGTATGCTATCCAACTTACTTTCGGCGTATACCGTATACGATATTATCTTCGGTTCGCTCGCAAGCCTTCTCGCAGGGCTTTGCACCTGTTTCGTAGGTAAATATTTCAAACGCGACGGCGCACGCATTGTGCTTGGCGGACTGTTCCCCGTGATTATCAACGCGCTCGTGATACCGCTTATTATCGTATTTTTATGCGGGGATACGGGCGGATACGGCGGTATTTGGACGGCGTATTTTACCATGGTCGCCATCTTTTTGGGCACGCAAACGGTTTGGGTATACGGTCTTGGCACGCCCTTATATTTCGCCGTCAAACGCATTTGGAAAAAATGAATTTTAGATAAAAAAAGCTCCGACGAAAATCGTCGGAGCTTTTATTTTTTTATTCTTCGCCGTTGTTACCGCTGTTACCAAGGAAAATACCGAAGAAATCGTTATCCTTTTTCAAGCTCGTACCGCCCGAATTAGAATTTCCGCCGTCGCGGTTAAATTTCTTATAACCGCCTCTGCTGTTACCAAATCCACGCGAACCGTTACGGTTACCGCCACGGTTGCCACCGCGAGCTCTGTCGTTTCTACGCTCCGTGCGCGCAGGAATCGCGTCCGCCGTCGGGTCTTCCAAGTTATCGGGAATTACGACGATATAGCGGTTGGGCTCTTTGCCTTCGCTCTCCGTCTTAATCCCTTCACGCGCGGAAAGCGCGGAATGGATAATCCGTCTTTCGTACGGGTTCATAGGCTCTAACTTAATTTTTTTACCCAAGCGAATCGCCTTTTGCGCAAGGTTTTCCGCAAGCTTATTCAAGGTATTTTCTCTGTTTTCGCGATAGTTTTCGCAATCCACCACCACGCGCTTATATTTTTCTCTGCCCGTGTTCGCCACCGCGCCTGCAAGCGTTTGGATAGCGTCGAGCGTTGCTCCGCGTTTACCGATTACGTCGCTACTTTTATTTGCGGTTACGTTGATTTGAATTTTTTCGCCCTCGGACACCAGCTCGGTGCAGGCGGTAATATTCAAAATCTTGAAAAGACCGTCTAAAAATTCTACCGTTCTTTCGCCGTCCGTAGCGTTTCCGCTTTCTACTTTCTGTTCTTCCTTTTCTTCACAAGCGCTCTCGCACGCGCAATTTTCTTCCAAGCAAGCGATTTCCACGCGCGCCTTTACCGAACCGAAAAGTTTTTTCTTGCCCTCTTCCAAAACACGAATATCCGCTTGTTCTTTGGTAATACCAAGCTCTTTCAAGCCCGTTTCTACGGCTTCGTCAACCGTCTTTCCCGTAAACTCCGTATATTTCATTTTAACTTAACCCCTTTCGCTCTTTCGAGCGGAATATTATCTCACTTTTTATTTTTTCTTAGGCGTATTTTGATTATCCTTTTTCACGCCAGCCGTGCGCGACGCACGACCAGAATACGCTCTGTCGTACCGCTCTCTAAACGCCTTTTCTTCCGCCTTTTCCGCGCGCATATCCACGAGCTTATTGATAACGAGCGTCGAAATCAACGACAAAATATTACTCATAATCATATAAATGGAGAACGCCGAGCTATACATAAACGAGAAAATCGCGAACATAACGGTCATCATAACGAGCATCATCTTTTGTTGCGACGCACCTTGACCGTCTACCGAACCGTACTTTTGCTGTTCCTTATTCGCCCGCATGGAAATCCATTGTTGGAGCAAAATCGTACCGATAGAAAGCACGATTAAAATATAATACCCGTTCGCTTGTTCCTTTTGCTTAGCAAGTTTCGCGGTGATATGGTTATACGAGTCGGAGTCGTACACCGTCGTTTTCAAATCGCCGAAATCCACTTCTTCGCCGTTTACGTTAAACTCTTCACGGGAAATTTCGCCTTGGAAGGACGCGTAATCGAGCACGGGGTGCTTATAGCTCGCGTCCGTCGCCCAAATATTCTTTATCCATAAAAAGCTGGTATTTTCATATACCGTCGTTTCGTATACGGCTACGACCGCGCTTTGCGCCTTATCGTAGTAGTAGGACGCCAACGCGTCGTTTTCCGATACCCCTTCTGCAATCTTCGCGTCCACGAACGCCTTCACTTCGTCGTTTGCAAGCGCAACCGCTTTATCAATTTGATAGCTCTTTTCCGCGTTTTTAACATACGCGTAGTTATCCGCGCTGTAATCCGCTTGATACGCTACCGTATAGAAGATAGGCTTGTCCGTATCCTTTACGATAATAACGCTATTATCGTCCGTTACGGTAATACCGCTGTTATCCTGCGTAATTTCGTCTAAATCGGGCGCGTAGGACACAATCGCGTCGTTATACGCCTTGACCATAATATTATAGTTTTGTACGTTAGAATACTGTGCGTACGCGTTGAACGCGTTGATGGCAACGATAAAGATGACCATAGAAAGTATCATAGGCAAACAGGACGAGAATAAAGAAATACCGCTCTCTTTATACATTTCCATAACCTTTTGGTTATACATTTCCTTGTTGTTTGCGTACTGCTTTTGCAGTTTTTCCATTCTTTCTTGGTTTTCTTTCATCTTGATATTTTGCTTACGCATAGAAATGCGTTGATAAATATCAAACGGCAAAACGATTACCTTCAAAATCAAAGAAAATAAAATAATACCGATACCCACCGAGCCAACGCCCGTAATGAGCAGTCTGATTAAATTACCTATCCAGTTGAGGTCTATATCGAACGTTTGCCCGTACAAGGATACGGGAACGCTACTTAACAGTTGCATAAATTCCATTGTTATTCCTTTTTTATCCCTTACTTATCAAAAACGAAACCGCTCAAAGTAACCATTTTTTTTGAAACAATCTTTCCGGCTCGGGGTCGTAGCCCCCTTTTGTAAACGGATTGCAACGCAAAATGCGCCACGCTCCTAATAAAATACCCGTAATTACCCCTTGGTTATTGATACACCTAAGGGTATATTCCGAGCAAGACGGGTTATACGGACAGCGTTTTTTCGATAAATGCTTTTGATAAAAACGAATCGCCCGCATACAAAGCATTTTACCGTACGGCTTAAATACCTTTTTCCGTAAATACCGTGCGTTTTCTTTACATAACTTAAAAAATCCCACGCTTACAGGTTTTCTTTTTTGATAATCCATTGTAAATGCCTACGAAAGGTATCAAAGCTGTATTCCTCTCTTACCTTGGGTATAATCACGAACGCGTAGCTACCTTGTAAATTTCCCATTTCCGCGCGGAAAGCCTCTCGAATTAACCGTTTAATACGGTTTCTTTTTACGCTTTTACCGTGCTTTTTACCTATGGAAATTCCCATCGTCGTCTTTTTGGCGTCGCGATATAATAAAGTAAACGACGAAGTAAACGCCCGTTTTCCTTTATTGAACAGCTTTTGAAAATCCGATTGTTTTTTAAGCCTTATATATTTCATTTCTAAAATGGCAAATCCTCCCCTTTATAAAAAAGGAAAGGAATCGCGTTTTTCTTTACTTTGGGTTTTTATAAAATAGACTTAGTGGGTAAGTCTTTTTCTACCCTTATCACGACGACGCTTTAATACTCTTCTACCTGCGCTCGTAGCCATTCTCTTACGGAAACCGTGTACCTTGCTCTTTTGTCTTTTCTTGGGTTGGTAAGTTCTTTTCATAATCTTTCTCCTGCTAATATTGCAATTTTTTTTATTTTTTGGGCGTTATCGCGACATTCCCCACGATAACTTTTCCTATTATATCGCAAACGGATAAATATAGTCAAGCAATTTTATCCGCTTTTTCGTTTTTTATCTTGATTTTATTCTCTTTACGAGCCCGTTCTCACGGGTAATACCAAATATTGACTGCGTTTATCTTCCGCATTTTCCAAGGTAAACGGCGATACCGAAGTATTGAACGAAAGCACGATTTTTTCTTCCGTCAACGCTTTGAGCGCGTCTAATAAATACTTACCGTTCATTGCTACCTTTAATTCTTCCCCGTCAAGCTCCGCTACGACCGTTTCTTCTACCTTACCCATTTCCGAGTTGGCATTCACGGTAATTTTACCGCTCTTAATATCGAATATTACGAGATTATTTTTATCCCCGCGAATAAGCACGGACGCTCTTTCCACGCTTTCGATAATTTCGTTTTTAGAAACGGTAACCTTTGTTGAAAAGGCAACGGGAAAAATGTTTTCCTTTCTAACGAATTCGCCGGCGTATAAACGGGAAGTAATCACCGTATTATTCACACTTACCGCCAAACGGTTTTTATGCGCGTAAATCTTTAACGTATCTTCCCCGTCTAACATACGCGAAATTTCACCCAGCGTTCTTGCAGGACATACGATTTTGATTTCTCCGTCGCTCACTTTCGTATCGCAATAGGAAGTCGCCATTCTAAATCCGTCGAGCGCAGTCGCCGTCAATTTACCGTCCTTCGTTTCTAATAAACAACCCTTTAAGATAGGTCTACTTTCGTCCGTTGCACAGCAGAATACGACCTTGGAAATCAAAGCTTTCAAATCTTCCTGTTTGGTTTCAAAATACCCTTCGTTAAACGTGCTGTTTTCAATTACGGGAAAATCGCTTGCAGGGAGCGTTTGCATATTCGTTTCGCTATCCCCGTACTCGATTAACATACCCTTTTCATCAGCGGAAATTACCACTTCCGAGCGGGAAATTTTACCCACGAAATCGGAGAACATTTTACCGTTTACGCAAATTTCCCCTTCTTCAAATACGTCCGCTTTTACCTTTTTCTCAATGGAAATTTCCCCGTCGTACGCCGTCAAAGTAACCGCGTCGTTTTTCGCCTCTATTTTAATACATTCCAAAACGGGAGTAATCGTCTTTACCGCGCAAGCCTTACAAACGGTAAAACCTGCGTCCGATAAGAGCATCCCATCACATACGAATTTCATACTTTTTCTCCTGTTTATTTCCTTTTCTACTATTTTACCATAAAAGCCTTTTTAATGCAAGTAAAAACCTAAGCTTATCCGTTTCTTTTTTCTTTTTCAAAGAAAAACCACCTTCAAAAGCGGATATTCTTTTTGAAAATATTTCACCGTCCAAGCCGGTCCCACCGTATCCTTTTTACAGTAGGTGATGAGCATATCCGCTATATCCTCCATATACTTGTTTCTTACGTGCAAACAGCCCCTGTAATATTTTTCGCTCAGTAAAATTTGCTCGTCCGCCTTTTGTAAAATTTCCGCGTATAATTTTTTATCTTCATCTGAAAAATACTTATCCTGTTGATAAAAGGGAATACAGGCAATTAGCTTGATATCAGGATATGTTTCCTTTAATGCAAGCACGCATTTTGCGGATACCAAATCAAACCCCATAGCCATACCGCTTAAAAATATCCGCACGCCTAAATCGTAAGCGTTTTTAATTTCCCTTTCCAAGTTAGAAATTTCAAAATCTTTTCCAAGCTCTCTATGCCCCGTGAACGCACAAGTCTTTATTTCGCTGTTTTCTATTTTTATTTGTTCGTATTTCATACACACTATTATACCACTTTTCCTTTTTTTGTCAATACTACGCTTTCACCTTTTTTAGATTTTTTTCTTTTTACTTTCCTTTTAGGAAAGAAATCTAATTTTTGGAGCAAGTCATTCCTTTTTATTTATTATTAAAATTAAAATAAGTAGTAGTATTAGTAGGGTAATGTGGAAAGGTGGATAAGCTCGTTTATTTTTTCATAAAACCCTTATTTTACAAGCGTTGTATTCATTATTTTTTCTGTGGACAACCCCCTGTTTTTAGGTGGATAAAAAAGTGGAGAAATTGTGTAAAAGTGGAAAAATATCGTATATAACAAACAAAGGTAATTTTATAAATATACATAATTAAAGTATAAATATAAATTTATATGCTGTTATCCACGAAAATTATCCACAATGTGTATTTCGATATAAACAGCGGTTGATAAAAAAATTTAGCGATTGTTTTCAAAGTAGTTGCTATTTATAAAAGAAGATGTTATAATAAAAAAGCTATGGAAAGAGAAGAATTTTTGAAAAAGCAACTGGATATCATCACGGGCGAGAAAGCCAAAGAATTTGGTATTTTTCGCGATTTGCTGTTAGAATACAATGAAAAATACAATTTAACGACTATTTTAGAAGAACGGGAAATGCTGTATAAACATTTCTTGGACAGCTCCGCCGGCGTAGATTTATTTAAGCAAAACGCCAAGGTTGCGGAAATCGGCTCGGGAGCGGGTTTTCCGTCTATCGTACTGAAAATTTTACGCCCCGATTTATCTTTCGACCTGTTTGAAAGCGTGGGGAAAAAGTGTGAATTTTTACAGGTGGTTGTGGATAAATTAGGATTTTCCAACATGCATATTTATAACTTACGCGCCGAAGATTGCGCAAGGGATAAAAAATTTAGAGAACGCTACGACCACGCGACGGCAAGAGCGGTTGCGAGAATGAATACGCTGTCGGAATATTGCTTACCGTTCGTCAAGGTAGGTGGCTCGTTTATAGCTTATAAAAGCGGTAATTTAGAAGAAATCGAAGAGGCGGAGAGTGCTTATAAGGTGCTGGGCGGAAAGTGCGTAAAAACGGAAAAATACGAGCTTTTAGACGGTTTTGGCGAACGCTCCTTAGCGGTGATTGAAAAGGTAAAACCTACCCCAGCTCGTTATCCACGTGGACAGGGGCGCGAACGCAAAAACCCCCTATAAAAAGTGAATTGCAAGCATAGCTTGCGTGAATTTTCGCGTTGCTCAATGCATTGCTCGCAAGCTCGCGTGAATTGCAATGCAAAGCATTGCGTTATGGTAATATTTCCACAACGCCACCGTAGGTGGCAATTCACGACGATAGTCAATTCAATAAAAAAAACCTTACCAAATCGGTAAGGTTTTTTCATTTATTTACGCTTATTTTTTCTTAGGTTTGGAAACCTTTGCACCGCGGTTTTTACGCGCTTTCTTTACGATAGAGCGAACGATAATGCTCACTACCGCAAGGAGCAATACGCCTGCAATCGCAATGGAGCTAATAAGAAGCCAAATATTCATTTCGCTTTCCGGTTTGGTTTCTTCTTCCGTTTCCGTATCTTCCGTTTCGTCTTCGTCCACGTCCGCCGTAACCGTTACGTCCGACAAAGAGTAGTCGATATACATTTCGTATACGTTATTTTTTGCATACTTCAAATACGCAATAGACGAAGTATACGCGGAAGAGAGATAGCTTTCGTAGGAATTTCCTACTTCGTTCGTATCCGCGTTTGCGTCGTAGCGCAGGAATTTATTGCTGTCGTAGAACGAGAATACGCTTTCAAAGTAATCCGTATCTTCCGTCAAGTCTTCCTTTCTTTCGTCAAGATTGGATTTCCAAGTATCCGCCGTGAGCGCGTCAGAAGTAATCTTATCAAAGATAACTACCGAGCCGGCAGGGTTCTTCACCGCGCCGTCGCGAGAACCGCTCCATACTTCCAAGCGATAATTTTTCGGCGTTTCGCCTGCGTGGATATAGAAGGTTACGATTGCCCATTCGCCGTTCGTTTCGCCAACTTCAAACGTAGCCGATTGTCTTGTTTTTTGCTCGTAGCGAGCCAAATTCGCAATGCTTGCCAAGTCGTTGACTTCTACCGTTTTCGCGCTGTCTGCGTAGTATTTTTGCGTATCCTTATTATAATAGAACGCGATACCGTCGTTACCGTCGTTAAGCCAGTTGCTCGTATAATTATAGGAAACACCGCCTTCCGCTACCAAAAGATTGCCGTTGTCCTTATCCTTTTCGTAAACGGAAAGGTTTGCATAGTACGCGTTCGCGTCAATGCCCGTCGCGCCCGTCCAAGTGGGGTTGACCTTATACAAGCCGTTGGATTGTAACTTAAACGCCGTGTCGCGCTTTGCGCTAAATCCGCTCTTTGCAGGGTCGCTTGCACAAATATTACCGTCGTCGTCATACCAGTACGTTTGGTTTCTGCCAACCGTCAAGGTCTTTTGATAGGAATTATCGTCCATATCCGTCAGGTAGATAAACGCTTTCGCGCCAGCCGATACCTTTACGCGTACGGAAATAGGTTGATAATCGGTAACCGCCGTGCTCTTACCGATAAAGCCGTAGGATAACGCCTCGTCGGGGTTATAGATAACGAGCGGTTGTTTCGCTTCGCCTAAAATCGCGTCGCCACCAAATACGCTTGCCCATTTTTCTTCGTTATTCGTGCCACTACCGCCAAGCGCCGTCAAAATTTCCGTATATTTATCGTTTGGAATTTCGTTGTTGCTATCGTCCAACTTCGTAATATTTTCTTTACTCAAAAGACCAGCCGTTGCAAGGGTGTTGATTTCCAGCTTGTTACCCGTACCGTTCGCGCTTACGTAGTCGCTATCGCTCGTAACGCCTTTGAAGTTTTGAAGATTCGCATAGCCGTCTTCCAGCGTTCTGTCCGATACGCTAAGCGCATTGTCAAAGCCTGCGCTCGTGTTATCGTCGTCGTCCGCGCTTTCCAAATTCAAAATTTGAGAATAGCTACCGCTCTTGGCAAACGCGAAAATCTTTTCGTCCATATCGTACTGCTCAAAGCCCGTAACCGCCATAAAGCCCGATTGATAGGAAGTTTCCGTCGAGTCGTAGATGGTGGTAGGACCAAAGCTGAACGAAAGGTTGAAATATTGCGTTTCGTCCGTTTCGTTGGAAACGAAGAGATAGCACTTTTGCCAGCCGTCGTAGTAGTCTTCCGTATCGCCGATTTTTACCCCTTCTAAGGTTGCCGTGGAGATATTAGAAACGGATACTGCGTTCGAGCTGTCGTTTTTATTCACAACCTTTACGCCACCGCCCGTAAAGCCCGTCATATCCGAAGTCTTTACGAAGAAGGAAATCGCCGTATATTTATCCGCAGGCATTATGAAATCGTAATCCAGCTTTGCCGTATACGACGCACCGCTTGCAGACAGGAGCATCAAAAGCTTTTTATCCGTTTGATTCTTTAAGAAGTCGTTGTCCTTATCCGTGTCTTTCAAATAATCGTTATACACCGTTTGCAAGTACGCGTTCGTAGAACCGTTCATAGCGTCGGGGGTATCGAAAATTTGAATCAGGTCGTTGGTGTTGGAAAGTCCCGTACCTAAGGTAGGCGCAATCGTCGTACCCGCAGGCGCAAGGTTTGTCGTCGAAACGTACGTTTTGTTACCGTTTTCTTCCGTCGTCGCTTCAAAGTTCCAAGTTTCGGACAAAATGTTGCCGTTAATGGAGTTCGGCTCAGCCGATTCGTAATAGTTCACCGCGAAGTATTTCACGTCTTTTACGTTTTTCGCCTCTACCACGCGTTGTTCCTTTTTAACGTCGATGGTAATTTCGGTAACGCCCGTATCAAGAATATTATCTTCGTTGGCGTCCACGAGCTTATCGTAATCGTCGTTTTTCAAGGTTTCCACTTGAATATCGTCGAAGAACGCGTAGCCGTTGACGTATTCGTATCTGTCCGTACCGCCCGATTGACCTAAGCCCAAAACGAGCGTGAAAGTGGTATCGGTAAACGACGCGCCCTTTAAGAGCAGGGTGTATTGTACCCAGCCGTTGTTTTCCGTTACCCCTTTGGTATTGATATTCTTAATTTCCAACGGGTCTTGCGCCGTACCGCCCAAGTTGTTGGTAACGCGGATATACGCACCCTTGTCTACCGCCTCTTGCGTTTCGCCCGCGCTCGTCGTCGATTGTAAATCGCTCGTCTTTACCCAAAGGGACAGTTTCGCGCTCGTGCCAGCCTGCACGGTAACCGTAGACGACGAAGTGAATTTTTGCGCCGTACCGATAGTTTCGTAGGAGCTGTTATAGTAATGATTGTGAATCATTAAGACTTTGGTGTTTTCCGTCGAATTATCGTGCGTTTTGGGGTTTGCGCAGGTAGGCAAATCTTCGTCGTCGATATTGAACGCTTGGTAAAATTCCAAATCGGAAATTTTCTTATCGTCGTTGTCGTCGTTGTCCTTCCAAGCCTTGTAATATTCCAGCTTGTCCTTAGCGGACATACTGCTCCATTTTTCCTTCGCTTGTTCTTCGGTAAGCTCGCTCGCTTTCAGTTCGCCCAGCTTAGAAGTGGTCAAATCGTTCCAAGCGTCGTCCTTCGTGTCGATAATACCGCTTGCGGACTTAGACGAGAGCGCCGAACCGCTCGTTGCGGTGTTGGTGGAACGCGTCCAGCCGTTGACGGAAGTACCGATAAGGTTGAGCCCGTCCTTTTTATTGAACGTTTCAAATCCGCCGTTGGTAATCAGCAGTCCGTCGTCTTCGATTTCCGTCGTGTCTTCCGTTTCGGTATCGTCGGGCGTTTCCGCCGTATCGTCGTCTTTACAAGACGCGAATGCGAACGCGGACGTGAGCATCATAGACGAAAGGAATAATGCGAGTAATTTCTTTTTACTTTTTGCTTTCATAGTTCTCCTTACAACCGCCTTTTTTGCAGGCGGTTAGCCTTTTGGTTTCCTTGCTTGTGCGTAGTTTTTATCCGTTGAATTTTCGACGGTAATTTTTGCGGTATTCCCACATTATAAAATACCACGCTATATTATTTTAATACAAAATCAATTTAATAGCAAGCGTTTACGGCGGTCAAAAAAAGAAAAAGTTTGATAAAAAGCAAAAAATTACGCAAAATATCCGTGTAAAATATTTCACAAATTGTGAGCTTTTGGGAGAAACCTATGACGGAACGGAATTTTTTGGAAAGCAAACGGCTAACTTGCGGACTTTTAACGGGGGTAGCGAACGGTTTATTCGGCGGTGGGGGCGGTATGCTCGCCGTACCCCTTTTGCAAAAGACGGGCTATCAGGAAAAATCGGCGCACGCCACCGCGATTTTGGTTATTTTGCCCGTATCGTTATTCTCTTTTTTACTCTATTTCATTCGCGGTTTTTACGATTTTTCCGTGCTCATTCCAACCGCTATCGGCGTTACCGTCGGCGGTTTCGTCGGTGCGAAATTATTGCAATCGTTACCCGAAAAAATCGTACGGGCGGTGTTTGCGGGGTTGCAACTAATAGCTGGGTTATTCTTATTTTTGTAAAAAGTGAATTGCAAACGGAGTTTGCGTGAATTTTCGCTACACTCAATGAATTGCGTGGCAAAGCCACGCGTGAATTGCAACGCAAAGCGTTGCATTGTGGAAATATTACAATAATGCCGACAAAGTCGGCAATTCACGAAAAACTTTAATTTTTCAATTCACGCGTACGAAGTACGCAATTCACGAACACAAAGTGTTCAATTCACGGCGCATAGCCACTACGGGAGAAATTATGTTTTTTTATTTGTATATTTTGTTAGGTTTTTTAGGTGGAATTCCTGCAGGTATGGGTATGGGCGGGGGTACGGTTACCATACCCCTTTTGGTGTTGTTTGGTGGCGTGGAGCAGAAAATCGCGCAATGCGCCAACCTTTTTTCCTTTTTACCTATGAGCGGTTTTGCCTTAAAAACGCACGCGAAAAACGGCCTTTTGAAAACGGACGGAATTCTTTGGGTTATCCTGCCTGCGCTCGGTCTTTCCATTGCGGGCGCGTACCTTGCGACCACCCTTCCGTCCGCGATTTTAAGGCGATTGTTCGGCGCGTTTTTAATCGGACTTTCGTTTATGACTTTTTTGAGCTTGAAAAAGGCTTAATTCGTCGGTGTTTTTGAAAACAAAAGGAATGGTTTTTCAGTAAATCCGTTCCTTTTTATTTTTTTATTGTCAAAGTGCACAAAAAAAGTCGTCGAAAACATCAAAAATGAAAAAAATTTGCAAATTAACAAAAAATTTTCAAAAAGGGTATTTACAAAACGGAGTTTATGTGGTAAACTATGGGAAAAAATTAAAAGGGGTAGCTTGGGCTTTCACGGTTTTTTGTAAAAAAGAAAGGCTTGAAAAACCCCGATTTTCAATAATTATACGGAGCTGGAAGTTTCAGCTTTGCAAAAAGGTGTAGAGGTAAAAAGTGGAAAAAATCGGTATCATTGATTTAGGCTCAAATACGGCAAGACTCGTTATCGTAGATATGTTCGCGGACGGACATTTTATGGTTGTGGACGAGCTCAAAGAAAGCGTGCGTCTTGGACAGGATATGGACCGCGACGGGTTCTTAAAACCCCAGCGAATCGCGGAAACGGTAAAGACGCTGAAAATGTTCAAAAAATTATGCGACGCAAGCGGTGTTGACCGCATTATCGCCGTCGGTACGGCGGCGGTGAGAAGAGCGAAAAATCAACGCTCTTTCTTAGACGAAATTCAAGTTTCTTGTAACATTACCATTCGGGTATTATCCGAAGAAGAAGAGGCGGTGCTTGTGTACCGTGGCGTTATCAATACCATGGATATTCCCAAGGGTATTATTTTGGAAATCGGTGGCGGTAGCACGAAAATTATATATTACAACCGTAGAAATTTACTTAATTTTGCGTCCCTGCCGTTCGGTGCGGTTACGCTGACCGATTTGTTTTCCAGCGACGCAACGCCCGAAGAGGCGACGGCGCATATTGAAGAGTTCTTTACCGAACAGCTCAAAAAGCTCCCTTGGCTCTCGGAAGTAGACCCCGAAGCGCAAATGATAGGCGTGGGCGGTTCGTTCAGAAACCTGTTCAAAATCAATCGGCTTATGAATAAGTATCCCTTGGATACACCCCACAACTACCGTATGGCTACGGACGATTTTGATAAGATATACGGCACGCTCAAAGCGCTTGACGTGGACAAGCGTAAAAAGATTAAGGGACTTTCCCCTAAGCGCGCGGATATTATGCCTGCGGCGCTTGCGATTGTGAAATCGTTCGTGTCCTATATGAAGATTGAGAATTTCGCTATCGGCGGTTACGGACTTCGCGAAGGGATTATGGTCAACCAAGCGCTTCCTATTACCACCGAAAAACCTATCTCCGACGTGCTTTCGTATAGCTTGGAAAAGGTTGTCCGCTACGCAGGTTGCGACGTGAAACACGTCGAGCACGTAATGCAACTTTCCATACAGCTTTTCAAACAGCTCCGCGTGCTCCATAAATTCTCCCGTCAATATTTGAAGGTCTTAAAAATTGCGGCGAGCTTGCACGACTGCGGTCAAAGAATGCGGTATTATAACCACG
The DNA here is from genome assembly GCA_017536305.1 of Clostridia bacterium. Classification (GTDB taxonomy): domain Bacteria; phylum Bacillota; class Clostridia; order Christensenellales; family Borkfalkiaceae; genus Scatosoma. The sequence continues at coordinate 18,139 of JAFXHR010000021.1, read as the reverse complement.
CAAAGCATAGCTGGTATACCATTTTGAACGCGCAAATTTCGGGTGCGACGCATAGAGAAATCGTGCTCGCGGCGTTCGTTGCCGGCTGTCATAACCGCGAAGATATTCCCGCGGGCGAGTGGGTGAAATATAAAGACCTGCTTATGGAAGAAGATTTGGACGCGGTGAAAAAGCTGGGCGTGTTACTTCGGATTGCGGAGAGCTTGGACAGAACGCATTGCGGTATGGTTACGGGTATCAACTGCGACGTTTTGGGCGATTCCGTGATTATGAAAACGGAAGTTGCAGGCGACGCGTCTTTGGAAATTCGCGACGCGTCTTCGGCAAACCCCGAATTTAAGAGAGCGTTTAGAAAAAATCTCGAAATCTTGTAAAAAACGAAAGATAAAAGCCGTTTTTCTTACGCGCGTAAGTAAACGGCTTTCCTTTTACGGATATAAAGCTATGGAATGGATTTTAGCGAGCGCGTCCCCGCGCCGAAAGGAGCTGTTTGCTCAGCTCGTTGAAAAATTTGAAATTATCCCTGCTAAGGGGGAAGAAAAAGCGGAAAGCTCGCTTTCGCCCGAAAAGCTCGTGCAGGTGCTTGCCGAGCAAAAGGCGGAAGAAATTGCGAGTTTGCCCCAAGCAAAAGGGAAATGGATTTTGGGTGCGGACACTATCGTGGCGTTGGACGGCGAAGTCTTGGGGAAACCCAAGGACGAAGTAGACGCTAAGCGTATGCTCACCGCCCTTTCGGACAGAGAGCACGGCGTATATACGGGCGTATGTTTTATCGGAACGCATCACGGCGAAAGGGTAAAGTTTACCGATTTTGCGTGTACGAAAGTATTATTCGAGCGTTTAACGAGCGAGCAAATAGACGAATATATAAAGAGCGGTTCGCCGATGGATAAGGCGGGCGCGTACGGGATACAGGACGGCGGTTTGGTCAAGGAAATTACGGGTAGTTATTCTAACGTCGTGGGGTTGCCCGTGGAGCTTTGCGCATCTTGGATAGAAAGAATAGAAAAATTGCGTTGAACGCGTACCTGCCCCTATGCTTTATTAGGGTGAACGCGTAAAAGGAAGGGTAAATATGTGGAAACTTGCGATTGATTTAGGCTCGTCTATGACGAAGATATACCGCGCGGATACTTCGAGCGGTATCGTGCTCGTGGAGCCCTCTTGCGTGGCAGTGGCAGGCGAAGAAAAGGAAATCCGCGCTATCGGAAAAGACGCGAAAAACTTAATCGGAAAGACGGCGGAATGTACGAGTATCGTATATCCCGTATACGAAGGGGAAATCGTTTCCCTGCGCTTGGCGTCCGCTATGCTCAAAGAGTTTTTGTCGCGCGTGGGCGTGAAATCGTCCGCGTTGAAAAGAGCGCAAATTTTATTTAGTATGCCCTGCGGTGCAAGCGAACGCACGCAGGAAAATTACCGTCTTTTGGCGGAAGAATGTGGCTTAAAAAAGGTGTATTTCGTCGAAACACCCTACCTGACCGCGGTCGCGTCGGGGGGTGCGTTTAGCGAGTCCGACCCCGTATTTTGTCTGGATATAGGCGGTGGGGTTACGAATATCGCGGTGGTGTCCACGGACGGCATTATCGCCGGCGTTTCTATGAATATCGGCGGTAATAATATGGACGCGAATATTCAAAATAAAGTCGCGCGCGTGAACGGACTTCGTATCGGCGCGTTGACCGCGGAACGGTTAAAAAACGAAATCGGCTCGCTCTCGCCCGCGGTGCGCGGAACGATGGTTGCCGAGGGTAGCTCGGTGGAATCCTGTCGCCCGTCGGCGGTATCCGTGCAGGCGTCCGATTTAACCGACTGTATTCGCGTGTATGCGGATAAAATTTTGGAATATGCAAGCATGGTCTTAAAGAAACTGCCCGCCGAAGTGGCGGCGACGGTGAACCGCAACGGCGCGTATCTTTCGGGCGGTGTGATGAAAATACCCTATTTGGCGCAATATATCGGCGCACGGCTGGAAATGCGTTATCAGGTGAGTGAAGAACCGCAATACACCGCCGTTTTAGGGGGTGGGGCGATTGTGAGAGATAAGGATATGCTTTCCGCTTTCGCGAAAAGCTAAACGGCGTATATACTTCGCATTTCAGCGTTGTCGCTCGCGACGCCTTGAACTGCTCGCATCTTCGCCGTTTTGACGGGCTAAGCGTAATGTCATTGCGAGTGTAGCGAAGCAATCTAATATAATTATACCGTATTTATCCACAAAAAAACACAAACACAAAACCCCTGCCAAAAACAGGGGTTTTATAATTTATGCTATTGAGTTGTTAGGAGTGTGGTGCTCTTCCTATATTCGCGTCTTTTTGAAAATCTTCACCGTGTGGACCTTGCCACGCTATCCTTGCGAATATCTTATTTTTTGCACTCCTTGCTACTACTGTTCATTGGACTAATCTCCTTTTAATTCTTTCTTGTTAAAGTACCGCTTTGTTACGTTGTTAGGTGTCATTTCCTACTTCGTACCTCCTTTAACTTGAATTTTCGGCGCTTATTTCTTCGCGCTCCCTTTGTTAAAGTACCCGTGCGTAAAACTGTAAGGAATCATCCCTTTTCGTACCTCCTTTAACGTTATTTTTTCGCCGTGTCCCTACGGCACTTTGTCGACGCCCTGCCGACTTGCCTCTATTTGTGCATTGGCGTTTCTCCATATTTTATTTGAAAGTTTGAAACATTTTTTGTTTCGTTCTTTCTTTTTTGTACCTATATTATAGCATGAAATTTTCATTTGTCAAGTACTTTTTCAAAAATTTTTTGAATTTTTTTGAAATTTTTTTTGTAAAATCGCGGAAACCCTTATAATTAAAGGCTTTCCGCGATAAAAAATTTTTTATTTATGAGCGTTCGGACTAACCAAAACGGTCTTATAATCGGTATAAACGACGAAACCTGCCTTGCTCTTTGGGGGTTTTTTAACGAATTTACGCTTGCAATAGTCCACGGGGATTTTATCCGAATCCCGACCGCTCGAATAATACGCGCAAATTTCCGCGGTAAAAAGGAGCGTTTCGTCTTGCACTTGTTTTCCGTTTGTGAAAATAATCGCGTGTGCGGAGTGGTATTTTTGCGTGTGTAACCAAATATCGTCGCCGTTTGCTTGTTTCAAAAGTCTGTCGTTTTGAATATTGTTTCTGCCGACGAGAATTTTCATACCGCCGTGCTCGTACTCTCTAAACGGGATTTCCGTTTCCTTTTTCTTCGCGCCTATGCGCTTTGCGGGCGCGCGGAGCAGGCCGAATTCGATAAGCTCCGTTTCAATCTCTTTCAAATCCGTTTCGTTTTCGGCGGAAAAAAGGGCGGAGAGCACGCTGTCGGCGTAGGCGATTTCCCCTTCTTCCTTCGCGCGCATAGGGGTTAAAATTTCTTTCGCCCGTTTTTGCTTGTTATAAGTCTTAAAATACCGCTGTGCGTTTTTAGCGGGGGAAAGGGTGGTATCCAGCGCTATTTTGAGCGTTCCACCCCGTTCGTCGTACCAGTTTTCCAGCTCCACGCTCTGCGCGCCCTTTTCGATACGGTATAAATTCGCCGTCAAAAGCTCTCCCTTAATACGGTTTTCTTCCGCTTTTTCCGCGTTTTTTAAGCGTTCCAAGCATTCCTGTAAGCGTTTGCCTGCCTTTTTCTTGTACGCGCTTATCGCGCTTTCTAATTTACGCCGTTTGTCCTGAAACCCCTTTTTATGCTCGCGCGCGCTATAATATTCGTCTTCCGCTTTGCAAAGGGAGGGAGCGGGCACGCCGTTTTTTATCGGGAAAGCGAAGTATTCCACCCACTCGCCGTTTTTTGCTTGCAGGTGGGGGTTGCACGGCTCGTTTTCGCAAAAATCCGCGATAAAATCCCAAATCGGCTCGCGCATGCGAACGACCATTTCCCTTGCCGTGGGCAGGGCAAGCCCTGCGATATGCTCGAAGATAAAGCGCGCCAAGTCGTCGTTATCCGCGCATTTATCGTGCGTTAGATAATAATTTTCAAAGAGTGAACGCATACCTGCCCTATCCAAAGGACTGATTTTATCCTGCGGGGCAGGGTATTCGTATTTCGCGCCCGAAAGCAAAACGCGGTGCATATCGTCCGTCAAGGACGCCGTTTTGAGCGCGCCGAGAATAATCCCTTTTTCCGTTAAGACGAGGTTGGAATATTTGCCCATCAGCTCGCAATAGAGCACTCTGTCGCACTCGGAAAAATCGGAAGTGCAATGCAGGGTAATTTGGATAATACGCTCGAAGGCGTATTGTTCGATTTTGACGATTTCCGCGTTTTGCAAATGCTTTCTAAGGAGCATGCAAAAATTCGGAGCGACGGCAAGCGGTTCTTTTTCCGTTTGCGAAAGACAAACGCGCGCGCTCGTGGCATTCGTGCTTAAAATGAGTTTAACCGTCGTTTTTCCCGTGTATATAATAAAGGTCAGCTCGTCCTTGCTTACCTGTGAAATGCGGTTGATTTTTCCACCGCAAAGTAGCGCGTTGAGCTCGCTGGCGAGCCGTTTAATGTGAAAAGCGTCTTGGGGCATAGTTACCTCGATGGCAAAGCGCGAAAAAGCGCGCTTTGCGCGAAAATAAAAAATCTTTTCTTAAATTATAGCGTAAATTTGAGAAATTGTAAATAAAAACGCTTTATTTTCTTTGATAAATGTGGTAAAATATACGAGCAAACAAAAAAATCGCGTGTTTTGACGCGAGAGATTAAATTAAAAATAGTAAAATGCAGGAGAAAGTATTATGAAACACACTACCAAAGTAGCGGAAAAAAGTACCGTTAAAATTACTTTGAAATTCGACGCGCAGGAATGGAAAGACGCGCTTACCAAGGCGTACTTAAAGACGAGAAATAAGTTCGCGGTGAACGGGTTCCGTAAGGGTAAAGCACCCAAGAACGTTATTGAAAACGTATACGGCAAAGGCGTATTTTTTGAAGACGGCTTGAATATTTTGTTCGCGGAAGGCTACGACAAGGCGATTGAAAAGGAATCCAAGAAATATACCTTCGTTGGCGAACCGGAAGTTTCCGTGGATAAGCTCGAAGACGAAGAAGTGGTTTTAACCGCTATCGTTCCCGTTTATCCGGAGGTAAAAATTTCCACGTATAAGGGTATGAAAATCCAAGAATACGCGTATACTGTTAAGGACGAAGAAATCGACGCGGAAATCAACAGATTGTTGGATAGAAACGCGCGCAAAGTGCCCGTGGAAGGCAGAACCGCTCAAAACGGCGATATCGCGAACATTGATTTTTGCGGTACGGTGGACGGCGTGAAGTTTGACGGTGGCGAGGCGCAAGGCTTTGACTTGACGCTCGGTAGCGGTCAATTTATCCCTGGGTTTGAAGAACAAGTGGTCGGTATGGCAATCGGCGAAAAGAAGGACGTCAACGTTACTTTCCCCGAAAACTATCAAGCGGAAAACCTTAAGGGCAAGCCTGCGGTATTTGCGGTTACCTTGAATTCTTTGCAAGGCAAGGAATTGCCTGAGCTCACCGACGAGTTCATCAAGGACGCGACGGGTAGCGAAACGGTAGAGGCGTACAAGGCAAAGACGAAAGAAAGATTGCAACAAAGCGCGGATAAGCGTTCGACGGACGCAACGGAAAACAGTATTTTGGAAGCGATTGCGCAAAATACCGAAGTGGAAATTCCCCAAGCTATGATTGATAGAGAAATTGATTCGCTCGTACAAAAGTTTGAGTATCAGTTGATGTATCAAGGCTTGAAACTCCAAGATTATTTAGAGTTCTTGAAGGTTAGCAAGGAAGATTTCAGAAAGAACTACGAAGAATCGGCGATTAAGAACGTAAAGAGCCAGCTCATCATTTCTCAAATCATTAAGGAAGAAAAGATTGAGGCGACGGAAGAAGAAGTCGAGGCTAAGGTTGCCGAACAAGCGAAGTCCGTAGAAAAGACGACGGAAGAATATAAGAAGAATATGGACCCCCGTCAATTCGATTATATCCGTAGCGATATCGTCATTACCAAGCTTTTCGCTATGCTCAAAGCAAACAACGAAATGTTCGTAGAAGAAGAAAAGCCTGCAAAGAAGACGACCGCGAAAAAGCCCGCGACCAAGAAAACGACGGCTAAGAAAGCGGAAGAAAAGACGGAAGAACAAGCGTAACGAATAAGGAATTTAAGATATGGAAAAGAACGTATTAGTGCCCTACGTCGTAGAGAGAACGTCTTCGGGCGAGCGGACCTACGATTTATATTCGAGATTGTTAGACGACAGAATTATCTTTTTGAGCGGTGAAATTAACGACGCCGTGGCAAATACCGTCGTCGCACAGCTCATTTATTTGGAAGGGAAAGACCCGACGAAGGATATTAGCCTGTATATCAATTCCCCTGGTGGGAGCGTTTCGGCAGGTATGGCGATTTACGACACAATGAATTATATCAAGTGCGACGTATCCACCATTTGTATCGGTTTAGCGGCGTCTATGGGTGCGTTCTTACTTTCCAGCGGTGCGCGCGGAAAACGGTTTGCCCTGCCCAACTCGGAAATTATGATACACCAACCCCTTGGCGGAGCGCAAGGTCAAGCGAGCGATATTAAAATTCAAGCGGAGCACATTCTCCGCACGAAAGCAAAGCTCAACAGAATTTTGTCCGAAAACACGGGTAAGGATATTTCCACGATTGAACGGGACACGGACAGAGATAATTATATGTCCGCTGACGACGCGAGAGCGTACGGGTTAATCGACAGAGTGTTCGTGAGAAGATAATCGAGCCAAGCAAAAACGCGCAAAGCCTTACAGGTTTTGCGCGCTGTTTTTCCAAAAACCCCGTTTGAAAAGCTACGATTAGGGGTAAAAATAATAGAGCGGAACATAATTCGCGCGGTTCGCATACCGTATAAATAAAGTTATAGTGAAAACGGAGCAGTAAATATGGCAAATAAAAATCAGCATTGTTCTTTTTGCGGTAAAGCAAAGGAAGAAACCAGACGACTTATCAGCGGGCCGGACGGCGCGTGCATTTGCGACGAGTGCGTGGAAATTTGTAAGTCGATGGTAGACGAATGGCAGGAAGATAAAGAAGTTTCCGCGGAAGTGCCTTTGAAAAAGCCTGCGGAAATTAAAGAAGAGCTGGATAAATATATCGTCGGTCAGGATAAGGCAAAACGCGTGCTTTCCGTTGCCGTTTATAACCATTATAAACGCATTAACGCGACGGTAAAAAATAAAAAGGACGACGACGGGATTGAGATTGAAAAAAGCAACGTATTACTTCTCGGCCCTACGGGTAGCGGTAAAACGCTCCTTGCGCGTACCTTGGCGAAAATTTTGAACGTGCCCTTTGCTACTTCGGACGCGACCACGCTCACCGAGGCGGGCTACGTGGGCGAAGACGTAGAAAATATACTCTTAAAGCTCATTCAAAACGCCGATTACGATATTGAGCGCGCGCAAAGGGGTATTATTTATATCGACGAAATTGATAAAATCGCACGCAAGGGCGAAAACGTGTCCATTACGCGCGACGTATCGGGCGAGGGCGTGCAACAGGCGCTTTTGAAGATTATCGAGAGTACGACGGCAAACGTGCCCCCCCAAGGCGGTAGAAAACACCCCAACCAAGAATGTTTACGCATTGATACCACGAATATTCTCTTTATTTGCGGTGGTGCGTTCGTGGGCTTGGATAAAATCGTATCTTCGCGCAAGGACGATACCACGCTCGGCTTTGGCGGTAAGGTACGCCTTGGTGCAAACGAAGTGGACTATACCGTGCTCGACGACGTGAAACCGCAGGATTTGACGAAATTTGGACTTATCCCCGAGTTCGTGGGTAGACTTCCTATCGTCGTAAACTTAGACCCCCTTGGCGAAGACGCGCTCGTGAAGATTTTGACCGAGCCGAAAAACGCCATTATCAAACAATACCAAAAGCTCGTGGGCTTTGACGGGGTAAAACTGACGGTCGAGGACGACGCAGTCAAGGAAATTGCACAAACGGCAATCCGCTTAAAGACGGGTGCGCGCGGACTTCGGACGATTATCGAGAGCGTGATGACGGAAATTATGTATAAAATTCCGTCGGAAACGGACGTGGAAGAAGTGGTCATTACCAAGGAATGTTTAACGGACGGCGCACTTCCCAAGCTCGTGTATAAACAAACGGCGTAAAAAATGCAAATAAAAAACTCTTTCCAAGTGCGGAAAGAGTTTTTTTATTTGCATGAATTGCCCGTTGGGCGTGAATTGCGTACTTCGTACGCGTGAATTGAAAAACTAAAGTTTTTCGTGAATTGCCGACTTTGGTGGCGTGATTGTAATATTTCCACAATGCAACGCTTTGCGTTGCAATTCACGCGTGGCTTTGCCACGCAATTCATTGAGCGTAGCGAAAATTCACGCAAATTTTATTTGCAATTCATATTTCATTTTATACACGCTTTTCCTTTTCAGCGCGGTGCGTGAGTAAATATTTCAAAACCGCCGAGCCGATAATGACGATATAGCCGATAAAGCTCCAAATATCGGGTAGCTCGCTAAATAGGATAAGACCCAACACGGCGGAGAATAAGACCTGCGAAAAGTCGTATACGGAAATATCCTTAGCAGGTGCGTACGAATATGCGCCCGTAACCGAGAATTGCGCTAAGCTTGCGCTCACCCCTGCAAGCAGTAAAAATACCACCTGCATAACCGTCATAGGCATAAAATTTGCGATTGCCATAGGTAGTACGGCAAGACAGGAAAAGGCGGAGAAATAAAAGACGATAACCGCCTTGCGCTCGCCCCTGCCCCCAAGATAATGTACGAAAGTATACGCAAGTCCTGCCCCAAGTCCCCCTAAAACGCCGACGAGTGCAGGCAGACTTTGCGTGATATCCAGCGACGGTTTTACGACGAATATTGCACCCAGAAAGGCGAGGGAAACGAAAACCCAGTCGCGCATTTTTGCTTTTTCCTTTAAGATAATCGCGGAAAAAATAATCGCGAAAAAGGGCGCGAGCTTGTTCAAAATAGACGCGTCCGCGACGGCAAGTTTATCCACGGCGTAGAAATTGCAAACTATCCCCACCGTACCTGCTATCGAGCGAAAAAGGAGCGCAGGGATATTCCCCTTTTGCGGTTTGAACGAACGACTTTTACAAAGCAGGACGAACGCCACGAGCGTTGCGACGAGATTTCTAAAAAACGCCTTTTGGAAGGTGGGGAGCTCTCCTGCAAGGCGGACGAATACGTTCATGAGCGCAAAGAAAAACGCCGAAAGAATAATATAAAAAACGCCCAACCATTTTTTTGCGGTCGGTTTTTGGTCGGGTGTTTTTATGTTTTCTTGCGTTGAAAGGGTTTTCATACGATTATTATACTCAAAAACGGGAAAAAAGTAAACGAAAAGGACGGAATTATAAAAAAATTTCCTAAAAACCGTACGCTTTTTTGCGGTTATATGGTATAATGGAAGAAAGGTGGAAAGATTATGCAAAATACTTTGTTTGGAAAAAGAAACTGGACGATACTACTTTTGTTCGGGCTTATCGGTCAAATCGCTTGGTCGGTGGAAAATATGTATTTCAACCTGTTCGTGTTTGAAACGATAGCCCCCGATTTAGACGCCGTAACGCTTATGGTACAGCTTTCGGGCGTGGTGGCGACGCTGACGACGCTCGTTGCAGGCGCGCTGTCGGATAAGACGGGCAATCGGCGCTCGTATATTTCGTACGGGTACTTGATTTGGGGCGTTACCGTTGCCCTGTTCGGGTTTATGACCACGGACAATATCGCTAAATTATTCGGGCTGGATAGCGTAAAGGCGGTGTCCGTAACGCTGGGGCTGGTAATTGCGCTCGATTGCGTGATGACGGTGTTCGGCTCGACGGCGAACGACGCGTCCTTTAACGCGTGGGTTACCGATAATACCAAAGAAGAGTTCCGTGGAAAAGTGGAAAGCGTGCTCTCCATTTTACCCTTAATCGCTATGCTTATCGTCGCAGGCGGGTTTGGGATTTTGGTGGAAATTATCGGTTATAAGGGGCTGTTTTTCGGGCTTGGCGCGGTCATTTCCCTTTGCGGTTTGGCAGGGATTTTTACCATACAGGACAGTCCGAGCTTGCTCAAAAACGGTACGCTGAAAGATATCGGCTACGGGTTTAAGCCGAGCGTGATTAAAACGCACAAGCCCTTGTATTTAAGCTTGCTCGTGATGGGCGTTTACGGTATCGCGTGTCAAATTTTTATGCCGTATTTAATTATTTTTATGAAAACCTACCTGCATTTTTCCGTCTTGGAATATAGCGTAGTGTTCGGTCTTGCTATCGTGCTTGGGGCAGGGGTAAATATCCCCCTTGGCGCGCTGTCGGATAAGAAAAACAAGGCGAAAATGTTATACCTTGCCTGCACGGTGTTTGCGCTCGGGCTTTTGGGAATGTACGCCTTTTCGTTCGTGGACAATAAAATAGCGTTACTTTTATTATTCGGCGTGGCGGGATTTGTTATGATTAGCGGTTATATTCTCATTTCCGCGCTTTGCGGTGCGCTCGTGCGCGATTATACCCCCGAAAACGACGCGGGGAAATTGCAGGGCGTGAGAATGATTTTTAGCGTACTACTTCCTATGCTGTTAGGACCTATGCTCGGTAACGCCGTCAACAAAGCGCGCGCCATTCCCCTGCCTGATTTATCGGGCGCGGATATTATGACGACGAGATACATACCTGCGCCCGAGATTTTCTTAGTTGGTGCAATCGTCGGCGCGTTGACCGTGATTATCGTGCCGTTTTTAATCAAGGCAACGGCAAAAAAGGAGCAAAACAATGAAACTTAGAAGTCGTTACACCGTTGGAGAAATACCGCATAGCGAGCACCCGTGTCCGCAACGAATGAGAAAGGACTGGGCGTGTTTGAACGGCGCTTGGGATTTTTATAAGCAAACGGCGCTTGGGAAACGGGAACACGAGAGCACCATTCTCGTACCCTTTTCCCCCGAGAGTTTATTAAGTGGTTTGAGCGAAGATTTTTGCCTGAAAAGCGGTGAAATGCTCGTCTATTCGCGTAAATTCACGGTGGCGGAACGCTGGCTTGGCGGTGTTACGAAACTGCATTTTGGCGCGGTGGATAGCGAATGTAGCGTGCTCGTAAACGGCGAGAGCGCAGGCGCGCATACGGGCGGATATACCGCGTTTAGCTTGGATATTACCCACCTACTTCGCGCAGGGGAAAACGAGCTCGTCGTCTATTGCAAGGACGAGGGCACGAGAAACGGCGACGCGCGCGGAAAGCAAAGCGACAAGCGGGGTGGAATTTGGTATACTCCGCAAAGCGGTATTTGGCAAACGGTGTGGCTGGAAAATATGCCTAAAAGACATATTGAAAATTTGAAAATCACACCGAGCGTAAGCGAAAAGAGCGTTAAAATTAACGCCGATTGCGACGGCGCGGAAATGGAAATTACCGTCTTTGACGGCGAAAAAGAAATTTTGCGTGAAAAGTTTACGAGCGAAGTTACCCTTTCGTATGATTTCGAGCTTTGGTCGCCTGAAAATCCCAAGCTGTACGATTTTACGCTGACGAGCGAAACGGGTGATTGTATCCGTTCCTATTTCGGCGTGCGCTCGTTTGGCGTTTGCACGGACGGCCAAGGCAAAAAACGCTTGACGCTCAACGGCAAGCCGTACTTTTTTAACGGTGTGTTGGACCAAGGCTATTTTTCGGACGGTATGCTCACTTACCCCTCGGATAAGGCAATGCTCGACGAGCTGACAATGCTCAAAGAAATGGGCTTTAACACGGTGAGAAAGCATATCAAAATCGAGCCTATGCGTTGGTATTATCATTGCGATAGATTAGGGCTCGTCGTTTGGCAGGATTTTGTCAACGGCGGTGGGGAATATAAATTTTCGCATATCGCACTCTTTCCGTTTTTTGGTTTTAAGCACCGCGACGACGATTATAAGTATTTCGCGCGCGAAGACGCGGGGGGCAGGTATGCGTTCAAGTGTATGGTAGACGAAACGCTTGCCCAGCTTTACAACTGCCCTTGTATCGGCGTGTGGGTGCCCTTTAACGAGGGCTGGGGGCAGTTTGACTCCGCTTTTTATACCGAGTATATTCAGGCGCAGGACGGCACGCGAATTATCGACTCGGTGAGCGGTTGGCACGACCAAGGCGAGCAGAAAACCGCGCTTAAAAGCTTGCATATTTATTATACGCCCTTGAAAGTGCCCAAGGACAATCGCCCCGTCGTTTTGAGCGAGTTCGGCGGTTATTCTATGAAGGTGCAGGGGCATACCTTTGCGGAAAAGGAATTCGGGTATAAGAAATTCAAAACGCAAGAAAAGTTGGTGGGTGCGCTTAGGAAATTGTATTTGAAAAAGCTCAAACCGCTGATAAAGAAAGGTCTTTGCGGTTGTATTTATACGCAGGTTTCAGACGTGGAAGAAGAAATCAACGGGTTTGTAACCTACGATAGAGCGGTTTTGAAAGTGCCCGTGGAAGAAATGAAAAAAATCAACGCGGAAATCGCGTTGGAGGCGGAAAAAATTCAATAAATAAGGAGAAACACGAATGAAAAAATTACCCTTGCCTGTGCGTATTACGGCGTTTGTGCTCGGCGGTATATTGTTACTTATCGGGCTCGTTTGGACGGTGGAAAAGTTTATTTTCGCGAGCTTTTTCTTTAAGGGCGCAAAGACGGAAATGGCAATCCCTGGGCTTTGGACGGGGTTCGTACCCCAAGGCTTTGAAAAGGTAGACGAAGATTTTTATTTGATGTCCGGTTACGATAAGGACGGTAAATCGCCCAGCGTGATTTATACCGTAAAGGACGGAAAAAAGACGGCGTATAAGCTGTATAATAAGGACGGTAGCCCCTATTTGAGCCACGCGGGCGGTGTAACGCATTTCAACGGGTTCGTGTACGTCGCGTATAACACGGGCGAAGAAACCACCTATTGCGATATGTTTATGCTCACCGATTTAACGGACGGGGATAACAAGGCGACCAAGGTGGACAGCATAGCGATTCCCAACCAAGTATCCTATTGCTCGGTGCACGGCGGTAAATTATACGCAGGCGCGTTTTATAGAGAAGGTAGTAAGTATCTAACCCCCGAAAGTCATCATTTGACCACGCCGAGCGGTGAGAAAAACACCGCGCTTATGATGGTGTATACCTTGGACGAAAGCACGGGTAAACCCATATCTGCTACTCCCGAACGCGTATATTCTACCCTTTCCAACGTACAGGGTATGTGCTTTACGGACAGCGGAAAAATGATACTTTCCACGTCGTGGGGATTAAACCCGTCGCGCCTGTACGTATACGATTTGAATAAGGCGAGCACGGGCAGTATGGACTTAGGTGGCGCAACCGTGCCCGTTACCTATTTGGATAGCGAGAGCTTGGTACAAACGGTCAAATGTCCGCCTATGAGCGAAGAGCTCGTTTATCAAGACGGTAGAGTGTTTATTTTGACCGAGTCGGCAAGTATGAAATATTTATTCGGTAAGGTAATGAGCGGAAACTTTATGCGTAGTTTCCCGATAGCGTAAAGAACGAATACAAACCCGCCTCGTTGTTTGCAAGCAACGGGGCGGTTTTTTGTCTGTGGAATACTTTTTATAAAAGAAACGATTACCGTTCTCGTGGTTGCAACGCCAAACCTGCATAAATAAGATAGCCACCGCCCGATAAACGGACGGTGGCTACCTTATTTTATAAGAAGAGTGTGGTCATAATAAGCTTTCGAGTAAGATTTTCAAGCCGATACCGACGAGTACTAAACCGCCGAACAGTCCTGCTTTGCTGGCAAGCCTGTCGCCCATCAGTTTGCCGATAGACACGGCGAAAAAGCTTAAAACGAAAGTAACGATACCGATTGTGAGCGTTGCGCCCCACGCGCCGAGCGCTAAGCCTTGCGCGGAGATGGACGCCATTTGTAAGGTTACGCCCACGGCGAGTGCGTCAATGGAGGTCGCTATCGCCTGCACCGTTAATTTGCCCAGCGTTAGACGGGTTTGACATACGCAGTCCTCGTCGTCGTCGCGGAAACGACATTCGCGCAGTTCCTTAATCGCCTCGATTATCATTTTACCGCCTAAAAAGGCAAGCAAGGCAAAGGAAATCCAAGCGGAAACGGATTGAAAGGTTTCTAAAAACGCGTCTGCGAGCACGCCCGTGATAAAATAACCGATAAGGGGCATTAAAAATTGAAAAAATCCAAAGAACAGCCCCACCGTACATTGACGGCGCAGGGGCATTTTCGTGTCCGTCATACCGTTGGTCATTGCGACGGCGCACGCGTCCATAGCCAGTGCCACGCTTACGAGTAAAATTTCCCAAAAAGCCATACTACAATCCCTACAAACAATTTCTTTCCTTTAATACGCGGAGTACCTGCTCGAAAATTTCCGTCGGCGTTTGGTTGCCGTTGACGACGACTACGCGCTCGGGATACTTTTTCGCTACCCTTTGATAGCCGTCGTATACCCGCTCGTGGAAGGCTATACCCGCTTGTTCTAAGCGGTCGTTCTCGTCCGCGCCCTGTTTGCGCGCAAACGCTTGGCTGGGTGTAAGGTCAATGAAAATCGTGGTATCGGGCGCGTATTTTGTGAGCGCTAATTGATTGATGTTCTCGATAAATTCTTCGCCCAAACCGCGCGCGTACGCTTGGTAAGCCAGCGACGAATCCACGTATCTGTCGCAAATGACGAGCTTGCCATCGCTTAGAGCCGGAATAACGCGGTCGGCAAGGTGTTGCATACGGGACGCGGAATATAAAAGAGCCTCGCACTCGTCCGTCATTTCTGAATTTTTGCCGTTTAATAAAATTTCACGAATCGCCTCGGAGATTTTACCGCCCCCCGGTTCGCGCGTGAAAATATGCGGTACGCCGTTTTTCGTTAAGTACTCGCTCAAAAGCTTTAATTGCGTGCTTTTTCCGCAACCGTCGCAACCTTCAAAAGTAACGAATTTTCCTTTGCTCTTTTCCATATCTTTTATTCCTTTTCCTTATATACCGCGATTTTGCCGTCTTTTACGCCGAATATATTTACGGCGTTTTGCATCAGCTCGATTTTTTCCTGCGTTATCTTTTCCCCTGCTAATACGAGCGGTGTGCACGGGGGAAACAGTCCAAAGTTTACCGCGCAAATCCGGTTTACCGCAGTTTGCATTTCTACCCATTCCATAGGCATGTTTTTAGGCGAAACAAGGGGGGCAGGTATGCGTTGAGTCCGTTCTTCTTTGTTTGCGTAGTACCTTTGAAAGAGCGAAGATAAAACGCGCGTAAGCTTTATAAAATGCGCGTACTTGGTGGCGGGCGAGAGATAGAAAACGATTTCTTCTCCGTCGCAAAATTCGGGGTAAATACCCCTTTTTTCTAATTCTTTTTGCACCTTAAACGCGTGTTTTCCAAAATACGCGCAAAGCTTTGTCCAGTCTTGATTTACGCGGACGCGTAAGGGGTGTTTGTTCGCAAATGCCCGCACCGCTTGTTCTAAGCGTTTATTTTCGGGGTATTTGACCGCGTATTCCACCGACGCCATAATCGGGTAGGACGGACTGCTCGTGCGGAGCGCGAGTACGCTTTCTTGGAGCGCTTTGGCGAGCTTTTCCGTTTTTGCGGAAACGACCGCGCCTTGGGTGAGTGCAGGCAGGCTTTTATGTACGCCGTCCACCCACAAATCGGCGTAAGTGCCTGCGTATAAATTGTTGTCAAAATGTAAGTGTCCGCCGTGCGCGCCGTCGATAACGAGTAATTTGTTTTGCGCTTTGCAAAGCGTACTTATAGCGGATAAATCGGGGATATTCCCGTAATAATCGGGAGATGTGATAAGGAGCGCGTCTGCATGTTCCAGCGCAGGCGCGATATGCTCTACGCTGAGCGATACAAAGGTAACCGCTTGTAAATTGAACATGGCAAGCCCCGAAAACACGCTTTGATGAGAAAGGGGGGATAAAGCCAGCGTCTTTACCCCCAAGCGCTTGGCGGTATACAGCATGGCGTGTACGCCTAAGGTGCTCCCGTCCGTTATGATAAAGCTGTTTTCGCTACCTAAAATTTGCGCAATATCTCTTTCCGCGCGTGCGATACAACCGTTTGGGGATACGAGATTGTCCGAATAGGAAAGCTCTGTGATGTCCCACTTGCCGTTTTTATGCCCAGGGGTGTGAAAGGATAAATGCTTTTTGCGCGCGTGCGCTTTGAGCATTTGGAGAATATGACATTGTTTTTTTACGCTGTTTTTCAGGTGCATAGTCTTTTACGCCTGCGTTGCGCTCAGCGCGTTGCGAATAATATAATTGACGTATAAAAGGCTTTCGTATTCAAAACTCGTTTCCACGCCGGCGAACTTGAACAGCATAACGTTCATATCCTTAGCGGTAACGACGGGGCGTTCCTTCGTTTCACCGTTTTCTTCGTAGCTTTCCGTCGTAGTGTACGAGAATACTTTTTTCAGTTCCCCCGTCTTGTTTTCGTCAGGGCAAAGGTTGATACCGTACTTGCCTTCTTTGAGCACCTTGCCGTTTTCGTCTTTCAGCTCCATAGTTGTTAAAGTAACCGTGCCGTCCGCTAAATATCCGTAAAATTCTACGAGCGCGTCGCGGTATTTTTCAATACGCGCGATTTCGTCTTGTACCCCTTGCGCGATTTGCGCGTCCTTTTTGAACCGCTTATCCTTGTTCGCGGTAATGCGCGCTTTGAAAGTTTCTTCTACCTTGGCTTTGTCTAAGCTGTTCTCGTCCGTGTAACCGTTCGTATAAAATAAATTCAAATAGCGTTCCATTTGCTTGAAATAGCCCTTGTCGTTTTCGGGGTCTAAATCAAACAAATACATATGCGTGCGGTAAAAAAAGGTTTGCGCGTAGGTGCGCTCGTACTGCGTTTGACCGTTTTCGTCCGTGTAGGCGCTCGACAAATCGGAAATATTCGGTACGAACATAACGTCCCCTTCTTCTACCGATACACGGGTATCTAAAAGGGTAAACGCCATCTCGTCGCCTGCCGATTTTAAGTCGTTTGTATTCGTTTCGATAATCTCGTACGAGAAAATTTTATCACGGCCCAACGCGTTGCTATACGAAGTATAAAAATCGTCGCCCAGCAGGTTGTTGGAATGGTAATTGAAAACGGTAAATTGTTGCGCGGGGGTAATCCGCGTTGCCGTGGTCGTGAAAATGAGCGACCAAACGAGAATAAAGGCGGCGGCAATCGCAACGATTTTTATCCAGTCGTAGGATAAAATGCGAGCCAGTCGTTTTTTTGTGATTTTTGCGTCCATAATGCTTTCTCCCTTGTCAGGTTAAATACGCGCCGAACCGCTAAAACGGCGTCGGCGCGTGCAAAATTACTTTTTCGGTTTCATAGTCGGGAACAAAATAACGTCCCGAATGGTTGCGCTGTCCGTTAAAAGCATAACGAATCTGTCTAAGCCTAAACCCAAACCGCCTGTAGGAGGCAGTCCGTATTCGAGCGCGTTGATGAAGTCTTCGTCGATTTGCGCGTCGTTGTTGCCCTTGGCGCGTTTTGCCTCTACCTGTTTTAACATACGCTGTTTTTGGTCAATCGGGTCGTTGAGCTCGGAGAATGCGTTGCCGTATTCGTGCCCGCAAATGAAATATTCAAACCGTTCGGTGAACGCAGGGTTGGTCGGCTTACGCTTTGCAAGGGGGGAGTTTTCCACGGGATAATCGTAGATAATCGTCGGTTGAATGAGCTTATCTTCGACGAATGCGTCGAACAGCTCGATAAGAACCCAACCCTTGGTTGCGTTTTCGTGCTCTAATTCCACGCCCAAGCTCTTTGCGCTTTCTCTTGCGTCTTCGTCGCTCGCCCAGTCGTTGTAATCCACGCCGGCGTATTTTTTTACCGCCTCTGCCATGGTCATACGCGTCCAGTCGCCCATGTGGATTTCCGTGCCTTGATAGGTAATATCCAGCGTACCGCATACCTTTTGCGTTACCGTTTTATACAGGTCTTCGATTAAATCCATCATAGCGAAATAATCGCTGTACGCCTCGTACATTTCAATGGAAGTAAATTCGGGGTTATGGAAAGCGTCCATACCCTCGTTACGGAAAATTCTACCCACTTCGTACACTTTATCCATACCGCCGACGATAAGGCGTTTCAAGAAAAGTTCCGTTTCGATACGCATATACATATCCAAATCCAACGCGTTGTGG
>JAFXHR010000020.1 GCA_017536305.1 Clostridia bacterium | reverse complement strand
GGACGGTCACGGTGTTGCGGTTGGCGGTTGTATCGTAGACAGCGGCAAGTTCGACTGGTTGGCGCACGCGGATAAATTCCCCGGTCTTTGCACCCCTGACGACAGCTATCACGGCATCACGTACGCCACCAAATTCGGTTTGGAAGGCGCGTATATCACGAAAGCAACGGCGCAGCTCATGCGCGATTTCGGTTGCACGCAGTCCCCGCAAAGCGCGTTCTATCTCAACCTTGGTTTGGAAAGCCTGCACGTGCGTATGGAACGGCACTGTCTCAACGGTCAAAAGGTAGCGGAATTTTTGGAAAGCGACGAACGCATTAGCTGGGTCAACTACGCAGGCTTAAAGAGCAATAAATATTACGCGCTCGCGCAAAAATACCTGCCCAAGGGCACTTGTGGCGTCGTATCCTTCGGCGTTAAGGGTGGTAGAAAGAACGCGGAAAAATTTATGAAAGCGCTTAAAATGATTGCGATTGAAACGCACGTAGCGGACGCGCGGAGCTGTTGTTTACACCCTGCCAGCGCAACGCATCGTCAAATGAACGACGAAGAACTGATAAAGGCAGGCGTTCCTGGGGATTTGGTACGCCTTTCCTGCGGTTTGGAAAACTATGAAGACTTGATTGAAGACATCAAACAAGCACTCGATACACTTTAATGGATATTAGGATAAACGACCATGCCTATTAAGATACCCAACGATTTACCTGCGGTAAAAACCTTGCAGGAAGAAAATATTTTCGTAATGACGGAAACGCGCGCTATCACGCAGGATATCCGTCCTTTGCGTATTCTCATTCTCAACTTAATGCCCAAGAAAATCGAAACGGAAACACAGCTCGCCCGCCTTTTGGGGAATACCCCCTTGCAGGTCGAGCCTACGCTCATTCGCACTTCTTCGCACCAATCCAAAAACGTTGCGCAGGAGCATTTGCTCGCCTTTTATAAAACCTTTGAAGACGTAAAACACGAAAACTTCGACGGTATGATTATCACGGGCGCACCCGTGGAGCATATGGACTTTGAAGAAGTGGAGTACTGGCAGGAGCTGAGCGAGATAATGGAATGGAGCAAGTCGCACGTACACAGCACCTTGCATATTTGCTGGGCGTCGCAAGCAGGGCTTTATTACCACTACGGAATTAACAAGCACCAAACGCCCGAAAAAATCTTCGGCGTATTCCCCCACGAGGTGGAATACAAATCGTCCATCTTATTCCGCGGTTTTGACGATACCTTTATGGTACCGCAATCCCGACACACGACCGTTCTTAGAGAAGATATAGAAAAGGTGAAAGAGTTAAAGATTTTAGCCAGCTCGAAAAAAGCAGGCGTATACGCCGTTTCCACCAAAAACGGCAGACAAATTTTTATCACGGGTCATTCGGAATACGACGCGGACACCTTGCAAAACGAATATCTTCGCGACATCTCGCAAGGCAAAAAATGCAACATTCCCGAAAACTATTATCCCGACGATAATCCAAACAATCCCCCGCTCGTTACTTGGCGCGCGCACGCACATTTACTCTTTTCCAACTGGCTCAATTACTTCGTATACCAAAGCACACCCTACGACATTCAAAAGGTTACGGATAAATAATAAAAACCCGAGGTTCACACCTCGGGTTTCCTTTTTATAGGATAGATTATAATAATTTCGCAATCATTTCTTCTCGGCTTTCCTTCGCCAAATAAATAGGCGGAATATCCAAAACGGTCTTACAGCCAAACGCGCCTTCGCGTTGTAAACGGTACACCGCGCGCGCATACGCCACCAAAACGGACGCCGTAAATTCCGCGTTGGAATCCAGCTTTAAGCCATACTCGATACAATGCTTATTTTCTCCGTTCTCGCCCGTTACACCGCTACGAATGACCACGCCACCGTGCGGAAGTCCGCTATGATTTTTCTCAAACTCTTCGTTCGAGATAAAATGCACGGTGGTATCGTACTCGTCGAAATAATGTGGCATGGTTTTAATTTCTCTTTCAATCCGCGCCTTATCCGCGCCGTCTTTTACCACCACGAAACACTCTCTCGTATGCTTTTGACGGGTAGTCAAAACGGGGTTTTCCCCTGCGCGCACCGCTTTGAGCGCACTTTCCACGGGCACGGTATATTGTTTCGCGTTCGCAACGCCGTCAATCCGCCGAATGGCGTCCGAATGACCTTGGCTCACGCCCTTACCCCAAAAGGTATAGGTATTGCCTTGCGATAACACGGATTCGCCGTACAACCGACCGATAGAAAACATTCCAGGGTCCCAACCGACGGAAATGACCGCCGTCTTATTCGCTTTCAGCGCGCGCTCGTGCACGGCTTTCAAATGCTCGGGAATTTTCGCGTGCGTGTCAAAGCTATCCACGACGTTAAAATACTTCGCCAACTCAGGCGTTTGCTTAGGTAAATCGGTTGCGCTACCACCGCAAAGCACCATCACGTCGATTTTATCTTGAAAATCGAGCACCGTATCCGCGGAATACACGGGCACACCCGTAACCGTTTTCACGCTTTCAGGCGCGCGACGGGTAAACACCCCCACCGCTTGCATATCCGAATTTTGGGCAATGGCACATTCCACGCCCCTGCCCAAATTACCGTAACCGTAAATACCTATGCGAATACTCATTTTTCTTCACCTCGCTTACCATTATAGCACATACGCTACGCCTTTTACAAGCACTCGCGCCAAAAAATTTTCTCAAAATTTTTTATAACGGGTATAATGGAAAATTATAAATCGGTTTTCTTGCGAAAACCGATTTGACTTTCTTAAAACATTTGCACGTACGCGTCGCGTTCTGCACCGACGGATACGTATTTAACCTTACAATCGCACGCCTTTTCGATATACGCGATATAATCGAGCGCCTCTTTGGGTAAATCTTCTTTCTTACGGCAAGCGGAAATATCGCAGTGCCAACCCTTTACCTTTTCAAACACGGGCTTGCAATCGTCTAAAACGTCGATAAACGGGAACTCGTGAATGATTTTACCGTTAAGCTCGTACGCCGTACAAACTTCAATTTCTTCATACCCCGACAAGATATCCATTTTAGTGAGTGCAATTTCCTTAGCGCCTTGACAACGGATACCGTAACGCGACGCCACTACGTCGAACGGACCGACTCTTCTCGGTCTACCCGTCGCCGCGCCGTATTCCCCGCCCAAATCACGGAGCTTTTTCGCGTCGTCGCCGAAATATTCCGCGGTAAACGGACCTTCGCCAACGCAGGTTGAATACGCTTTCATAATCCCGATGGAATTATCGAGCTGTAACTGCGGAACGCCCGCACCGATAGGCGCGTAGGACGCAATCGTAGAAGACGACGAAGTATAAGGATGAATACCGAAATCAATATCACGCATTGCGCCAAGCTGAGCCTCGAACATAATATTCTTACCTTCCGCGTGCGCCTTGGTCAAATATAAACCGGTATCGCAAACGAAGGGCGCGAGCACCTTACCGTACTCTTCAAAATACGCGATAATATCTTCCGTTTTGACAGGCTCAGCGTGGTAACCGCCCACAACCGTCAAATTTTTCCATTCCACGATATCGGGCACGCGCGCATACAATTTTTCCGTATTCAAAAGCTCACCCATACGGAACGCCTTTTTATAGTATTTATCCGCATAGACGGGCGCGATACCGCGACGGGTCGAACCGAATTTCTTACCAGCCAAACGGTCTTCTTCCAAGCAATCTTGGAGCACGTTATACGGCATAGTAATCACGGCGCGGTCGGAAATCTTCAAATTATCGGGCGTAATTTTAATGCCTGCCTGCTGTAATTTTGCAATTTCACCGCAGAGATGCTTAATATCAATAACCATTCCAGGTCCCATTACGTTGACCACTTCTTCTCTCAAAATACCCGACGGCAACAAATTCAAAATAAACTTACCTCGTTCGTTAATTACGGTATGACCGGCGTTATTACCGCCTTGATACCGACAAACGACTTCAAAATCCTGCGAAAGCAAATCGACCATTCTGCCCTTGCCTTCGTCACCCCAGTTAATACCGCAAATAGATGTAAGCATATACTCTCCTTTTTTTCGTCTAAAAAACACGAAAAATCGAGCATTTCGACGGTTATCCGACAAAAACGCTCCTACTTATATTTAACGAAACCTATTATAACGCATTTTTTACGATATGTCAAGCCGAAATTTCCGCTTTTTTCATAAAATTTTAATCAGGCTCAAAGAAATGTTTTTACGCCTATCTTTTAGAAAATTTACAACCGCAAAAATCCTGCCGATACAGTCCGTATTCCTTGGAAAGCGCAATCGAGCGGTGGTATCCGCCTTTCTTCTTAAAATCGGTAAACAGGTAATTCACGCCGTACCTGTCCCCCACCTTTTCCCCGATTTCATTCAGCCGCTCCGCGTTTTTATACGGGCTGAGCGTCAAGGTCGTTGCAAACCATTCAAAGCCAAACCGCTTTGCCGTTTCCGCCGTCTTTTCAAGGCGCAAACCGTAACACGCATAACACCGCGCACCGCGCTCAGGCTCGTTTTCCAAACCCTTTGCCATCTCCAAAAACGCCTGCGCGTCGTGGTCGCAATCGAGAAACTCCGCAAAGCCCGTTTCCTGCAAAAACCGAATTTGCTCCGCCTTGCGCTTTGCATACTCTTCTTCGTCGTCGATATTCGGATTATAGTATAATACGGTAATATGAAAATGCTCTTTCAGCCGTTCCAAGCACGCGGACGAACAGGGCGCGCAACAGCTATGAATAAGCAGTTTCGTGCCCTTAGGTATTTGCGCGATTTGCGCGAGCATTTTGTCTTCGTAGTTAATTTTCATATCCCTATTATACCCAAAGCTACCCTTTTTGTCAATTCTTTTTCCCCAACCCCTTGACGAAACGCATAAAATCCGCTATAATAAAAGAAATAAGGAGTTAAAGTATGTTTGATTACACGAAAACGGCGGTAGCCAAGGTCGTGAGCGATTTCAAAAAGCTGGACTATATCCGCAATATCGCCACACAAATTTTATATATCGCCTATTTATTATACGCGCTGATAGCCGGCGCAGGGCTTATGCTCGCCAACGGAATACTGCTGTTCCTGTCCGTAGCCTATTTCATCTTCTTTTTACTCGTAACCACGGGTAAAACAAACAAAAGCAAAGCCAAAACGCGTAAAATCGTACACCGCGTATTTACGCGCTGTAAACAGCTTATAAAACTGTTCACGCTCGGCGTGATGATTTACGGTATTTATGCAACCACCACGCATATCACACCCTTTTCCGTCGTGTTATCGGCGTTTTTAATCGTCGGCTGGGTACTACAAATCGTGTTTGAAGTGGTGTTGCGCTTTTTCGTCAACCGCGCCAACTTTCTTTTGGAAGGCTTGGAGGCGGATATTGAAACGATTACCAAGCCAGCCAAAACGGTGGGTAACTTTTTCAAAAAAATGACGGGTAAAGAGATTGAACCGGAAAAGGAACGCTCGAAAACGCGGATATGGCTGGATAATAAGGTCGCGGAAAACAGAGCGGAAAAGAAAGAATTAAAAGCGCAAACCAAACGCGACAAGAAACAAGCGAAAAGGGACGCGAAAGCCTTGGCAAAGCAAAAGCGGATAGACGCGAAAAACACGGTATTTTTCCCCGAACCTGAAAAGGACGAACCCGCCGAGCCTAAGCAAATCGAAGTCTTTGAAGAACCGCCCCAAATCACCGAATAACAAACCGCGCCCCGACCGAAACGGTCGGGGCGTTATCCTTTATGAAATATTTTGTCTAATGTTTTGCAAGGCGTTCTTTTCAAGGCGCGAAACCTGCGCTTGGGATATGCCCACTTCTTCGGAAATTTCCGTTTGCGTTTTGCCTTCGTAGTAGCGAAGATATAAAATCTTACGCTCTCTCTCGCCTAATTTTTCAATCGCCTCGGACAGCGCGACGTGCTCCGTCCAAATCTCGTCCGTATTCTTCTCGTCGGCGAGCTGGTCCATAAGGAGCAAAGTATCTCCTGCCTTATTATACACGGGCTCAAAGAGCGAGACGGGGTCGGAAATCGCGTCGAGCGCGTATACCACTTCCCGCTCCGCCACCTGCATTTCCTTAGCGATACGGGCAATGGTCGCCTCTTCGTCCTTTTCTTCTATTTCCTCACGCGTTTTGAGCACCTTATACGCCATATCGCGAATAGAGCGCGACACGCGGAGCGAATTACCGTCGCGAAGATACCGTTTAATTTCCCCGACAATCATAGGCACGGCGTAGGTAGAAAATTTTACGCCGAACTTCTCGTCAAAGCCGTCAATCGCTTTAATGAGCCCCACGCACCCTGCCTGAAACACGTCGTCCGCGCCCAAATTTTTAATACGGAACCGCTTGACGAGCGAGAGCACGAGTCGCATATTCCCGACGATAAACTTCTCTCGCGCGAGCTTATCCCCCTGCTTGATTTTGCGCATCAATTCTTCGTTTTCCTTAGCGGAGAGCTTGGGAAGACCCGACGTATCCACGCCACAAATTTCAACCTTTTGCATACACAACCTCCTTGTATGTAGGACGATTGTCGGCTACAAAAGTATGCGCCAAACCCCAAACTTTTATACGCGGTAAATTTTTATTCCATCTTGGCAATTTCCTTTTTTAAGCGCAAAATTATCTTCTTTTCTAAACGGGATATGTAGCTTTGCGAAATACCCAAAAGGTCGGCTACGTCCTTTTGCGTCATCTCTTCGCCACCGCCGAGCCCAAAGCGTAAAAACATAATTTTTCGCTCCCGTTCGGACAATTTTTTCAAGGCTTCTTTGAGCTGTTCTTTTTCCGCGTTTAACTCTAATTCCCCGTACACGGTATCGGCGGAAGTGCCTAAAACGTCCGAAAGGAGCAATTCATTCCCTTCAAAATCGGTATTGAGCGGTTCGTCGAACGAAATTTCGCTTTTCAGCCTTGCCGTGCGCCGTAAATACATCAAAATCTCGTTTTCAATACAGCGCGAGGCATACGTGGCAAGCTTAATATTTTTATCGGGGTTAAACGAATTGATAGCTTTTATCAAGCCGATTGTGCCTATGGAAATTAAATCATCGTTTTCCACACCCGTGTTATCGAATTTCCGCGCAATATACACCACCAAACGCAAGTTATGTTGAATGAGCTCCGATTTGGCGTTTTCGCGTTCCAAATCCGCACCGCCTATCAGCTTTTCTATCGTTTCCTTTTCGAGCTCAGGGGATAACGGCAGGGGCAAAGCTTCGCCGTTTCCGCACACGTAATCTACCGTGTTTTTAGCTTCGATTACGTTGATTTTTCGTAAAAAAATTTGCAGTATTTCTAAAATTTTCATTCTTCTTTACTCCTTGTTTTCGCGCGTTTTTTGTCGATTTTATTCAAAAATCCTTGCGTTTAATAATACCTTGTACTCTTTGGATAACATATTCGGCGAAAGGGAAAAATATACCTGTTTTTTTACCTTTTCCACTTGAATTTCCCCTTTATACAGTCGCACTCTTTTTTTCCCGCTTACCGTCGCAATTTTCATTTCGTCAAATACCTGCCCCTGCCGTTTTTCAATAAACAGCTCGTAAAACACTTCGGGAGATATAAAGCATACGGGCACTTCCCCTTTGCTTGCCAAATTTCCGCTATCCAAATACCCCAAAACACTTTTTTGCCGTTCTTGCGCAAAAATCACGCAATCGTATAAGTATTTAGAAATCGTTCGTTTTTCATAGATTTTTCTTATAAAATGCAATGAAATTATAGATAAAATAAAAAATCCGACGACGGTAAAAATAGGTGTTAAGGCAAAGGAAAAATAACTATGTAATGCGGTCAAAACGCCCCCGAATAAAAAGGAAAGTGCAAAAAACCACGCTAAGGACGGAAACACCTTTCTATATTGATTTTGACAATTTTTCCAAGGAAAACACAGTAAAACAAGCAAAAAACCGAACGGGAATTTCCAAAAATCATGCAGGGAAAATAGCGGAAATAATAATGCGAACACCGCTCCTAAAAACGCGGAACACCACAACGCTTTTTGGCTCGGTTTTTCTCTTACCGCGCGAATGGATAGATATAAAAGCATACTATCCAGTAGCATATTTTCAAGGAGCACGTATTCCACGTAAACGACCATAAAAAAATCTCCCAACGCCTTTATTTATAAGGGATTGAGAGTATTATAGCATACTTTTTCAAAAATAATAAAAACAGCTTTTGTCGAAAGGCGTTTTTTTTCGTCGGAATCCCTTATGCCATAAGGGATTCCGCTACTTAACGAAAAAAATGCAAAATTACGAAAAAAACGCGTTTTTCAAAACGCGTTTTCAAAGTATTCGATTGTTCCGTCGCCGTACACTTCCGCCACGTCAAATCGGGCGTTGGGCTCTTCCCCGACCGTCTTGCCGTAAAACTGCGCGATTTTATAATACCGCCTTTGCTTTTCCGCTCCAACCGCGTCGCGCGGTAAACCAAAGTTATCGTTTGTACGCGTTTTGACTTCCACGAACACGATTTCGTCCTGTGCCTTAGCAATAATATCCGCTTCGCCGAACGGCGTCGTAAAGTTGCGCTGTAAAATTTTCATACCGCGCTTTTTCAGATATTTTTCAACCAGCTTTTCGCCCTTTCGTCCTAAAACTTTTTTGTGAACGTCCTGCGGTGAATGGGACATAATCCGTGCTCCTTAATGCCGTCGATATGTGCTTTCGTGCCGTAGCCCTTGTTCTTTTCAAAGGCGTAGTGGGGATATTCTTTGGCGTATTCGTCCATCAACGCGTCCCTGTGTACCTTGGCGATAATGCTCGCCGAGCCGATGGAATAGGAAAGCGCGTCGCCGTGGATAATGCTCTTTTGCGGAAAAGAAATGTCCAAGGTCATATTGCCGTCGGTCAGCACGATTTCAGGCGCAATCGGCAGGCTCTCAATCGCCCGTTTCATACCTAATTTCGTCGCTTCCAAAATATTGATTTCGTCTATCGTCTTTTCGTCGATTTCCACGACGGTATAGCATAAAGCGCGTTCTTTTAATTTCTTAGAAAGCTCTTCGCGCTTTTTGACGGGCACTTTTTTACTATCGTCCACGCCGACAACCAGCTCGGTTTCGTCTAACGGCATAATGACGGCACAGCAAACGACAGGTCCAGCCAAAGGACCTCTGCCCACTTCGTCTACGCCTGCGATATATTTCACGCCCTGCTTTATTAGTTCCCGTTCATAGCGTAATTTTTCTTCCGCATTCCATTCCTTTTTCATAGCTGTTCCTTATAAAGTATAGTCGGTATAATCGGACGGATTTTCCATACAAATCTTGCCGATTCTACCCTTTCTAAAATCGTCGATTAACGCTTTTGCCCCACGCTCGTAGTCGTATTCCCCACCACGAAGGATAAACCCGCGACGCTTGCAAAGCGCTTCGTACATACCAAGCTTTTCGCTAAAATCGGTAATACCGTACCGCTCCGTTAAATACTCGGGATAAAGGGTAGCAAGCTCGCCCAAAAGTTCGAGCGCGATATCGTCCATATCCAAAATCTCGTCGTTGATACTACCGATATACGCAAGATGTCTGGCGTGGTATTGATTATCAAAAGCAGGAGGCATTGTCCCCGGGGTATCGAGCAAATCAAACGCTCCGCATTTGAGCCAGCGCACGTCGCGCGTTACGCCTGCCTTATCCCCCGTTTTCGCGCGTTTTTGACCGCTGATTAAGTTTACAAGCGTGCTTTTGCCCGTGTTGGGAATCCCTGCTACCATAAAACGGAAAGTACGATTCACGCCCTTTGCTTGGGCACGCGCGCGTTTTTCCTGTGTAATCTCGCCCAGCTTTTGCAAAAGCACGCGCTTAGACGATACGTTAGTGGAATTGCATTTCACCACGTACCTGCCCTGCCCTTCAAACAGTTTGATAAAGCCGTCGAGCTTGGCGCTGTCCGCCAAGTCCGCTTTATTGAGCACGTACAAAACGGGCTTTTCGCCGAAGATTGAGCGTAAGTTTTTGTTCACCGTCGCAATCGGAGCGCGCGCGTCGAGCACGCAAATCACGCCGTCGCACAAATCGCGCTTGGCCTCCATATCGCGCATAGCGCGCGTCATATGCCCTGGGAACCATTGTATATTTTTCATAATACTCCTATGATAAGTAATCGTGAATAAGTATAGTAAAATTTATATGAGATTGGTGGCTCGCAATGACAGTTCGCTCTACTTCGTAAAACGGCGGAGATACGAGCAGGTCAAGGCGTCGCGAGCGCGCGTACCGATAGTACGTAAGCGAGCGACAACGCTGAAATGCGACGTAGATACGTCGTTTACTTTAATAAATCAGGGCGACGGGAACGGGTAATCTCCATAGTCCTTTCCCTGCGCCATTTGTCGATTTTGGCATGGTCGCCACTTCGCAAAACTTCGGGTACGGTTAAACCTTTGTATTCCTGCGGACGGGTATAGTGCGGATATTCCAGCATATTTTCTGAAAAGCTCTCGTCTACGAGCGACGACGGACTGATTACCCCGTCTACGTAGCGGGATACGCAATCGGCAATCACCATGGCAGGCAGTTCCCCGCCCGTTAAAACGTAGTCGCCGATGGATATTTCTTCGTCGATATATAAGTCGATAACCCGTTGGTCCACCCCTTCGTAATGACCGCAAAGGATAATCAAATGCTCGTAGTTTAACAGCTCGAACACCTTTTGTTGGCGAAAGGTTTCGCCTTTGGGCGAGGTGTAAATTCTATGCGCCTTATGCTCGGGGTCAAGCGCGTCAATCGCACTACCGATAGGCTGGGGCATCATAACCATACCCGCGCCACCGCCAAAGGGATAATCGTCGCACTTTAAGTGCTTATCTTCCGTATAGTCGCGGATATTGACGATATTGATTTGAATTTTGCCGTCCTTTTGCGCCCTGCCGAGTATACTCTCTTGCATAGGCGTGAACATTTCGGGGAATAAGGTTAAAATATCTATTTTCATAAAATCGCCTCGACAAAGCTTTCGCTGTCAAAGAATTCCAAATCTTCCATCTTTTCGCCAACACCTGCAAAAATGACGGGCAAGGAAAGTTCGGACGATAAAGAGAATACGAAACCGCCCTTTGCCGTTCCGTCTAATTTGGTCAATACGATACCGTCCAGCTCCACCGCCTCGTCAAACACGCGCGCTTGGTTGACGGCGTTTTGTCCCGTCGTTGCATCTAAAACGAGCAATTTCAAAAAGTCCGCCTGCGGATATTCGCGCGTTACTACTCTATCCATTTTTCTAAGCTCGTTCATTAAATTATCTTTGACGTGCAAACGCCCTGCCGTGTCCACGATAACGACGTCCGTGCCCTTGGCTTTTGCCGAAGATACCGCGTCGAAAATGACCGCCGACGGGTCGCTACCTTCTTCGTGCTTGACAATGCGCACCTTTGCGCGCTCTGCCCAAATCGCAAGCTGTTCACTCGCCGCGGCGCGGAAAGTGTCCGCGGCGGCGACGGTTACCGTTTTACCCTGCTTTAAGAAATAATGCGCAAGCTTACCTACCGTCGTGGTCTTACCCACGCCGTTTACGCCTACGAGCATAATGACGCAAGGATAGTTAGGCGGTTCAACTTCCGATTCTTGGAGCATTTCCGTAAGTATTTTGCGGAGCAACCCGATAACGTAGTTTTCGTCTTTGAGCCGTTCTGCGATTGCCTGCGCCTTGACGCGTTCCACCACTTCTTCCGCCGTGGTAACGGATACGTCGGACGAGATGAGAATTTCTTCCAGCTCGTCGTAAAAATCGTTGCCTAGCTTGTTCTTGGAAAATAGTACGCGTAATTTTTCCGAAAATCCGTCTTTCGTCTTTTTTAACGCGCTAAATAATTTACCGAAAATACCCATAATGTTCGTTCCTTTTTTAATGAAAAGCGGTGGCAGGTCGCCACCGCTTTTCCTGCGTTGTTTGTTATATTTGTTGCTTTATAAGGTGGTATAATTTATATGAGATTGCCACGCTACACTTCGTTCCGCTCGCAATGACATTCAGTCAACGCCGAGCTAAGCGATAAAAACAAAGCAAGATACAAGCAAGACAAGGAAAGCGAGCATTTTCGACGCGCGCGTACCGATA
This sequence comes from Clostridia bacterium, assembly GCA_017536305.1. Taxonomy (GTDB): domain Bacteria; phylum Bacillota; class Clostridia; order Christensenellales; family Borkfalkiaceae; genus Scatosoma. The sequence continues at coordinate 72,340 of JAFXHR010000020.1, read as the reverse complement.
TAGCTGGTAAAACGGCGGAGATACGAGCAAGACAAGGCGTCGCGAGCGCGCGTACCGTTAGTACGTAAGCGAGCGACAACGCTGTATTGCGACGTAGATACGTCGTTTTTACTCAACGGTGCCGGCGCCAAGTTTAGCCTCCACTTCCGCCAACTTCACCGATACGATTTTGGAAACACCCTTTTCTTGCATGGTTACGCCGAATAAGCTATCCGCTTGATTCATGGTCGGTTTTCTGTGCGTAATGACGATAAACTGCGTTTCCTCGGCAAACCGCTTTAAGTAGGACGCAAATCTATCTACGTTTGCATCGTCGAGCGCCGCTTCGATTTCGTCTAAGATACAGAAAGGCATAGGTCTTGCACGGAGAATGGCAAACAGGATTGCAATCGCCGTCAGTGCACGCTCACCACCCGAAAGCAGGGAAATTTTCGTAAGCTTTTTCCCAGGGGGACAAGCAACGATTTCTACGCCTGCCGAGAGCGGGTCTTCCGCGTCTTCGTAATTCATTTGCAATTCCGCTTTACCACCGCCGAACAGTTCCTTAAAGGTTACCTTGAAATTCTCGTTGATTTCTTCAAAACCTGCGTTGAAAATTCTCAGCATTTCACCGCGAATTTCGTCAAGCGCGGATTGTAAGTCGTCGAGCGCTTTTTGCAGGTCGTCGCGCTGGGTGAGCATTTCGTCGCAATGCGTTTTTTCGTATTCGTATTCTTCCACCGCGTTGGGATTCACCGCGCCAAGGTTTGTTATCTTGCGCTTTAAGGTGGTAATAAGCGTGTTTGCGTCGTCGATATTGAAATTATCCGTTTTCAGCGCTAAGCAAGCCCCGTAATCCATACCGTACGCCTCGGCTACACGCTCGCGCATATTTTCAAGGTTGGTGTCGATTTTACTGATTTCAATTTCGCATTTATAACGCTTGTCCGATTGCTTGGTAAGCGTTTCTTGGAGCTCCGTTTTTTCCGTTTCTAACTGTACCTGCTCCGCGCCCACCTTTTCCTTTTCGGCGTTGATTTGCGCGATTTCGTCTACAATTTCTTGTACCGCTTGCTTTTCTTCTTCGGTAAGCTCTTTTTCCACCGCTTCCGCCTCTAAGCCGTTGAGCCGTGTTTGCGTTTCCGTACACTCGTATTCCGTGTCCAAAATACGCTTGACAAGCTCTTCCTTTTCCGCGGTCAAACGCTCGATATTTTCCGTTTGCGTATCCAACGCCGAGCGCAAGGAAGTGTATTCGATTTCCGCTTCGCTAAGCTGTTTGCTCTTTTGCGCGCGCTCGTCCTTGAACGCGTCGCATTGCGTTTTTTGCGTTGCCATTTCCGCTTCGACGACTTGGCGACTGCTTAAAAGCTTTTCTTCGTTTTGCGACGAATGTGCCTCTTCAAACTCTAAGCCTTTGAGCCGAGCTTGCATTTCTTCAAGCGCTTGCGTATACGTTTCGATATCGCCGTCCGTTTCTTCTAATTGTTGCGCTAATGCGCTTTCGCGTTGGGTTAAACCTGCGATTTCGCTGTTTGCGCCTTGGTATTTTTCACGGAGCTTGTCCACCGCGCGTTCCGCCTCGGCGCGCGCTTTTTCGCTTTCCGCGATAGCGTTTTTCAGTTTTTCGATATATTTTTGTTTCTTGGCGATATTGTCCTTACATTCTTGGATTTTTCTTTCGCCCGAAAGCAATGAACCGCTGTCCTTTCTACGGCTACCACCCGTCATAGAACCGCCCGTGGCAATCGTGTCGCCGTCCAGCGTTACGATTTTGAAAAGGTTACCGTACTTTTTCGCGATTGCCGTTGCATTCGCGATATTATCGCAAATGAGCGTGTTGCCCAAAAGGTTGCTAACGACGTTATAATAATAGTCGTCGTATTTCACAAGCTCCGTCGCAAGACCCATAACGCCACGCTCGGAAAGCGCGCGTTGAATTTCGCGAGAGTCGGGACGGGGACGCATGCTCGTTACGGGCAAGAAGGTTACGATACCGCCGTTCGCACGCTTTAAGTACTCGATTAAATACCGCGCGTCGTCCGCCGTCGGCGTTACCACGTTTTGCATAGCGCCACCGATTGCCGTTTCGATTGCCGTTTCGTATTTTTGGTCGGTCGATACGATATCCGCAAGCGCGCCGTGCATACGCTTTTGCAGTTCGGGGTTGGTCTTGGCTATGGACAGCAATCTTCTAACCGATTCTTTATAACCTTCAAAACGGTTCTTTAAGCTGATATACATTTCCAAGTTTTCTCTAAGGGACGCGATTTGACCGTTGGCGTTGAACAGCTCTTGGTTGAAATCGTTAATCGTCATTTGCATTTCACGCGCTTCTTCTTGCTTTTCTTCAAAGTCGCGCATACCCGTGGCCGTGAAATCCTTTAACGATTTTAAGTCCTTTTTTACGAGCGCAAGCTCGCTGGAAAGCCGTTCCTTTCGCTCCTGCGTTTTGGAAAGTGCCGTTTCCAGCTCCTTAATACGCTCTTTCGTCGCCTCCATTCGCGCCGAAAGCGTACCTAAGTTTTTCTTTAATTCGGACAGGTCGTCCGCGGACGAGAGCTGGCTTAAACGGTTTTCGTCCGTCAGCTTTTCAAAGACTTCTATTTTTTTATCCAGCGCCGATACCGCCGAGCGCAATACGTCGATTTGCGTTTCCAGCTCCGCGATACGCTTGGTAGCGTCCGCGTTTTTCTTTTCCGTGAGCGCAATCTCGTCGTCAATCTCGCCGATACGGATTTTGCTCGCCGAAAGCATCTCTTTCGCCGTTTCGATTTGGCTACGGTAGGTGCTAATACGCTCTTTGACAAGCTTTAATTCCCCGTCCTTTCGCTCGTTCCCGACCGAAAGCTCTACGCGCTTGTCGTTGAGCTCGGTCAAGCGGTTGTCCGCGCGCGTGATTTTGTCGCGGTTTTCGTCTAAACGGCGGTTAATCAGCTCGATTTTCGTGTTTAAGTCGATAATTTTATCGGAAATAACCGCAATATCCTTTTTGAATTTGCCCTTTTCCGATTCCGCGTTGTCGTAGCGGTAGACGTAAGTATTTGCCTCTTGGATTTTGAGTGCGGACGAATATTCATTATATTCCTTCGCCGCCTCCGCTTGCTTAGAAAGCGGGCCTAAACGGCGCTGAGCCTCGTCAATTCTTTGGCTGTATATGAACAAATTATCGTTCGAGCTTTCGATTTTACGCTCGATTTCTTGTTTTCTCGTCTTATATACCATAAGCCCGAGTGCTTCTTCAAAGATGACGCGCCTGTCTTCCGCGCGCGTGTTCATAATTTGCTCTACCTTGCCTTGACCGATAATCGAATACCCTTCCTTACCAAGCCCGATACCGTGGAATAAGGTTACCAAGTCCTTTAATCGGCTGGGTTGGTTGTTAATCAGGTATTTGCTTTCGCCCGTGCGGTATAAGCGACGCGTCATAGCTACTTCCGCGCCGTCCATGGGGAAAATGTGGTTTTCGTTGTCGAATACCAGCGTTACTTCGCAAAAAGACTGCGGTTTACGCTCTACCGTACCGCCGAAAATAACGTCCTGCATGTTAGAACCGCGCAGGGATTTTGCCGATTGCTCGCCAAGTACCCAACGCACCGCGTCCGCGACGTTGCTCTTTCCGCACCCGTTCGGGCCTACGATACAGGTTACCCCTTCTTCAAACCGAATCGTCGTTTTGTCGGCAAACGATTTGAAACCGACAAGTTGTATTTCCTTTAAGTTCAAAGTCCTACTCCTTTTCTCTTTTTTCTCGTTGTTTATACGTTGTATTTACGCTTTAATTCCCACAAAAGCCGTCCTGCCGACGTCGCTTCTGCCTCGCGTTTCGTCTTACCTTCGCCCGTTGCGCTTTCACCAAGCGCGTACACCGTGCAATGGAATATGGGCGCGTTGTCCTTGCCCGATTTGACCACTTCGTACCGCGGTTCTTCCACGCTACGCTTTTCTAAAAATTCTTTCAGCTCGCCCTTGGGGTTGTCTACCTTGATGTCCAGCCGAACGTTGCCGTGGTCCAAGATGAATTTTTTCGCGCTCTTGTACCCGCCGTCCAAGTAAATCGCGCCCGTTACCGCCTCGAATAAGCTGGATTTTGCTTTGCCCTTGACGTTGTATTCCGTCTTTCCGCTCTTTAACAGGTACTGCCAAATATCCAGTCCGTCCGTTGCTGAGTCCAGCGCGTCCTTGCATACGATTTTTTGGCGTTTTGCCGTCAATTCTCCTTCGCTTGCCTTGGGAGATTTCCGATACTGCCATTCGGTTACGACGAGCTGTAATACCGAGTCGCCTAAATACTCCAACCGCTCGTTGCTTTTTCCGCCGTATCGGCTGGTATACGAAGAATGGGTGAACGCCTCGATTAAGAGATTTTTATTGCGAAAGGTATACCCGAGCTTTTCTTCAATTTCCGCTATGGGTAATTGCATTATTCGTTTGCTCCCGTTTGCGACGCTTGCGCGAGTGCGTCTAAATTTACCGCGTCTACCATCCCTTTAATCTTTTCCGTCATATTACCGCGTACCGCGCTTGCCACCTGTTCGATACATACGGAAAATCCGCGCGCTTTGGAGTTTCCGTGCCCTTTGACCACCGCTTTGGTAAGCCCTAAGAAGGTTGCACCGCCTTGTGCCTCGTAGTCCAAGCCCTTTTTAATGTTTTTGATAATATCTCCGCAAAGGAGCGCGCGCAGTTTCGTCCATAAATTGCGCTTAAATTCCCGTTTCATAATACTGCTGACCGCTTTTCCGCAACCTTCTACCGCTTTCATTGCTAAGTTGCCCGAAAAGCCGTCGGATACCACTACGTCTACGTCGCCGTACATAATCTCGCGACCTTCTACGTTCCCGCTATACGAAATGCAGTCCACTTGTTTCAAAAGCGCGTTGCTCTCTTGATGTAAAAGCAAGCCCTTATGGTCTTCCGTGCCGTTGTTCAAAAGTCCTACCTTGGGGCTTTCGATACCGTATACCGTGCTTGCATACGCCGACGCCATAATGGCAAAGTGGATAAGGTTAATCGGCTTACATTCTAAATTTGCGCCACAATCGCAAAGCAGGGTTGCGCCCCCTTTGTAGTTGGGAATGGCAGGACAAAGCGCAGGGCGGGATACCCCTTTTATCCGACCTAAAATAAGTACGCCTGCGGTAAGCACCGCACCCGTCGAGCCGGACGATACCAGCCCATCCGCTTTGCCTTCTTTCAAAAGACGGAACGCGACGACGAGCGACGAGTCCTTTTTCGTTTTCACCGCTTTCGTGGGGACTTCTTCCATGGTAATCACTTCCGTCGTGTGCACAATTTCCAAGCGCGATTTATCGTACGAAAGCGTTTTGAGCTCGTTTTCGATTTGTTCTTTATCCCCAACGAGAATTAAGTATAAATCTTTGTCTTTATTTAAGGCAGTTACCGCACCGAGTACCTGCTGTTTGGGCGCGTAATCACCGCCCATTGCGTCTATTACGATTTTGGTCATAATATTGCTCCTTTAGATAAAATAGTGAATTGACTGTCGTCGTGAATTGCGCTACGCGCGTGAATTGCCCGCTGGGCATGAATTGCCACCTACGGTGGCGTTGTTGTAATATTCCACAACGCAACGCTTTGCGTTGCATTTCACGCGTGGCTTTGCCACGCAATTCATTGAGTATGCACGAAAATTCACGCAAGCTTTGCTTGCAATTCATTTTTTTGCGACGTATATACGCGTTTCGCTTAGTAGTCTAAGTTACCTACGGTGCGGGGGAACGGCAACACGTCGCGTATATTCGCTACCCCCGTCAAATACATTATCATACGCTCAAAGCCAAGTCCGAAACCACTGTGCGTCGTACCGCCGTATTTGCGCAGGTTCAAGTACCACGAATAATCTTCGGGGTTCATACCCATCTCTTGAATACGCGCGACCAGCTTATCGTAGTCGTCTTCTCTTTGCGAACCACCGACGAGCTCACCGATACCAGGGACGAGCAAGTCCGCCGCCGCAACCGTCTTTCCATCGGGGTTTTGTTTCATATAAAACGCTTTGATTTCCTTGGGATAATCCGTCAAGAATACGGGTTTTTTATAAACGACTTCGGTGATAAAGCGTTCGTGTTCGCTTTGCAAATCCTTACCCCAGAAAATATTCTTATCGTCGAATTTATCCGCGTTTTGTTTCAAAATTTCAATCGCCTCGGTATACGTTAAACGGACGAACGCGTTTTCGGATACGTTCTTTAAGCGTTCCTTTAAGCCGTTATCCACGAATTGATTTAAGAAATTGATTTCGTCCGCGCAAGTTTCGCTTACGTAGTCGATTACGTATTTTACCATTGCCTCGGCTACGTCCATATCCCCTTGCAAATCGCAAAACGCCATTTCCGGCTCTATCATCCAAAACTCCGCCGCGTGGCGCGCCGTGTTGGAATGTTCCGCACGGAAAGTAGGTCCGAACGTGTAAACGTTCCCAAAAGCCATTGCGTACGCCTCGGCGTTTAATTGCCCCGATACGGTCAGCGCGGATTTTTTACCGAAAAAGTCGTCCTTATAATCCACTTTACCCTTTTCTTCTAAGTTCAGCGTGGTTACTTGGAACATTGCGCCTGCGCCTTCGCAGTCGCTACCCGTAATAATGGGAGTATGCACGTAAACAAAGCCCCTGTCGTTGAAGAATTTATGAATGGCGATTGCCGATTCGCTACGAATTCTAAACGTTGCGCCAAACAGGTTGGTACGGGGGCGCAAATATGCGATTTCACGCAAAAATTCGACGGAATGGCGTTTCTTTTGCAGGGGATAATCGGGCGTCGATTCCCCTTCAACCGCGATTTCCGTCGCTTTGATTTCATACGGTTGTTTATTTTCAGGCGTCAATACCACTACGCCCTTTATAACGAGCGACATACCTACGTTGCCGTGCGCAATTTCGTCGTAATTCGCTAAATTTGCACGCTCGAATACGATTTGCGTGCTCTTAAAACAGCTACCGTCGTTCAGCTCAATAAAGCCGAAGGCTTTGGAGTCGCGAATCGTTCTCGCCCAGCCTGCCACCGTTACCGTTTTATCCGCGTAGCTTTCTACCTTTTTGTTGAGTTCTTTCAGGGTAAGTCTTTCCATCTTTCTTCGTCCTTTTGCTTTAAGGACTTCCGTCTTTTTTCAAAAAGGCGTCCGTCCCCGATTTATACTCTTTCATTATAACATTTTTTCCACAAAAAGACAATCGTTTGAACGTATTTAATTGGTCGTATTCTCGATTTTTTTGACGATTATACCCTGTATAGGTAAATAATTATCCGTGCGCAGGCGCGTGCGCGAGAGTAAGCTATCCCCTTTATACTTTTCCAAATATGCCTGACTTTTCAAGCCGTTCCTTGGCGAGCGCAAAATTTCTTCCTTATCCCCGAGTTTCACAATGGGCGGTGGGGGCGAAATTTCTTCCAGCGTTTCGCTCACGATTTCGTAGCGGTAGCCTTCCCGTTTACCCAAAAAGCTCACGCGCACCGCGCCGTCTAATACCTTTGCCGACAGTTTGACCGCAAAGGGATAGGGATTGAACAGTTTCAAATCGCTCGTCGTCGATACCATAGCGTCCCTTGACGGCGGAACGTAGGATACCTGCAAGGTATGGGGGTGAAATTCCGTTACCTCCAAACCCGATTTTAAGGCGGAATTATACAAGGTGGTACTTACCTGACACACCCCACCGCCCGTGCCTAAGACGTATTCGCCGTTTAAGATGATTTTCGCCTGCTGAAAACCCGCCTCTTTGGTGCGCTCGCCCACCGTTTGGTTAAAGGAAAACTCCCCGTACGCCTGCAAGGTTACACCGTCGATAAGCGACGTGGCTATGACAATATTTTGCGTTCTGCCCTTGTCTTGTGCATTGAAATAGGTGGTATACGACGCGAGCGTTTCACTTTCCGCTTGCACGCGCGTAGGCGCGTATGAAAAAAACACGCTACAAAGTACAATCAGTAGCGTGAGCGTTATTCGTTTGAAAGCATTTTTTATCAATTCAACGCATACCTGCCCCGTATTTACATAATAAAAGCGCACACTTTACTATCCGTTAGTATGCGCTTTTATTTATTCTTTTATCCGTCCGTTTTCTATACGGATTTTGTTACAGTCCGCGCCGTAGAGTACCCGTTCGGCGTGAGTACAGGTGAGCAGGGTTTGTACCCCTTGGATTTTCTCCAAAAGCTTTTTTCTTCTGCGTAAATCCAGCTCGCTCATCACGTCGTCTAAAATGAGCACGGGATATTCGCCGGAAATTTCCTTGAAAATTTGCACTTCCGCTAATTTTAAGGAAAGCGCGACGGTGCGCTGTTGACCTTGCGAGGCATACGCTTTTGCGTCCATACCACCTATCGCGACCGAAATATCGTCGCGGTGCGGTCCTACCGTCGTAAAGCCAAGGCGCAAGTCCTTTTCGTAGTGATTCGCCAGCCGTTTTTGTAAAAGCTCCGCGATTTCTTCTTCCGTTCCCTCGTAGCGCTTATCGGGCGCAAGGCGCAGGGTTTCGGCGTTGTCGGATAAATACGCGTGGAGCTCTTCCGCGTACGGGGCGAGCTTTTGTAAAAATTCCGTCCGCTTTTTCACGATTACGGACGCGTATTTGCAAAGCTGTTCGTCCCAAACGGGCAAGGTATCCAGCACTAAGGAAATATCGGGATTTTTGAGTAGCGCGTTGCGCTGGTCTAAAATTTTATTGTACCGAAGTAGCGCGGTATAGTAGGTCGGCGACGTTTGCGAGATGGAAACGTTCATAAACCGACGGCGCTCGTCCGGTCCGTCTTGAATGAGCCTGAGCTCCCCTGGGGAGAAAAATACGCTGTTGATATGCCCCATCAGGTCGGCATTTTTGGCAATTTTACTGCCGTTTATGCGAATTTCGCGCTTGGTTTCGGTAATGCTTGCCGAAACGCTAACGTTGCCGTAGCGGTTTTTGGCGTCCGCGGTGAGCGTTGCCGTTTCCGCGCCTACCTTGATGAGCTGTTTGTCGTGGCGGATTCTAAGCGACGTGCCCGTGCAAAGGTAAAAGACCGCCTCGGCGCAATTCGTTTTGCCCTGTGCGTTTTTACCGAAAAGGACGTTTAAGCCGTCCGTAAACTCGAACGTTTCCGTTTCGTAATTTCTAAAATTTTGCAGGAATAATTTTTTTATTTGCATAATCCTTAAAAATCGCCCCAAAACCGCTTTATTTTTCTTGCGTTTTGTATTATAATTATATCAAATAATTTTCAAAATTTCAAGGTTATACGTAGTCGAAAAAAGAAAAATTTCGTTTTTTAGGGGTTAAAAGTTATGGCAGAGAATACGCAACTTCAATACGTTTGGAAACAAATCAGCGAACGGGTGGAAAATTTGATTTCGCCCGTGTCTTACGATTCCTTTATCAAACCGTTAGAGCCGATTGATATTACGGGTAGAAAAATCGTGTTGAAAGCGTCTACCGATATGGCGGCGAACGTCGTGATGAATAAGCACGCGGACAAGCTCAGAGAGGCTATCCAAAAGTGCGATTTGGGTGTCAACGATTTCCGCTTGGTCGTGGACGAGAGCAAGGAATTTTCAATGAATATTGAAAACGACGCTATCGAAGCGTTCCAGCCCTCCCCTTTGAACAAGAATTTTACCTTTGATTCGTTCGTAACGGGACCTGGGAATAAGTTCGTATACGCGGCGGCGAAAGCGGTTGCGGAAAACCCTGGGGACGATACCTTTAACCCCCTGTTTATTTACGGGGAGTCGGGGCTTGGTAAAACGCACCTTATGCAAGCGATTGCCAACGATTTAGCGGTAAAATCGCCTGAAAAGCGCGTGCTTTATACCACCTGCGAAAACTTCTTGAACGAGTTTATCGATTCTATTGCGCAAAGGAGCGGTGCGCAGTTTCGGTTGCACTATCGCAACGTAGACGTTTTAATGATTGACGACGTGCAATTTTTGAAGAATAAAACGCAGGTACAGGAAGAATTTTTCCATACCTTTAACGAGCTGAAAGCGCAAAACAAACAAATCGTTTTGACGTCGGACAGACCGCCGAAGGAAATTCCTACGCTCGAAGAGCGTTTGAGAACGCGTTTTGAAGGGGGTATGATTGCGGATATTCAACCGCCGACAACGGAAACGAAAATTGCCATTTTACGCCGTAAGGCGCTGGATAGAAAATGCGCCGTACCCGACGACGTTTTGGCGTTCTTAGCGCAGGATTCGGGACACGACGTCAGAACGCTGGAAGGTAGACTGACGAAGGTCATTTTTGCAAGTAAATTGCACGAAGAACCGATTACGTTGGAGCTTGCCCGCCGTGCTCTTAGTGAATCGGTAAAGGAATCGGAGTCGCAAGAAGAATTGACCCCCGATACCATTATCAACGCCGTTTGTTCTTATTTTAAGCAAAAACGCGAAGATTTACTCGGAAAAAGCAGACAGGCGGATTTGGCGAAAGCTCGGCAAATTTGCGCGTATTTGATGTGCGAAATGCTCTCGCTCCCCCTTGTTGCCGTCGGCGAAAGGTTAGGCGGACGCGACCATACGACGATTATGTATGCGCGCGATAAGATGGAAAAGCTCGTGAAATTGAGCGATAAAGTAGCGAAAGAAATCGACGATATTAAGAGTATCGTTTTGAAAAAGTAAGTTGGATTTATGACGAACAATAGTACGGAATTTTTAGAATATACCGCGGACGCGGTGGTCGTGGGCGCAGGGCACGCAGGGTGCGAATCCGCCCTTGCTTTGGCGCGGTTAGGTTTTCAAACGGTGCTTTTGACGCTCAATCTCGACGCCATTGCTTTTTTGCCTTGCAATCCGTCCATTGGCGGTACGGCTAAGGGACATTTGGTACGGGAAATCGACGCGCTCGGCGGTCAAATGGGTATCGTTGCCGACGATACCGCTTTGCAAATCCGTATGCTCAACGTAGGCAAGGGTGCGGCGGTGCAAAGCTTGCGCGCGCAATCGGATAAGAACGCCTATCACCGTGAAATGAAACGGGTGCTCGAAAATACCCAAAATTTGCGTATTTTACAAGCGGAAGCGACGGAAATTTTGGTGGAGAACGGGAAATGCGTGGGCGTGAAAACGGCGTATAACGGCGTGATTGCCTGCAAGTGCGTTATTCTTTGTACGGGCGTGTACTTAAACAGCGAAACGATTACGGGCGAGCTGGTGCAAAAGTCTGGTCCGAACGGGTTTGCGCCCGCAAATCACTTGACGGAGAGCTTGGCAAAAATCGGGTTTACTATTCGTAGGTTTAAGACGGGCACGCCTGCGCGTGTAGACGGGCGGACGGTGGATTATTCTAAGTGCGAAGTGCAAAACGGGGACACGGATATTTATCCTTTTTCCTTTATGCACGATACACCGCCTGAAAATAAAATGCCCTGCTATTTGACTTATACGAATTTACAAACGCACGAAATTATTTTGGATAATCTTAAGCGTTCCCCTTTATATAACGGTACGATTGTATCCACGGGTCCTCGGTATTGTCCGTCCATTGAAACGAAGGTGGTACGGTTTAAGGATAAGGAACGGCATCAAATTTTCTTAGAGCCCGAGGGCGCGGATACCTTGGAAGTATACGTACAGGGTATGTCTACTTCTATGCCCCACGACACCCAGCGCGCTATGTATGCGTCGGTGGCGGGCTTGGAGCATGCCGATATTATGCGGTACGGCTACGCGATTGAATACGATTGTATTGATACCTTGGACGTGCTCCCGACCTTGGAGTTCAAAAAGGTGGAAGGCGTGTATACCGCAGGACAAATTAACGGTACGTCAGGCTATGAAGAGGCGGCGGCGCAGGGCTTAATGGCAGGGATTAACGCAGGCTTGAAAATGAAAGGTCTGCCCCCCTTTATTTTGCGTCGGGACGAGGCGTATATCGGCGTGTTAATCGACGATTTGGTAACGAAAGGTACGGACGAGCCGTATCGAATGATGACTTCGCGCGCCGAGCACCGTATTTGCTTGCGACAGGATAACGCCGATTTTAGATTGACGGAAAAGGGCAGGGAAATCGGGCTGGTAACGCCTGCACGCTACGAGCGGTTTTTACAAAGAAAAGCCGATTGCGAACGGTTGCTTTCCGAGCTTAGAACGACGCGCGTGTCCCAAAAACAGGCGGGCGAGTTTTTGAAAAATTACGGCTACGACGAGCCGTCGGGGAGCGTATCCTACGCGGATATGATTAAACGCTCCGTGCCCTTAAAGGATATTATACAAGCGTTCGATACGCTCAAAGAATACCCGAAAAACGTTTTGGAAACGGCGGAAATTACCGTGAAATACGAAGGGTACTTAAAGCAGGGTAACGAACTCATTGAACGGGCGAAACGCTTGGAAGATAAGGCGTTGCCCGAGGATATTGATTACGATACCATTTTGGGTCTTCGCTTGGAGGCAAGAGAAAAGTTAAACCGTGTACGACCTTTGAATTTAGGTCAAGCAGGGAGAATTTCGGGGGTCAATCCAGCTGATATTTCCGTGCTGATGGTTTGGCTGTCTACGAGAAAATAAAAAATTTGGCGAGCCGTTCGGCTCGCCGTTTTTTATGCGTTTTTGAATTGTAGCTCGTACAGCTTGGCGTATTCGCCCTTTTGAGAGAGCAGGGTTTCGTGCGTGCCCTGTTCGATAATTTTTCCGTTAGATACGACGGCGATTTCGTTCGCGTTTTTGACGGTGGAAAGTCTATGCGCGACCACTATCGTCGTTCTACCCTTACACAGCTCGTCAAGCGATTTTTGGATAAGGATTTCCGTCGTGTTATCCAGCGCGCTCGTCGCCTCGTCTAAAATGAGAATAGGCGGATTTTTTAAGAATACGCGTGCAATGGAAAGGCGTTGCTTTTGCCCACCCGATAATTTCACGCCACGCTCGCCGATAACCGTATCGTAGCCGTGTTCTAAGCTACAAACGAAGTCGTGGATATTCGCGCGCTTGGCGGATTCAATCACTTCTTCTTTCGTCGCCGTCGGCTTGCCGTAGAGAATGTTTTCGTAAATGCTGGCGTTGAACAGATAGACGTCCTGTTGCACGATACCGATTTGCGACCGTAAAGACTGCGCCGTAACTTCGCTTATATCCTTGCCGTCAATCAAAATTCGCCCTGCCGTCGCTTGGTAAAAACGGGGCACTAAATGACATATCGTCGTTTTACCGCCACCGCTCTGTCCAACGAGCGCGAATACCGAACCTTTCGGTATCGTTAAATCGACTTCGTGTAAGACTTCTTGACTGCCTTCGTAGGAAAAGGATACCTTTTCAAAGCGAATTTCCCCGTCCACCTTTTCCAAAGGCTGGGCGTTTTCTATATCCTTTTCGCTCTCCGCGTCCATAATTTCCAAAAACCGCTTAAAGCCCGTTACGCCGTTTTGGTACTGTTCCATAAACATAATCAAGGTACGGACGGGCGCAAGGAAAATATTGATGGATACGATAAACGCCGTATAATCGCCGAGCGCAATCTTGCCTGCGTATAAAAACAGTCCGCCTGCGATTAACACCACAACGTTGAATACTTCGGTAACGAAGGTGGTCGTGGAATGAAAAACGCCCATAGCGTGGTACGCTTTTTTACGCGCGCCCACGAACGACGTGTTCCCCTTTTCAAACTTTTCCACTTCCGTTTGCGTGTTCGTGAACGCCTTGGTTACACGAATACCCGATACGCTACTTTCCAAGGACGCGTTGATTTCCGCTACCGCTTTCCTGCTTTCCATAAACGCGTCGCGCATTTTTTTACGAACGGTAAAGGATATAATGAGCAGGAACGGCACGCAAACGAAGATAATCAAGGTCAACGGCACGCTGATGGTCATCAGGTAGATAAAGGACGCTAAAATGGATATGGACGAGATGATGATATTTTCCGGTCCGTGGTGCGCCAGCTCGCTGATGTCGTTCAAATCGTTAGTCATACGGGACATAATTTTACCCGTTTCGTGGTTATCGTAAAAGGTATACGGGAGCGTTTGCAAATGCTTGAACATATCGCTACGCATTTGCGCTTGCATTTTCACGCCGATTAAATGCCCTTCGTACTGAATAAAATAATTGAGCGCAAGGCGTACACCGTATAAACCCAAAAGCACGACGCCGAAAACGATAATTTTCGTATATTCTTTTTGGGGTATGTAGTCGTTGAGCATAGCGCGCGTAATAATGGGGTATACAATCCCCACCATGGCAACGATAAGCGACGCTAACATATCTAAGGTAAACGTGCGTTTATGCGGTTTGTAATAGGATAAAAATCGTTTTAACATTTTGGTTTCCTTATCAAAAACACCGACGGACTGTACTCCGTCGGTGTTTGTATGCTTTGGATTAGTCCATTTTTTCAAGCAAGCGCAAGTCGATACCCTTTTCGCCGATTTTGATAATTTCTACTTTTACCTTGTCGCCGATATTGAGTACGTCTTCTACTTGGTTTACTCTTTGCTCGGAAAGCTTGGAGATATGAATCATACCGTCTTTACCAGGAGCAAATTCTACGAACGCGCCAACCTTGGAAAGAATTCTCACTACCACGCCGACGAACATATCGCCCACTTCGGGGTCGTGCGCAATGGATTCGACGATTGCTTTCGCGCGGTTCGCGTTCGCCACGTCGCCGTAGCAAGCAATGCATACCGTTCCGTCTTCTTCGATATCAATCTTCGTACCCGTTTGCTCGATAATCTTGTTGATAACTTTACCTTGCTTACCAACCACGTCGCCGATTTTTTCAGGGTTAATCTTAAAGGTGATAATCTTGGGTGCGTATACGGAAAGCTGTTCGTTTACCGTAGGGATACATTCGAGCATCTTGCCCAAAATAACCTTTCTTGCGTCCTGCGCTTGTGCAATCGCGTCAAGCATAATTTGTTCGGAGATACCCTTAATCTTGATATCCATTTGGATAGCCGTGATACCTTTGTCCGTACCTGCTACCTTGAAGTCCATATCGCCAAGGAAGTCTTCCAAGCCTTGGATATCCGTCAAGATAACGTATTTGCCCGTTTCGGGGTCTTTAACAAGACCCATAGCACAGCCTGCAACGGGTGCTTTAATGGGTACGCCTGCATCCATAAGCGCCATCGTCGAACCGCAAACGGACGCCATGGACGACGAACCGTTGGACGAGTAGATGTCGGACACTACGCGGATTGCGTAAGGGAATTCGCTCTCGTCGGGAATAACGGGTACAAGTGCGCGTTCCGCCAAAGCACCGTGTCCGATTTCACGACGGCCGGGGCTTCTGAGTGCTTTCGCTTCGCCTGTGGAATATCCAGGGAAGTTGTATTGATGCATATATCTCTTTTCTTCTTCTTCGTCAAGACCTTCCATTCTTTGTGCTTCGCCGAGCATACCGAGCGTACAGGTCGTGAGTGCTTGCGTTTGACCACGCGTGAATACCGCCGAGCCGTGTACTCTGGGCAGGATACCGTGTTCACACCAGATAGGACGGATTTCTTTGAGCGTTCTGCCGTCGGGACGAACACCCGTTTCAAAAATCTTGGAACGAACGATATTCTTTACGATATAGTAGATGGAGTCCTTTACTTCGCGCATTTGGTCGGGATAGATTTCCTTGAAATGCTCGATAATTTCCGCTTCCGCTTGCGCTTGGCGAGCTTGTCTTTCTTGTCTGTCGAACGTGTCGAGCGCGTTTACGAGCTTGTCGTAGCCGTATGCTTTTACCTGTGCGTCTAATTCTTCGGGGATATGGTAAAGCTCCATTTCTTTCTTGGGTTTACCTACTTCCTTCGCGATTTCTTCTACGAACGCGCATACCTTTTTAATTTCTTCGTGGCCGTAGGTAATCGCGCCTACCATTTCCGCGTCGGTAACTTCTTTCGCGCCTGCCTCAATCATAAGGATAGCGTCTTTTGTACCTGCTAAGGACAAGTGAATGGTGCTCTTTTCCTTTTCTTCTACCGTGGGGTTGATGATATATTGACCGTCAATCAAGCCAACGATAACCGAGCCCGTAGGTCCTGCCCAAGGAATGTCCGAAATGGAAAGGGCAATGGACGAATCGAGCATAGCAATCGGTTCGGGTGCGATATCGGGGTCAACCGAAAGTGCGGTAGCAACGACGACTACGTCGTTAAAAATTCCTTTCGGGAATAAGGGACGGATAGGTCTGTCAATCAAACGGCTAATTAAAATCGCCTTGTCGGACGCTCTACCCTCGCGTTTTTTGAAACCGCCGGGGATTTTACCTACGGCGAACATTCTTTCTTCATAGTCAACGGCCAGGGGGAAGAAGTCCATACCCTCTCTCGCCGTTTCGGACATACATACGGATACGTGTACCGCCGTATCTCCGCAACGTACCAAACAAGCGCCGTTCGCTTGTTCCGCGTATTTACCGATTTCTACAATCAGTTCTCTCCCTGCGTAGTCTGTTTTGAATACTCTTGCATTTTCTAAGTTCGGCATTGTTAATTTTTCTCCTTTTCGTTTATTCTTTTTTGTTCTTGTCCGCTTGTCGCCCAACGACAAACGGGGGTTTTGATATACGGGATAGAAAACAAGCTATGCCGTAGCTTGTCCTAAGCCCTATATATCGACAAAAAAGGGCGAGTTAAAATACCCACCCTTTCGTGCTTTGCTTACTTTCTCAATCCCAACGCTTCGATAATTGCTCTGTATCTTGCGATATCTTTTTCTTTCAGGTAATCCAAAAGACCACGGCGTTTACCTACCATCTTCAAAAGACCGCGACGGGAGTGATTGTCTTGCTTGTGTTGTTTCAAATGCTCGTTAAGATGATTGATTCTCTCCGTCAAAAGAGCGATTTGAACTTCGGGCGAACCGGTGTCGCCTTCGTGGGTTGCGTGCTTTGCAATAATTTCTTTCTTTTCCATTTGCTTTTATCCTCCTATGGAATGGTTTCTCGGTTCTCAAAGAAAAACGTGGAGAATCGTCAATCCTTGCGACCGTATGCTACTATTTTACCACAAACTTTTTAGAATGTAAACCAAAATGCACCGCTATTTTACTTTTTTTGGCTCATTTTTCAAAAAAAGTCGCGTTTTTTCCGTATCGTTTCGTCTACGTTTTCAATATACGTCTTTAAGTCCTTAGGCGAACCCAGCCGTTCGATTTTTCCAAGCGCCGTGTAAACGCGCTTGGATATGGCGTTCGCGCCCACCGCTAAGTTATCCGTCGTTTCTTCCATCACGTCGATATTGTATACGCAGGCTTTATCCGGTTTCGTCCAGCCCGTGTTCTCGTTGTTGCCCGCTTGGTATTTTTGACGGTACATATAATACGGCGCGTATCCGCCTTTTTTTAAAATGCTACGCGAGCGCGCGAGCATATCGGATATTTCCACATTTTCGATATACGAGCACTCTTCTTTGAGCTTTGCACCCGATTTTAAGGACAAACAATGCACCGTGATATTATCCGCTTGCAAAGCCGTGGCTTTTTCTACGCCGTCTAAAAAGCTATCCACGCTCTCGTCCGTAAGACCGGCGATTAGGTCGATATTGACGATAAAGCCGTATTTTTGCGACAGCGCGTACGCGTTATAAAAGTCCGCGACCGTGTGCTTTCTGCCGATTTTTCGTAGCGTTTCGTCCGAAAAAGTTTGGGGGTTGATACAAATACGGTTCACGCCGTAGTCCTTTAACAGCTTTAATTTATCGTCCGTAAAAACGTCCGGTCTGCCTGCCTCGACGGTATATTCCGCCCGTTCGTTTTGTGCAAAAATGGGCGCGGTTGCTTTCAGCACCCGTTCCAAATCGACCGTTTCCAAGGCAAAGGGCGTGCCACCGCCGATATACACGCCACGCAAATTATTTACGAGCGCGCTTGCGCCTGAAAGTTCCTTTTCCAAAGCGTCGAGATAGGCGGGAATATAGTGCCTCGTTTTGTCTATCGGCGCGGTAATGAACGAGCAATACGCGCATTTGCTCGGACAAAAAGGCAGGGATACGAACAGCTCGGTATTGCCGTCCTTTTTTTCATAAATACCTTTTTGGGTGTTGATATTTTGCTCGACAAGGCGTATATTTTCTTCGCTGACGTGCATAGTGCGAAAGAGCGTTTTATAATCCCCACCGTTTTCTATCTCGGTATACGCAAGCTTGGTCGGGCGAATACCCGTGAGCGCGCCCCACGGCATTTTTACGCCATACTTTTCGCTTAAAATTTCGTATAAACGGAGCTTGGCAAATCGGCGTTCCAAGCGTTTGTAAACGAGTTCGTTTAATACCTGCCCCCTATCTTGGAAGGAAAAAGTTTCGTCGTCGATAGTAAAATCATTAAAAAATACGCCGTCTTTATACGTAAAGGCGTGCGTAATCGTTTGCGGGCGCGTTTTGAACAGGCGCACCGCGTCTAAGAGCTCGTTTTCCAAAAAGGTACAATTCGTCGTCAGTTGCATTTTTCGTCCGTTATAAATCTAAAATAAAAGGGTTCGTTTGCTTTTCTGTATTTAGCGTAGTTTGTTCGTTATGCCCTGCGTAAATAGGCATATCGTCCAAGGCGCATAAACGGCGCAGGCTCGCTTGCAATTCGCCAAGATTGCCCGTCGGAAAATCCGTTCTGCCGATACTGCCTGCAAACAGCGTGTCGCCCGTGAACAGGTGTTTTCGGCCTTGCTCGTCCGTTACTAAAAAGCACGCGCTACCTTTGGTATGCCCCGCCGTGTGCAGGGCTTGGATTTGCATACCGCAAAGTTCGATTTCTTCCTTATCGCGCAGGGTTTTGTCTATGGTAAAGGTAACGGGCGGTGCGCCGAACAGCCCGCAAAGGTCGGCAGTCGTGCCAAAGAGCGGTTTTTCCGCGTCCAAACAAAGCACTTTCGCGCCCTGTTCTTGCAATAATTCCACACCGCCGATATGGTCAAAATGACAATGGGTTAAAAGGACGTATTTCGCCTGTAAACCCTTGTTTTTCAATTCGTCGAATACGCGGGGTTGGGACGGGTCGATAACCACCGCCGTTTGATTGTCCGTGGTGAGCGCATAGGTATTTGCGCCAAATCCGCGGGGATAGATGACGTGTATTTGCATAAAAATCCTGTAAGGTTATTTATAAACTTGGAGCCGAGCGATAAAAACAAAGCAAGATACAATTTTACCGAAATACTGGCAAAACGGCGGAGATACGAGCAGTTCAAGGAGCCTTGAAGGCGCGTGCGTACCGATATAGCTGGTAAAACGGCGGAGATACGAGCAAGACAAGGCGTCGCGAGCGCGCGTACCGTTAGTACGTAAGCGAGCGACAACGCTGTATTGCGACGTAGATACGTCGTTTAGCTTAAAGACGTGATGCGGTGGACTTCGTATATCCTCTTATCCGCTTGCATCTTTTTGATAAGCATATCCACTTCCGCTATGTCCGTTAGGGAGATGGACGCCTCTAAAATTGCGTCGCCGTTCTTATCAATACGACCGTTGACCGACGTGATAGAGAGTTTTAAGTCGGCAACTACCTGTGATAAAACGGAAAGTGCCGAGCCTTGCTCGGTGGCGCGAATGGCAACGTTCGCGTTGTAGCGTTGTTTCGTACCTGCCTCCACTCTCCACGACGCAGGGAGCAAGCGCGCTCCATCTATACCCTTGATATTCGGACAATCGTGGCGGTGAATCACCACTCCGCGACCACGCGAAGTATAACCCACGATTTCGTCCCCAGGGACGGGCGAACAACAGCCGGCAAATTTGACGAGCATACCCGCTTGGCCGTTCACGAGCACACCGCCGAGCGAGCGGTTGGTATCGCCCGCTTTGATATCTAAGGCAAGCGGTGTTTCCTTGCGGTAATAATCAATCAGCTTGAATAAAATTTGATTAACGGAGATAGAGCCGTAACCCACCGCCGCGAACATTTCTTCTTCCGCGCCGAACGAGAACCGCTCGGAAATGCGCTTAAAGCTATCCGCGGTCAATAAAGTAGATAAGGAAAATCCGCGTTTTTTCGCCTCTTCGTCCAGCTTGATTTGACCGATACGGATATTTTCGTCCTTTAATTCGTTTTTATAGAATTGTTTAATCTTCGCTTTTGCGCTGGACGATTTAATGAATTTTAACCAGTCGCGCGACGGGCCTTTGGAGTTGGGCGACGTGATAATTTCCACGACGTCCCCCACTTCTAATGTCGTCGTAAGCGGTACGATTTTTGAATTGACGCGCGCGCCCGTGCAACGGTTGCCTACTTCCGAGTGAATGGCGTAAGCAAAGTCTACGGGGGTTGCCTCGGGGGGCAGGGATATGACCTTTCCGCGGGGCGTAAAGACGAGCAATTCGTGGCTGTAAAGCTCCGTTTTGAGCGCGCTGATGAACTCCTTGGAGTCCTTTAAGTCGCCCTGCCATTCCATCACTTCTCTAAGCCAAGCAAGCTTATTTTCAATTTCGCCCTGCTCGGTATCCGTTCTGCCTTCCTTATATTTCCAGTGCGCCGCGATACCGAATTCCGCGATTTTATGCATTTCTTCGGTGCGGATTTGGATTTCAAACGGCTGACCGTATTTGGTCATAACCGTCGTATGCAAGGATTGATATTTGTTGGGCTTGGGGGTTGCGATATAGTCTTTAATGCGACCAGGGATAGGTTTCCATTTTTCGTGGATTTCACCAAGCACGGTATAGCACTCGCGCACGTCCTTGACAATGACGCGCACCGCCGTTAAGTCGTAGATTTGGTCGAGCGTTTTACCCTTGTTTTTCATCTTTTTATAGATGGAATAAAAATGCTTGGGTCGTCCGAACACTTCCCCTTTTACGCCGTCCTTGTCCATAAGCGCTTTGATTTCTTCCACGATTTGCGCGACGAAATCCTTGCGCTCGGAAAGGCGTTCGCGGATATTGTATAATAAATATTCGTACGACTCGGGGTCGAGATATTTTAAGCATAAATCTTCCAGCTCGCACTTGATTTGCGAAATACCGAGCCGACCGGCTAAGGGTGCGTAAATTTCCAGCGTTTCGCTTGCCATTCTTTGTTGGCGCTCGTGCGAAAGGAAATTGAGCGAACGCATATTGTGCAATCTGTCCGCTAATTTAATAATAATGACGCGCACGTCCTTTGCCATCGCGACGAAAATTTTACGGAAATTTTCCGCGTCCGCGTCTTCCTGCGATTTGAATACGATTTTTTCAAGCTTGGTAACACCGCTCACAAGCTGTAATACTTCTTCCCCAAATTCTCGGCGTATATCTTCTTCCGTAGAGGCGGTATCTTCAATGACGTCGTGCAAAAGCGCGGACACCACGCAGGCACAATCCAGCCCCAAGTCCATTAAAATATTCGCTACTTCGCAGGGGTGAATAAAGTACGGCTCGCCCGACGCGCGCTTTTGGTTTGCGTGCGCCTCTTTGGCATAGTCGTAGGCTTTGATAAGTTTCTCTCTATCTTCCGCCGTATACAGTTGTTTAATTTTATCTAACGTTGTTTCCATCTTTTATCCTTGCTGTAATAAACATACTTTTCTATAAATAGGCGAATCGCTCAGCTCCGCTTTGATACCGCGATAGACGGTAAGTCTACCGTCTTGAAAGGCGACGAGCCCCAGCTCTTCAAAAACGTTTAAGGCGAATATAAAATCCCGTTTGTCAAAGCCTAAGCCGTCGCAAAAAACGGCAATCTCTTCCGCCGTCGTTCCGCAAAGCAGGTTCACTTCTCGTCTAAGTGCGGAGAAAATTTCAAGCAGGCTCTCTCTCGATACGGACAGCCGTTCCAGCATGGTATATCCGCAAAGCTCCCCGTTGACGTATACTTTTTTGCCGTCTAAAGCTTGGATATTAAAGTCGGACGGAGTATCCAAAAATACGAATTCCCTATACCCGTGTAAGGGAGCATCCGCCGTCGGCGACACGATTAAGGCGTTGGCTACGTTGCGCGCGGTCGGCTCGAAAAGTGCACATTCCATATCTTCTAACTCGGGATAGTTTTTCAGCGTTCGTCTATCCGAGGCGATTAAGCAAAGCCCGTACGCACATTCCTTGCGCTTGGTTTCAATGAGCGCTTTGATTTCCGCGGTGGAAAGCACCGTCTTTTCAAAGGTGGGCGTATTCGCCTGCGAACGCGACAGCGCGTTGGCAAAAATGCTCTCCGCAGTCTTTTTACCCGTCCTTCCGTCGTAGGATAAATCGCATACCAAGCCTTTGATATATTCTCTGCCTTTGAAATGAGAAACGCTCACTTCAAATACGATTTTCTTATCCACGTCGCTCTCGATAATTTTTAAGTTTTTTAACCCTGAAAAATAGGTCAAATCAATATAATCGCTCTTGATGGATAAGTGGGGCGAGCCGTTTTTGATGGGCTTTGCCACGCAAGCGTTTGCCGAGAGCATAAACAGCGGTCTGCGATGCCCTACGCCGAACGGCTCCATACGGACGATTTCGCGCGCCAGCTTTTCGGGAAAACGGGCGTTGATTTCTTCGCTGACGTAAATTTTCGGTTCGAAGTCCTCGCGTTGGTAGTTGTTACCGATTTCCTGATTTAACGCGTTTTCTAATTTCTCAAAATTTTCTATGCGTAAATTTACCCCTGCCGCTTGTGCGTGTCCACCGAATTCTTCGATATATTCGCTACAATTTTTTAAGGCGTTAAATATATTCACGCTTTCGATACTTCTTGCACTACCTTTGAGCATATCGCCGTGGTGGACGAACAGCAAAGTAGGTCTTGCGTATTCTTCCGCCAAACGCGCCGCAACGATACCGATAAAGCCCGTATTCCAGCTCTCGTCCGAAAGCATAATGACGTTGCCGTATACCCCCTTTTTAAGGAGTTTTTGTTTTGCGGACGCGTACAGCTCGTCGCAATATTTTTGCCTTTCGGTATTATATAAGCAAAGCTTGACGGATAAATCGTAAATTTCGCTTTCCTTGTCCGTGGTGAATAATCGGAATGCGGACTGCGCGTCCCCCATTCTGCCCGCGGCGTTGACGCGGGGCGCAAGGTTAAACGCCAGCGTTTGCGCCGTGATTTTGTCGTATACCTTGCCGATAAGCGAAGTAAAGCAAGGGCGTAAATTTTCATTGAAAAGCTTTAAGCCTTCGGTAACGAGCGCGCGGTTTTCCCCTAATAAGGGTACGCTGTCCGCGACCGTCGCAAGCGCGGTAAAATCTAAATATTGATAGGCTTTTTCGCCGATTAACGCACAGGCAAGCTTGAACGCTACCCCCGCTCCGCAAAGGTTATCGTAAGGATAATCGTCTTTGAGCTTGGGATTGACGATAACGCAATCGGGTAAAGTTTCGGGGAGCTCGTGATGGTCGGTTACGATAACGTCCGAGCCTAATTCGTAAATATATTGCGTTTCCTGTGCATTAGAAATACCGCAGTCCACCGTGATAAACAGCTCGGGATTACATTCTTCAAAAATTTTATCGATACTCTCTACGGAAAGTCCGTAGCCGTCCGCGCGTTCGGGAATATAAATATGCGCGTCGATACCAAATTCCTTTAAGGCATGGTACATAATCGCCGACGCGCACACGCCGTCCGCGTCATAGTCGCCGAACACCGCAACCGTTTGACCAAGCTCGCGCGCTCGCGTTATCATATCCACCGCCTCGCGCATACCGCGCATTAAAAAGGGGGAAAGAAAATGCTCGCGCGACGGGTACATAAATTGCGTAATCTTTTCGCGCGTGTCAATACCGCGCGCGTATAATATGCGCGTGATTTGCTCCGTCATACCCGTTTGTTTCGCTAAGGCGGTGATGGTATTTAATTGTTCCGCCGAAAACGAATATTCGGGTACGATTTTTTTCATTGTAATTCCTTTTTTACGTCGTTTTGCAAAAACAAAGCAAGATGCAAGCAAGACAAGGAAAACGCGGATTTCTCGACGGGAGATTTACATAGGTAAACGAGCGAGAGAAAACGCAAGTTTGACGCCGTATTGCGTAGCATATTCTTTGTTTTTAAGGAAAGGCGAGTGGAAGTATCTCTCCCTCCACTCGCCCTATACTTTTATGGTGATTATTCGCCTACAACTTCTTCAGCTTGTTCTTTTTCTTGTTTTTGTTCTACTTTTTCCGCTTTCTTAGCGCCTTTGTAGCCGTACTTCGTTTGACCGTCCAAACGCTTTTGTTTTGCCGTTTGTAAGGGCAGGTACATACTGGGCGCGAACAGCAAGCCGATTGCAGTCGAAACGACGAGCGCAATCAACGCGCTTACCGCAAACCAACGCACCGCCGTCGTACCAAGCGCTAAAACAAGCACGAGCGCAACGCCTACGCTTACCAAAAGCGCCAGCGTTTCTTTTACCGCCACACCGCTCGCTATCGTTTCCGCCGTATACGCCTCGTTGCCCTCCGCTTTCTTTACCATGCGGAGCTTATTCAGCGTGAACATTGCCACTACCGTCGAGATAAGGGACGAAAACGCAATAATATATAAGGTGGACGCCGTGAACGGCACGCGCGTCGCCAAAAGCACGGACGCGGACATGACACCGCCAAGGAGCGCGCTCACACCCGTAACCGCACCGCCGTTGATGCCGTAGCGTATCCAAGCATAGCCAAAGGCAAGCACTGCAAAGACGAGCACCGCTACGCCCGCTCTTACAAAGTAGGAAGTGGGGATATACAGTTGTAAAACTTCGCTGTTTGCCGTTACGCTAATGAACGCACCGTCAAACTCACCGCCGTCTTTGGTCTTATCCGCAAAAGCCGTTTGGAGCGCGGTTTTTGCGTCGGTCAGGTTCACTTCTTCGTCGAAGTAGTAAACGATTTCGCTTTCGTCGCCCGACATTTCACCTTTTTGCTCGTAGTTGATACCAAGCTTATCCAGCTCCATTTCACATACGCTTTCCACCGCGGAAAGTTTCGTTTCGTCGTTGAAATAGAAATTATTTACTTTGACCGTTAAGGTATTCGCATTTTCCAAGCTTTTGCCGTAGTTGATACCAAGGATTGCCGTGAGCACGATAGCCAGCGCGAAAATAATCGCGAGCACCGCCGATATTAAGGTTACTTTTTTAACCGTTTTGCCAAGGAGTTTATTCATCATCGTCGTCATCCTCCCTTACGTAGCGGAAATATTTATATTTGTCCTTGCTCGCCGAAAGGAGCATAAAGTTGATGGCACGCGCCCAAAACAGGTTGATAAACGCACCCGTAACTACGCAAATAATCGTTTGGATAGCCAGCGTGTGTAAGCCCGACGCGCCGATAAGGAACGCAAGCGCACCCAGCAAGAGTACTGCGTAAATATCTACGATACCCCAAAGCGTCTTTTTGTAACCGCCCTTGACCGACGATTCCGCCGTCTTATGCTGTGCAAGCTCTGCACGGATTGCGCCGAAGATATGGTATTGAATGACGTTGATGAGCGCAAGACCGAGCACGAATACGAGCATAGAACCGAGCGTGATTTCAAATACACCGCCCGAAATGAATGCAAAGCAAAGTCCCGTAACGATTAAATAGGAAAGGTTTGCATACAAGCTCACCACGCCGTATTTGTTCATCATCACGATAGGCAAAACGAGCGACGCCAAAAGCACTACCGCCAAGGCGATATACATAAGCGTAAGCGTGTTTTCGCCGTATACAGGCTCAAACGAACGAATTTCGCTGACGGTGAAGTCAATATCGAAACCGCCGTTTTCCAGCGCGGATTCCATCAATACTTGGAGCGTTTCTACCTGCGCAAGGTTTTCCTTTTCTACGAAGTAGGTACGAACTTCCTTGTTATTGTCCATAACGCTGTCTTTATAAATTTGTACCAGCGTTTCGTCGCCAAGCTTGATATCCAAGGTCGTAGGTTGAGATTGACTATCGCTCGACGCAGTCGATTCGGAAAGCTCGCTCTTTACGCTAGCAATCATTTCCTTACCCGCGTCCGTGAATTTAATGGTCAAGTAGTACATTTTGTACTTGGAGCTTACCGATACGCTCTTGATTAAATCGGATACTTTCGCGTCCGCGTCTTTGAGCTGTTCGATTTTTTCACCGCCCTTTTCAATCGTCAAGTCGCCCGTGTTTGCAAAATAATTGTACGCAAGGGGTGCGCTCGTTTCCGACGCGGGGAGCTCTATCTTCAACGCATAGTCGTCTACGACGGATACGCGGTAGTCGGATAAGCCCTTTGCCTTAAAGCGCGCGGTAATTTCGTCCTTTGCTTTTGCAAATTCGCTCTTGAAATCTTCTAAAACGGCGTCGTTTGCGTAAACGTAATTCTTATCGCCCGATACGTCCGTTAAAAGATATAAACCTTTGTGCGCGACGTAGCTTTCTTCATACTCCGTCTTTTCTTCGCCCGTTTTGGCTTCAAGATTGTTCTTATACTCGGTTTCGGAAATAACGCCCGTGGGATAATAGTAAGCGTAGCTACCGCCACCCAGCTCCGAGCCAAGGTCGTACTGCATAACCGCCGGCATCCACTTTTTGACCGTCCCGGGGACGGCGAAGGTGGGGAATACCGTGATTGCACACAATACGACGATTACGATGGTAAGTAAAACCATAAGTACCACCGATTTCTTTTTGCCCATTGTTTGCCTCCTGATTGTGTTTTCGGGTTTTACCCGATTTTTGCAATTACTTCTTTATTATAACGCATTTGCACGCCGTTCGTCAAGTTATAACGACGAAGATTGCGTATTTTTTTGCGCTTTTTAAGTGATTTTTTCGCTTATTCTAAACGCATTGCGTCTTCGCTGTTTTCAAACTCTTCGTATTGATGGCAAAATTCCGCGAAAACTTCGTCCATAAGCTGTTCGTCTTCCAAGGGTAAAAGCGTTTCGTTGTCCTCGTCCAAACGGAACATAACCACTTCGTCTTCTTCCTCTTCCGTTTCAGGCTCTGCCTTTTGAAAGAAACAGTACCATGCCCCGCGGTATTCTATCGTACCGATATGCAAGAACCGCTCCGCGTTGCCGTCCTCGTCTTCAAGCTCTATAATTCTTTCTTCTTCGTCTTCGTAAAGTTCCTTTTCGTCGTTCATTTTTTCCTTCTCCTTTTTCTTGTTATTTTCTCGCGATAAATAGCTCTCTAAAATATACGACGCGGAAATGGAGTCAATCGTCTTTTTCCGCTCTTCGCATTTAATTCCGCCCATAATTTGCGTTTCGCGCGCTTGCATGGTCGTAAAGCGTTCGTCTTCCGTTTCAATGCGAATATCCGTCGCCTTGGAAAGCTCTAAAATAAACGCTCTCGTTTTTTCCGTTTGCACACTCTCCGTGCCGTCGAAGTTAAAGGGCATTCCGCATACGATTACCCCTACGCCCTTGCTCTCGATTATTTTGACCAAGGCTTTAATATCCGCTTGTAAATTCTTGGTGCGGAAAAAGGTTTCGCAGGGCATTGCGTATTCGTTGAACGGGTCGCTGACCGCTACGCCGATTCGTTTGTCGCCTATATCCAAGGCTATCGCTCGTTTTTGAATCATAGGTATATTATAGCACAAATTCCGCGCGCCGTCGAGCGTTTCAAACGCTATTTTTTAGGTTTTTTTCGTGCGCGCGCATATTCGCGCGTATTTTCACGCATACTTTCCGTATAAAAGCTTGACGGCAAGGAGGTTGTTATGGAAAAATTTGCGATTGGTCTTTTGCTCGGCGGTGTGGGCGGTGCGCTACTCGTTGCGAATAATTATAAAATGCGTACGCTTGTAAAAAAAGGGCAGGAAGAAGTGCAAAATAAGCTCAACACTATGATGGACGAAAAAATTCTCGCTATGGAAGAAAAACAGGCGCAGGAAGAAAAGGACGAAGATAGCGTTTCCGATAAGAAGTCCAAAAAATCAGCGAAATAATAGTCTTTCGTTGATAAAACCGCCCTTTGCCATAACGGCAAAGGGCGGTTTGTTATGTTGTTGCCACGATAGGGCTTATGCCGTGAATGACGGCTTTGCCGTCGTGAATTGCGTACTTTGTACGCGTGAATTGAAAAACTGTGTTTTTCATGAATTGCCACCTTTGGTGGCGTTGTGGAAATAATACAATAACGCAACGCTTTGCGTTGCAATTCACGCGTGGCTTTGCCACGCAATTCATTGAGCATAGCGAAAATTCACGCAAGCAACGCTTGCAATTCACTTTTTTAGCTGTATTGCGACGTAGATACGTCGTTTTTATGAAATGAAGTTGGTGCGGATTTTAAGCTCAGTCTTAGGCGCAATACCCTTTTCTTTGCCAAGGGCAAGGCATTGTAAAAGCCACGCCATATTGTTCCCGATAAGGCGCATGGTTTGTAAACCTTCTTCGTCGCGTAAAACGTCGTCGCCTTTACCGTTCGCGCCGTGTACTTCGTTCCAGTAGTTGGACGGTACTATCGGCATATTATTAATGGTGAAATATTTATTGAGCGCGTCAAAGGTGGTCGTCGAACCTGCACGACGGCTACTTACCACCGCCGACGCCGGTTTATAGGCAAGGTATTTGCCACCGCTGTAAAATACGCGGTTCATAAAACAGATAAGCGAGCCTGCCGGCGACGCGTAATATACGGGCGAGCCGAAAATAAAACCGTCCGCCGTTTTCGCTTTTTCGATAAATTCCGATACCTTATCTTCCGTCACGCATTTACCAAGCTTTGCACACGCGCCACAGCCCAAACAGCCTGCAATCGGTTCTTTGCCGAGCTGGTAAATTTCCGTTTCGATACCCTGCTCGTTTAAGGTTTTCGACACTTCCAAAAGCGCGGTGTAGATACAGCCCTTTTCGTGCGGACTGCCGTTGACAAGTAATACTTTCATTGTTTTACTCCTAAAAATTAAATTTATCTTTCAGCCACGAAATATCCGTAACCCAGTTTTCTATTTTATTGCGCCGTATATATTCTTCGTTCGCCCGTCTAAGCTCCGCGTGAAAGTCCGACTGCGTACACTCGTTGACGCGCATAAAATGCTCCATAGCGTCGTTACCGCGACCGATAAGCTGAGTACGCGAAATATGTTTCACTTGGTGGCAGTCCTTGCAAAGCGCTAACACGTCTTCTAATTTTTGCAAGCCTTTGCGCTCGTCATAGCTCCACTTTTCGTGCGCCTCTAAGCGCGTATTGCCCCTACCGCAAATACGGCATTTATACCCAGCGCGACGGTACGCGTCCTTGCGTATTAAGTCCCATTGTTCCTGAGAAAGCATACTTCTTAAATTAGCGTGCCAACATTCTTCGGGCACGAGCTCAAAGGTCAATTTATACTTTTTCATTGATAAGTTCCATACATTGTCTAAAAGCGGTCGGAATAGAAATACTTTCTTTGATTTCGTCTAAATCGTAGGTATCGAACGGCACTTCGTCCGTATACACCCAAAAGCAAGTGATATTCCAACGGATATGCGTGAAAATATGCACGTAGTTTTTGCGTTTGAGCTCGGTAAATTCGTACACGCCCCACTCGTTTAATACGCTTTTGGGCGTTTCGTCAAACACCACCTTAGACGGAAATTCGTTCATACCTTTGAGTACGCCCTGCTCGCGCCTACGAATGGCAAAGCCGTTTGGCGTTTGCAATAAAAAGACGAATACCTGCTCTATCCGTTTTTCCTTTTTGGGGGGAATGACGGGATATTTTTTTTGCGTACCCTTTTGATAGCTTTGACAAATATCTTTGAGCGGACAATTCCCGCAATCGGGCGTTTGCGGTTTACAAACGAGCGCGCCAAGCTCGAAAATACTTTGCGTGAAATCGGCGCAATCCTTGCCTTCGTTTGGATATACGCTACTGAGCGTTTCTTGTAGTTCCTTTTTATACGCCGTATCCGAAATGGGCGTGGGATTTTCCGTTAGACGGGTGATAACTCTAAGCACGTTACCGTCCACCGCCGAAGTCCGTTTTCCAAAGGCTATGGACGCGATAGCGCCCGCCGTATACTCGCCGATACCCGAAAGCTTTTTCAAAAGCGTGATATCGCTCGGCAGTTCGCCGTTAAATTCCAGCACGAGCGTTTTTGCCGTGCGCTGTAAATTGCGCACGCGAGAATAATAGCCCAAGCCTTCCCAAAGCTTTAACAGCTCTTCTTCCTTACAATTTGCCAAGTCTTCTATCGTAGGGAGCGCGTTGATAAATCGGGTATAATATTCCTTGACCGCCTCGACGCGCGTTTGTTGGAGCATAATTTCCGACAGCCATATATGATAGGGCGTCGGGTCGTCGCGCCAAGGCAATTTGCGTTTGTTGGCGCGATACCATAAAAGCAAGGGGGCAGGTATTTGCCGAATGATTTCCTTTTCCCTTTCTTTCATAAATCAGTTCTCGTCCTTTTCCGTTTTTTGGGGAATGGAATTGAGAAGTAACACCGTTTCGCTGACCGTAGGTGCGTCGGGTAAAATGATTGCCGTAGGCAGGGACAGTGCAAAATCGTCGCCAACGTAGGTTACGTCCGCTTTCCCTTCGCCGTCCGTCGTAACGAGCGCGTTCCCCACGCCGACGAACGCCCCAGGGTAACCGCTGAATATACTCTTCATCAGTGATACACCGCTAACGATTGCCACGTTTTTGCGCGTGAGCATGGTAAAAAAGTCGCGGTATTCTTCCAAGTCGCCGTTTTGATTACAGCCCGTCAATTCTTCCAAGCCGTCCAAAACGACGAAAAGCTTGGGACATTTTTGCGTGTCGGCAAGCGTGATAAGCTCGGTGATACAAGCCTTTGCGCTCTCTAAATCCCCTTTCGTACGCAAAAACGGCACGGTAATTTCCAAGGAATTTAAGCGCAACAGCTCCCCGTATTCCGTTTTCGGCGAAAGCACTAAAAAATTGAGCTCGTCCTTGTCGTAAAGGCAGGACAAGGAAAGAATAAAGCGCTTGATAAAAGCGGTCGCATGCGCACCCGTAACGCAGGTATGGCGTATCCCGTACGGGTATTCCCGTATCCGCGAAAGAATTATATTTCCGCTCTCGTCCATACCAAGCGGTAACTTTGCGCGAAATTGTTCCAGCGTTTCTGCATTAGAAGATTTTTCCGAAAGCTTTGTAAGCCATTCTTCCGTTCTCATTGTTTGCCCCCTTTTTTGGTTTGGTGAAATGCCCGTTGGGCTTGTGCCGTGAATTGACTGTCGTCGTGAATTGCGCTACGCGCGTGAAATGAATTTCTACGCAATTCGTTGCGGTAAAATTTATATGCGATTGCCACGTCGCTACGCTCCTCGCAATGACATTACGCTAACGCTGGTAAAACGGCGTAGATACAAGCAGTTCAAGGAGCCTTGAAGGCGCGTACCGATAGTACGTAACTGAAAGGCGACGAAGAAATGCGACGTAAATACGTCGTTTCGCGTTTTTTAGGAGTATTTCACAAAGTGATTAGAGCTAAACGTTATCTCCACACTCTCCGTCTGTCCACCACGAATAACTTCTATGGTTATCGTTTCGCCGTTACGGACGGTCAATAAAAGCTCGGGCAGGTAGAAATTACGGGTAAGCGGATAGTTTACCCCTTTAATCGTTGCCGATTTCAAAATATCGCCGTAGTACAGCTTATTGTAGCTTGCATTGCCTGCCTCGGGCGTAGAGCCTACCACACATTCTTCCACAATCGTCAGTTTGCCGTTTACCATTTTCGCGCTCGACGAATTGATAACCGTCGTAATACCCAGCGTGGCTTTTGATACGTATCCGCCCAGCGTGCGATTATCCAGCATATTTTCCACAAGATACTTTACCTGCGTAATCGGCAGGGCGTAGCCCATATTATCCGTTTCGTCTTCCACGTTTTTCGCGTTGGTAATCCCGATAAGCTTGCCTTGGGCGTTGTATAAGCCACCGCCCGAGTTACCGTGGTTAATAGGCGCGTCCGTACGCATTACGCGGTAGCGTACCGCCGTGTTCGAGCCGTCCGTTTTGCCCATTTGGATATATTCGCTCTCAACGGAAAGCGCACCGCTCGTTACGGAAATACCCATACCGTTTGCGTTACCCACGGCAAAGACCTTTTCCCCAACCGTCGCCGTGTTGGAATCGCCAAGCTCCGCTTGATTTGCCATACCGCTCTCGCCGAAATACTCGGTGTTCACACTCGTTTCCAAAATCGCGATATCGTAATCCATAGCTCCGCCGATAACGCGCGCGGGGATACCGTGGCTTTTATCACCGCGTTCGCCGTCTAATACCGTATCGCCGTTCGTATCGCCCGACGAGAAGGCGTTGAGCTCACCGTAGGGATATACGTATATGCAATCGGATATGCCGTTCGTTTGGTCCACCCCCGACACCTTTTGATATTGACCGCCGTCAAGTACGGTCATAGAGTTGCTGTATATTACGTGATAGTTGGTAATGATAGTCGCCGTGCCTGCTTGACGGTTAATATTGTAAATAACCCCACTACCTGCCGACGCGGACGCGTAGGTGGTAGATTTGGTCTGTCCCCAGCCTACCGTTTTAGTAACCGTGCGCGTAAAACCACAGCAAATTTCTACCGTGGACGTGATGTTTTTTGCAATCGTTTCGGTGTTATTGTCTTCGTTGACTTCCAAACCGAGCGATTGTAAAAAGTCTTGGTACGTGCCGTCAAAGCCTTGCTCCTTAGCCCAAGCGTAGACGTCTTCAATTTTCAAATCCTTGCCGTCGTCGCCGTCCGCACCGTGCAGGCTTTGCAACCATTCCTGTTCCGTACCTACAAAGCCGTTTTTGACGGCGATATCGTAGGCGTTTATGACCGTTTCTTTTTGACAAGCGGTCAAGGATAATAAAGTTGTTAAAGTCAATGCACCGCAAAGGATTGTTTTCCAAATTTTTTTCATGTTTTCCGTTCCTTATGATAAAACGATTTTTTATTCTTTATTTATTATAGGCTATTTGTTTGTTAAATAATTAAAGAAAGTTTGAAAACTGTGTGATTTTTACATACCTTCCAAGTCGTCCAAGGTCAATGCAAACGACGGAATGAAATGCTCGAAAAAGTATTCCACTTCGGGCATATTGCGACTGTGTAAATCCTTTTCAATACTCTTTTTCGCTTTGGAAAATTCGGTGTTTCCGCTACGGAGCTCTTCTAAGCATTTGATATACGCCGAAAGTCTGTCCGCGCATTTGACGAGCTTATATTCTATGCTCTCTTCGTCGGCGAGCACGAACGGTGCAATGCTTTTTTTCATTTCGCAAGGCAGAGTGTTTACCACCTTTTCGCACGCGCTTTTTTCCAGCTCTTTATACGCGCCTTGGATACTTCTATTGTAGTATTTAATGGGCGTGGGCAAATCCCCCGTCATCACTTCGCTCGTTTCGTGATATAAAGCGTATAATACCGTTTTCAAAACGTCTGCTTTTCCGCCGTATACTTCGTTGTGAATGGTAACGAGCGCATGCGAAAGCAGGCTTACGCTTTGCGAGTGCTCCATAATATTTTCTTCGCGCGTCGAGCGCATCAGTTGCCAACGCTTGATATATTTCATTCGGTCCATATAGGCGTAAAAATCGTAGCGCATAAGTGTTTGTTCCTTTTTATGATTTTTCGTTTGAAACGCTTGACAAGTCGTTGCGTTTTTATTTATAATATAAATACTAAAATTTGATATCCGTCGTGGGTGCCTTTGTTAAGGCTGAGATTATACCATTTGAATCGGCAGGGTAATACCTGAGCGAGAGATGTTCACCGTTTTTCTCTATACCGTTTGTCGGGATAGGCGAAAAGGATTTTGCGCCCACGCTGTTTGCGTGTCGGCGTTTTTTCTTTTTGTAAAAGCGCGTACGACGGAAAGGAGGCTTTTTTATGTTTCTTTATTCCCTGCTCGAAGTTTCCGAGCAAACCACCAACGTCGTGAAATGGATTTCCATTATCGGCGTCGTACTCGTTTTAGCCGTCATTGCGCTTATCGGCTTTTTGAAAAACGGTAAGAAATGGGACGCGAAAAAGATTGCGTTTGCAGGTATTTGCGTGTCTATGTCCTTTACCCTTGCCGTCATTAAGTTCAGCCCCGTGCAATACGGCGGTTCGGTAACCGTCGCGTCGTTCGTGCCTATCCTGATTTTTGCGTACGTATACGGCGTAGCGGACGGGCTCTTGGTGGGGCTTATTCACGGGCTCTTGAATTTTATCGAAGACCCGTATATTCTCACACCTGCTACCTTCCTTTTCGATTACCTGCTTGCCTTTATGAGCGTTGGGCTTATGGGCTTTTTCGGAAAAATATCGCGCAAGGAAAAGGGTTGTTTGCCTATCGTATTAGGCGCGGTTACCGTATTTTCCGCGCGGTTTATTTCACACCTACTCTCGGGTATGATTTTCTTTATGCAGGATTCCGTTTGGGTGAGTTTGCCTAGCTGGGCTATGAGCAACGCGTTCGTTTATTCGTTTATCTATCAATGCATCTACGTACCGCTCGACGCGCTCATTGCCATTGCCGTTTTAATCGCGCTTTGCAAAACGGGCGTTTTGGATAAATTGACCGCTATAATGCGTCCGAAAAAAGACGCTCAATAAACGGCGATTTCGTCGAAAATCTTTTTATCGACGATTAGTTTTTTGTTGTCAAAATCGACGGTTTTGACGACGCCTTTTACGGCAGGAAAGAGTATTTTCTTTCCTGCTTTTTCTATGGTGTAAATATCGGACGAAAGCAAGCTCACGTCTACGACCGTGCCGAGCACTTCCCCATCTTCCGTTTCACACGAAAGACCGAGAATGTCCACGATATAATATTGACCTTCTTCCAAGGGCGGTGCGTCGTCGCGCTCGCCTTGGAGCAGTTTACCGCGGAACAGCTCCGCCGTGTTTCTATCGGGTATTCCGCGAAGACCGATATACGCAAAGCCGTCCGTGCCCACGCGGTAGGATAAAATTTTATACGGCTTGTCGTCGATATATACCGTTTTGAACGCTTTCACGTCTTCGGGAAAGTCGGTAAATGTTTTGATTTTAAGTTCACCGCGAATACCTTGCGGTTTCAAAACTTCGGCTATTGTCAATCGTTGCATACGCTTGCTCCTTTTTCTAAGGCAAAAAAAGGCTTCCCGTTTGAAAGCCCTTTTTTATTGCTACTTTTTTAGCTTATTCTGCGTCTAAATCCGTATCCACGGCGTCGCCACCCCGTTCACGGATTTCAATTACGTAGCGTTTTTCGTGCGCAGGGGTTGCGCCGTGTACGAGCGTACGCAACGCTTTCGCGATTTTACCCTGCTTGCCGATTACCTTGCCCATGTCGGACGAAGACAGGGTAATCGTTACTTCGATTACGCGTTCCTTTTCTTTGACCGCGTATTCGACGTTTTCTTTATCTTCGGCAAATTGACCGACGATATATTTGATTAAATCTAACATGGCTTGTTCTCCCTAAGGAATGTTTGAAATAAGATTGCCACACTCGCGTTGCTCGTTCGCAATGACAATCTTGGTAAAACGGCGTAGATACGAGCAAGACAAGGCGTCGCGAGCGCGCGTACCGATAGTACGTAAGCGAGCGACAACGCTGTATTGCGACGTATATACGTCGTTTTCTATCGATTAGTCGGCTTTTTTCTTACCTTTCGTCTTGGACGGGCTAAGCTTTGCGGATTTTTCCATTGCACCCGTTTTTACAAGAAGATTTTTAACCGTTTCCGTGGGTTGAACGCCCTTGGAAAGCCAGTCTTTTGCTTTCTCTACGTCAATGTCAAGCGCAACGGGGTTTGCCGTCGGATTGTAGTGCCCAACGCAGTCGATATATTCGCCCGTCGCCGCCTTTCTGCTGTCTACTACGACAACACGATAGATAGGGTTCTTCTTGTCGCCCATTCTGAAAAGTCTCATTTTTACCATAATTTTATACCTCCAAAGTATATATAAAAAATTTTTTTGTTTTTGTTGTAAGTGAATTGCTTTGCAATTCGTTGCGGAATTATTTATACGAGATTGCCACACTCGTTACACTCGTTCGCAATGACATTACACTAATGCTGGTAAAACGACGGAGATACGAGCAGTTCAAGGAGCCTTGAAGGCGCGTGCAATAGCACGTAACTGAAAGGCAACGCCGAAATGCGACGTAGATACGTCGTTTTGCTTTTAGAAGGGTAAGCGGAATTTGCCACGCCCCCCCTTCAACTGTTTCATCAGTTGTTTGGTTTGGTCAAACTGCTTTAAGAGCTGGTTGACTTCCTGTACCGTCGTGCCCGAGCCCGCCGAAATACGGCGTTTTCTCTTGCTGTCGATTATCGAGGGATTGTCGCGCTCTGCCTTGGTCATAGAAAGGATAATCGCTTTCGTGCGTTCTATCTTCTTTTCGTCGATATCCCCTTCGTTCACCTTTAATTTGCCCGCCCCAGGGAGCATAGAAAGCATGGCTTGCGCACCGCCCATTTTCTTCATCATAGAAAATTGTTCCAAGTAATCGGAAAGGGTAAACGAATTTGCAAGCATTTTTTGTTGCATCTTTTTCGCGTCTTCTTCCGTGATTGCCTGTTGCGCTTTTTCAATGAGCGAAAGTACGTCGCCCATACCCAAAATTCTCGACGCCATTCTATCGGGATAGAAAGGCTCTAAATCGGTAAGCTTTTCGCCTACACCGATAAATTTAATGGGCTTGCCCGTTACTGCCTTAATCGAAAGACAAGCACCGCCACGCGTATCGCCGTCTAATTTGGTCAAAATCACGCCCGTGATTTCCAAACGCGCATTGAACGTTTCCGCAACGTTGACCGCCTCTTGCCCCGTCATAGCGTCTACGACGAGTAGCGTTTCCGTTACTTCCACTTCTTTTTTAATATTTTCAAGCTCCTGCATCAGCGTTTCGTCGATTTGTAAACGCCCTGCCGTGTCCAAAACGACCGTGTCGTACCCTTTCGAGCGCGCGTATTCAATCGCTTGTTTCGCCGTCTTTACGGGGCTTTGCGTGCCCTTTTCAAATACTTCCGTTTGCGCGTTTTTACCTACGACTTGTAATTGTGTAATCGCCGCGGGACGGTAAATATCCCCTGCGACGAGCAAAGGATTTTTGCCCTGCTTTTTCAGTTGCACCGCAAGCTTTCCGCAAAGGGTGGTTTTACCAGCACCCTGCAAACCGCACATCATAATAACCGTCGGGAGCTTGGGCGATACTTCTAATTTTGCGTTCTTTGCGCCCATCAACGCAATCAGCTCGTCATTGACGATTTTTATTACCTGTTGCGCAGGATTGAGCGAGGATAAGATTTCCTGCCCGACCGCCTTTTCCGATACTTCCGCGATAAATTGCTTGGCAACGCGAAGATTGACGTCCGCCTCCAAAAGCGCCACGCGCACTTCACGCATAGCCGTGCGGATTTCAAGCTCCGTCAGCTTTCCGCGCTTAGTAAGCTTTGAAAATATATGGTTTAATCTTTCCGAAAGTGAACCGAATAAAGCCATTGTTACTCCTTATTGCCTTTTGCCGTTTCCAGCTCGCTGATACGGCGCGTAAGCTCGTCCAGCGTTTGCAAAAAACCGAGCTTTTTTTCATAATCTTCCAGCTGTTTCCTGCATTTTTGCAAACAATCGGATACGCTTTGACGGGATACGCCCCTTTGCTCCGCAATTTCGCCGAGCGATAAGTCGTAGTTAAAATATAAATCCGTCATTTCCCGTTGCTTTGCAGTCAGTAAGGGCGAGTAGGTATCCCAAAGCCGAAGAAATTCTAAATCGTCTTTCATACTCTACCCCCTTAGCCTACTTATTATACCCTATAAAAACATAGCTGTCAAGCATTTTTACTTGACAGCCGTAAATTTTTTCAAAATAATTGTAATAAATCGACGAAGATGGCAAAAGCGAACAGGAAAATGATACCGATAAAGTGTATCATTGTTTTCACTTTGCGATTGACGGGTTTTTTCCGTATCCATTCGATAATACAAAAAATTACCTTACAGCCGTCCAAAGCTGGGATAGGCAAAAGATTGAATACGGCAAGGTTCACCCCGATAAAGGACGCGATATTCAAAAAGGACAGCCAACCGCTCGACGCTACTTCCGAGGTTACCTTAATCGTCGTTATCGGTCCACCCATAGCGTTTAAGCCGAGCTTACCCGTCAACAGCTCCCCAAGCGAGCGGAGCACCGTACCGCCGATTTTGACGGAATAGGCAAAGGAATTGCCTATCGTTTGGAAAAAGCCTGCCTTTTGCGTCGTCGTGTGCAGGGAATATACGCCCAAGGTTTGCAGTAGCGTATCCGTATCCGACATATTCGCAAAATCAACGTCTTCCGCTATCGTAAGCGTAAGCTCCGTCTTTTCGCCATTCCGCACAACGAGCAAGGGGACTTCTTCCCCTGCCTTTTTATTATCGAGCGCGTCGATATAATCGGTTATCATATATAAATTTTGACCGTCGATTTTGAGAAGTATATCCCCCGTTTGCAAGGGCGTTTCCACGAGCGTTTCGCTCGGCGTTTTTCCGTCCGGATATTCCACCGTCGTTTGGTACAGCGGTCTGCCCACCGTCGCAAACATCAAGATAATTAAAAATACCGCCAGAATATAATTCATAGTCGCGCCGGCAACGAGCACGATAATCCGTTTCCAAGGGGGTTGGTCGTTAAAGCGCGCACCCGTCGGCTCGGGATATTCTTCTTTTTCCTCTTTGTCTTCTTTTTCCGCGCTCGTCTCTACCCTGCCCTGCTCGTTTTCGCCTAAATAGTCGGAAAAGGGCTCTTCCTTTTCGGTCGGTTTTTGTTCATCGTCTTCGTATTCGTCTTCCCCGTCGAAGGCGCAATATCCGCCCAAAGGTACGATACGGAGCGCGAACAGCTCGCCCGTTTTTTTACTGCGTTTCTTGAATATGGCAGGTCCGAAACCAACGGCAAATTCGTTGATTTTGAAACCGAGTATTTTACCTGCGACGTAATGACCGAACTCGTGAATGGTTACCATAACGAGTAAAATAACTATCGCCAAAAGTATTCCGCCGATAGATTTCATAACGTTCGCAAAGCTTAATAAGTTCGTTAAAAAGTGCAATCCTTTATCCCCTTATTGATTATTTCTTTGCTTTCGTATTTTTTATCTCTAAAACCTTTTACGGTTCCATTCTTGTCAGGCTAATGTATTCTTTGGCAAGTGCGCGTGCGCGCGCGTCCGTTTCCCGTAACGCGCCAAAGCTATCCGCTTTCATTCTCTCCGTTTTTTCAAGCGCGTTTTCTATCGTTTCCGCGATACCAAGGAACGGGATTTTACCTTGTAAAAACGCGTGTACTGCGATTTCACCCACACCGTTGAGCGCGCAAGCGTAATTGTCGCCCTTTTCGAGCGCCGTCAATGCTAAATCGTAGCAGGGAAAGTCCTTCCTATTTAACGGCAGGAAATGGAGCGCACCGAGCGTGTTGAAATCAAGCGGTTTTAACGCCGTATCCAAACGGTCGGGATAGGTGAGCGCAAGCTGAATGGGTATTTCCATCGTCGGGTAGCTCATTTGCGCTAAAATACTGCAATCTTCAAACTCGACGAGGGAATGGACGATACTTTCTCTTTGTACCACCGTGTCGATTTTTTCAATCGGACAATCGTACAGCCATTTTGCCTCGATTACTTCAAAGCCTTTATTGAGCAAAGTAGCCGAATCAATGGTGATTTTTGCGCCCATATTCCAAGTGGGGTGTTTGAGCGCGGACGACGGGGTTACTTCTTTTAATTGCTCTTTCGTATAGCCGTAGAACGGGCCACCGCTCGCCGTGATAATCAAGCGCCGATAAGGTGCGTTTTTACGGAAAGAAAGCGCCTGCCAAAGCGCGGAATGTTCGCTATCCACGGGCATTAGTTCAATACCTGCCCCCTTGATTTGACGCATAACCAGCTCACCACCGCAAACGAGCGTTTCCTTGTTGGCTAAGGCGATATTCTTTTTTAACGCAATGGCTTGTAAGCTATATTGTAAGCCTGCAAAGCCGGTTGCGGAAATGAACGCAATCTCGCCGTAGGCTATCGCGTCCTTGGCGTTTTCCGCACCGTAAGCAAAGCGAACGCCGTCGGGGATTTGGGAGGCTATTTTTTTACCTGCGTCTTCGTCCACGAGCGCGCAAAACTTCGGCTTAAATTCTTGCACCTGTGCTAAAAAGGTGTCCGCAGACGAATGTGCTACGATACTCTCAATTTTGAATTTATCGGGGTGGCGACGGACGACGTTACAAACCTGCGTACCGATAGAGCCCGTCGAGCCGATAAGGGAAATCGTTTTCATACGCGCCACCTTTACGCCAAAAGCACGATAAGCGAATACATTAAATATACCGCTCCGCAGGCAAACAGCGTGCCGTCTATTCTATCCAAGATACCGCCGTGCCCAGGCATAATTTTGCCCATATCCTTTAAGCCGACCTTACGCTTGATACAGCTTTCCACCAAGTCGCCGAACTCGTTGGCAAGCGACGAGAAAAAGCCGATGGCAAGGTATACGGGCAACCAAACCTGCATATCTATCCACGCGCCGACGAACAGCCATTGATAAACGAAATACAAGATACCTGCGCCGACCGCACCGCCGATAAGTCCACCGATTGCCCCAACTACCGTTTTATTCGGGCTAATGGTAGGCGCCATTTTCGCGGGGAAAAATTTACCCAAGAATTTGCCGAATAGGAACGCCATGGTATCCGAAATGGGCGACACGACGAATATCATTAGAATAAGCAGGTCGGAGTTAAAGCAAATTTCCGCAAGTCGCTCCGAAGATACGCGCATGAGCGCAGGGTCGATATGGTTGGTAAGAACGAGCAAGCATAATAAAAGGCTCGGATACACCGCTGAAAGCAAGGAAATACCTAAGTTTTCCAGCGTTGTTTCGTCGTGGCGGAGAACGAGTAAGGACAGTAGCGCCACCGCTAACGCGAAAAAGCAAATGCAGGTTACGTGCAAACCGAACTGTACGTAATATTCGGTAATAGCACAGGCAGGTACGGTAACAATCGCAAAAACCGCGACGATACCGCGTTCTGCTTTCGTCGTTTGTTCTTTCATAGCACGGAGCATTTCAAACGTGCCCACGAGCGCAAAAAAGTATATGAGTGCGTCGAAAAAGAAATCGTGCACGAATATTTTCAAAAGATAAAAGCCGAGCAAGACGGCTACGTAGCCTATGCCCGATATAACCCGATTTTTCATACGTTTTTACCTATTTTTCTTTACTTTAACTGTTCGTCCGTTTTACCAAACCGACGCGTTCGGCTGGAAAACCAAACAATCGCTTTTTCCAAGTCTTTATCCGTAAACGCAGGGAACATTTTATCCGAAAAGTATAATTCGCTATACGCCGATTGATACAGTAAGAAGTTGGAAAGGCGCACTTCCTTGCCCGTGCGGATAATGAGCTCAGGGTCGGGCTGACCGCCCGTATATAAAAGCCCCGCAAGGCTTTCTTCCGTTACCTTTTCACCACGCTCCACCGCAATATTCGTCGCGCGAACAAGCTCGGCACGAGCGCCGTAGCAAAGCGCGATATTGATACCTTTCCCTTCGTTCCCTTCCGTCTTTTTCTCGGAATTTCTTAAAATTTCCTGCACGTCGGGCGGAAGTAGCGTCGTATCGCCGATAGCTTTTAAGCGGACGCCCTTGGAGCATACGCGCTCCATATACGAAGTAAAATGGTTGCGAATGAGATTGTATAAGCCTTCTAGCTCTTCTTTGGGTCTTTGCAAATTTTCCGTGGACAGCGCGTAAACGGTGATATATTTAACGCCCAAATCAAAGGCGTGTTCCATCAACCCTATCATACGCTCCATGCCCTGCTTATGACCGAAAGAACGGGGCATCAGGCGCTTTTTCGCCCAACGCCCGTTGCCGTCCATAATAATTGCGATATGCTGGGGAATTTTCGTTCCCTGTATTATTTTATTGCGCGCCATAGCTTAAATAGACATCAATTCTTTTTCTTTTGCCGAAATAATCGATTCGAGCGTCGACATATAGCTCGACACCGTCTTTTCTACTTCCGCCTCGCAACCTGCTACTTCGTCTTCCGAAAGCTCCTTGGACGTTTTTAATTTTTTGAGCACGTCCATTGCCTCGCGACGGTGGTTTCTAATCGCGACCTTAGCGTCTTCACCCATCTTTTTCGCTTGCTTTACAAGCTCTTTTCTGCGTTCTTCCGTCATTACGGGAAAAGTGAGCAAAATCACGTTACCGTTATTGACGGGCGTAATGCCGATATTCGATTGCAAAATGGCTTTTTCCGTCGCTTTTAAGAGCGATTTATCCCAAAGATTGACCTGCAAGGTACGCGCGTCTAAGGTGGAAACGTTGCCAAGCTCAATGAGTTTGCTCATACCGCCGTACGCCTCTACTTCGATTTTACTTAAAATGTTGGGGTTAGCTCTACCCGTTCTAAGCGCACCGTAGTCCCCTTCGAGCGCTTTAATCGTGTTTTCCGATTTTTCTTCTAATTCCAAGCTCATTTCGTCTACTTTTTCGTTTTCTACCATATTGATTTTCTCCTTTTTTTGGTTATTTATACTTTGATAATCGTACCTAATTTTTCACCGCATACCGCGCGAACGATAGAATTTTCTTCGTTTAAGCCGAACGCGAGCGTGGGCACGTTG
This sequence comes from Clostridia bacterium, assembly GCA_017536305.1. Lineage (GTDB taxonomy): Bacteria > Bacillota > Clostridia > Christensenellales > Borkfalkiaceae > Scatosoma. Next base: position 30,009 of record JAFXHR010000020.1, on the reverse strand, counting down.
TTTTCCATACACATTGTCGCCGCCGTAAAGTCTATGACTTTCAGCCCGCGATTGATAATATCCGCGTAGCGCAGTTCTTCGTATTTTTTAGCGAACGGGTTGGTTTTGGGGTCGGAATCGTAAATACCGTCTACGTTCTTCGCCATAAGTAAAATGTCCGCGTCGATTTCGCACGCTCTAAGCGCCGCCGCCGTGTCAGTCGAGCAATACGGGTTACCCGTTCCGCAAGCGAAAATGACGATTCTACCCATCTCGAAGTGGCGAAGTGCTTTTCTCAAAATGAACGGCTCGGCAAGCGATACCATATCCAGCGCCGTTTGCACGCGCACGGGTACACCGCGTTGTTCAATAGCGTCCATCATAGCCAGCGAGTTCATAACCGTAGCAAGCATACCCATATGGTCCGCCGTCGTTCTGTCCATATTCGTACCCTGACGACCGCGCCAGAAGTTTCCACCGCCGATTACCAAACCTACCTGTACGCCCATATTATGGAGCTGTACGATTTGTTCTACTACGGGAGCAATGACTTCGTGGTTCAAACCGAAACGGTTATCCCCTGCAAGCGCCTCGCCCGAAAGTTTTAAGAGTATGCGTTTATACACGGGTTGCATTGTTGTGTTCTCCTTTTGTTTTATTATATAAGGGGCGCATAGCCCGATTTTTGTTTTTGATACGCCTGTCGTCCAAGCGGTAAGCTATCCTGCTCTAATCTAAGCTCTTGCAGGATAAACAAAAGCACCGTCAAAAGCTCGAAGGGCAGGGGGCAAAATTCCCCAGGGTTGACTTGGCTCATCATCAAAATACCAAGGTATGAAATACCCAAAACGAGCGACCAGCTACTCATTTTTGTAAAAATCATTTTGAAGCGGGCAAAGCCTTGGTACGCATAAGCCACAACGCCCACGAGCCCCATACTGCCGATAATTTGCGGTATCATCATATGATACCAAGACATGGTTCCTTTTTTCTTAAAGCTTGAATAATTAAGAGTATCGTCTAAAATCCCCGAGCCAAAAATAGGATTCCCTTTGAAACGGTCAATAGACTCTAAAATCATTACCCAACGGCTACTGCCCACCATGCTTTCGTCCACAAATCTATCGAATATAACGTCGATAATCGTACCGCCGATACTTAACAATAGCGCAACCGCAATAAATACGCAATATAAAATCCGTTGCGTTTTCTTTTCCGTAATGTATATCCAGTACGCACAACAAACGACAAACTCTATACTACCGAAAATTAAACCGCCACGCGAGCTGGTAAAACATATCCCTGCGTATATCGTTGCCGTTAAAATCGCCCACCAGTCGCTCTTTTTCGTTAAGTATAACGGGAACGGCATAGCGAACATCAGCATTGTCGCAAGGTTATTCGGGGAAAACCCGCGACCGCCTTGAATGATATATTCAAATCCAAACCATTCTCTCATACGGCCGATAGCTATCATTGCCACGCAAAGCATACCCATCAAGGTCATAATCACCGCAAAGCGCTTACGAATATCGTATTCCCGCCGTGCCGAAAACTGCGATTTCATAAAATAATACGCGACTACCATGCCTATACCCAAACCAAGCATATAGTATCCGCCGTATACGTAGTCTAAAAACCCGAAATTCCCGATTCCGCCAAGCAAGATTGCAATACTGACGGCGCAAATTCCGTACATACTCTCCCCGAAATAATAGGGCTTATGGTACATTACGAAATGCGCAATCAAGGCAACGACCACGACGGGTGCGTATATAGCGTAACCGATAAACGTATCAAAGGAATCGTAACAGTTGGTGGAAAAGGTACACACGAGCAAGAACGGTAGCGTCGTCGGGAGCACGTCTTCGCATACGACGAGCAGAACGGCTAAAAGCCCTATAAAGACGATTACCCCGAATACTTCCTGCCTAAAAAGCACAAACGCACAGGCAAGTAGCGTTTCTAACACATAAAATATGTAACTGTTAAAAAATTCACGGAGCAAGCGTAAATATTGATACGCTTGCGTCTTTACCGTTTCCTTAAATTGATGTTGCGTCTTTTCCACTATGAAAACCGTCCTTTCACTGCCCGTAATTTCTTATGCGCGTTTCGCTGATTTCTTTTTCGGTTTGGTATCCGTCGTTAAGCATAACGCTTCGGCGATACTGTCTCTCTTGTCTATCGTATACGTCGGTACAAGCTCTTTTACCGACTTTTTCATATCGTCCGCTTCGCCGTACGCTTGTTCGTAAAGCTTATCCAAGGTAGACCAAAGTTTCTTTTCGTCCAGCTTAATCGGCTTGGCGATATTGATAAGTCCGTTCGCCGTCTTTTGCAAGCCTTCTTCTTCCATAAGCCGTTCTTCAAACAGCTTTTCCCCAGGTCGAAGTCCCGTGCATACGATATCGATATCTACGTTCGGTTCGTACCCCGAAAGTCGAATTAAGTTATACGCCAAATCGTAAATACGTACGGGCTCGCCCATATCCAAAACGAAAATTTGTCCACCCTTGGCGTAAGCGCCTGCCTGCAATACGAGCGATACCGCCTCTGGTATCGTCATAAAGTACCGAATGATGTCTTCGTGCGTAACCGTTACCGGTCCGCCTTCCGCAATTTGGCGACGGAAAAGCGGTATAACCGAGCCGTTCGAGCCTAACACGTTGCCAAAGCGCACCGCCACGAATTTCGTCTTTTTGCTGTGCTTACCTATCGTTTGGATAATCATTTCACAAATACGCTTGGTCGCGCCCATAATATTCGTGGGGTTGACCGCCTTATCCGTCGAAATTTGCACGAAGGTTTCCACTTCAAATTCGTCCGCGCATTTCGCTACGTTGAGCGTGCCGAATACGTTATTTTTCACCGCTTCGTTCGGGCTCGTTTCCATGAGCGGTACGTGCTTATGCGCCGCCGCGTGGAATACGATTTGCGGACGGTATTTTTGGAATACGTCCCGCATTTTCGTCATTTCTCGAACGCTCGCTATAAGCGTTAACAAATGTAAATTCGGATGACGTCTTTTTAACTCCTGTTCAATATCGTACGCATTATTTTCATACACGTCTAAGATAATCAGCGTTTCGGGATTATGCGTGGCTATTTGACGGCAAAGCTCGCTACCTATCGAACCACCGCCACCCGTAACGAGTACGACCTTCTTTTCGATATAGCTCATAATTTCGTCTAAATTGACGCTCACCTGCTCTCTACCCAAAAGGTCTTGCACTTCTACGGGGCGGAGCGTCGCTACCGTTACTTGACCGCTCGCAAGCTGATACATTCCAGGGAGCACCTTGACGGGACAACCGCAATCTTGACAGCGTTTTACCACTTCGCTCAGGTGTTTTTTATCCACCGACGGCATAGCGATAAAAATCTCTTCTACCTTGTAATCTTGGGCAAGCTTTTTCACTTCAAACGTCGTGCCTGCCACCTTCACGTCGCTGATATATTTACGCAATTTTTCAGGATTATCGTCGGCGATACAAACGGGTTTATAAGAAATTCTATTCGACGTTTGCATTTCTTTGATAAGCGCGCTCCCTGCGTCGCCACCGCCCACTATCATAACGCGCGTTTTTTCCGAATTTGCCGTTTCAAAATGATACTTAAACGCCACCGAAAGGCGTTGGAAATAACGGATAAACACCACGAACGCCGTTAACGCAAGCGAATATACCAGCCCCGTGCCAAGTCCTACGTACTCTCTGCCTGCCACGAGCGGAAATACGATATTGCCCGCACAAATAACCACGGACGACATCATAATTTTAACAATCTCCGCTACGCCTACGTTTTTGAGCACGATAGAATATAATCCAAGCGCCGCGAATACGCCGATTGCAAACACCAAATTTCCACCCATCCAAAGCCAAGCCTGCAAGGTGAGCTTTCGGGTACTTTGCGTGGCAAGATACGCAAACAGCAATGCGCCCGCCACCGCGAAAATATCCGCTAAAACCAAAAAAAATCGGTTCCAGTCGGTAATCGGTCTTAAATTTTTTCTTGTCCTGTTTTTCTTTCCCATATCGTCCTTAGTACACCGTCCAAAGCAAGCTTTTACTTCATACGCGCGCACGCGTACGCTCGCTTAGAAACATTATACTACGAATACTGTGCGTTTGTCAAGGATTTCATACGCTTTTCTACGCCTAATTCGGCGAGAAAAAAATAAAGCACTCCCGAATTTCGCCGTTTCGGGAGCACTCGTATGCTCTTATATTATTTTTACTTTTAAGAAACTTGTTCCTGCTCGTCCTTTGCATTTGCCACGGCAACTTCTTCCAAGGTTTCTACCGCTTGCGTGTTTTCGGACTTTGCCATCTCTTCGTCTTCCATAACCGCCGTACCTTCGACGAAATTATCATTACGGAATACGACGAATATCGTTTGGCAGAATATCTTCAAATCCCCCCAAAAGGTAATTTTCTTGGCATATTCACCGTCAATTTCCGCTTTCAACGACATATCCGTTAATCTATCACGCAATCGCACCTGTGCTAAACCGGTAAGCCCTGGACGCACTAAATCCGCTCCCGTTTGCACACGCTTTTCAATTAAATCCGTTTCACAACAAACGACGGGGCGTGGACCGATTAACGACATATCCCCTTTTAAGATACACCAAAGCTGGGGGAGCTCGTCCATACTCGTTTTGCGTAAAAAAGCACCTACTTTGGTTATGTAATCTTCGCTATGAATTTCTCTCGTCGCCAAATCGTGCGGAGCTTCTATACGCATACTACGGAATTTATAAAATTTGAAAGGTTTTCCTTTTCTACCCATTCGTTCTTGTACGAAGATAGCAGGGCCCTTGCTCGTGCATTTGACCACAATCGCGATAATCAGCATAGGAAAAGCAAGAATTATCAATGCAACTAAGCTAAAAATAATATCGAATAACCTTTTGAAAAAGTGTCTATACATTTTCCCTTTGTTCCCGTTTGGAATTTTTATACTTTATACACAACTGTTATATTATATCACACCTTTTTTGTTTTGTCAATATTTTCTATAAAAATTTTTTCGCCTTTTGTGTCTTCATTTTCAGCTTTTTTGAAAAAAAGATGACACTACCCTATTGACAAACGCTTTTTTTATGGTATAATACCCCCGCGACGGACGAAAAGCACTCCTTGATTGCCATTCGTTGACCGTTCGGCGTCTTACGGACTGCATAGCCGAACGAACGATAGGCAAAGCGACCTAATCAAATTCGGAAAAGGAGAATACGAAAAAATGAAAGCTATGTTCAAAAAAGTATTGCGTCTGCTCGGTCTTGACGTGCTTATCTTAGGGCTCGTCGAAAAACTTGCGCTCGGGTTGATTAAGAAACTCACGTCGCTACAAACCGTAGCGACGAATTACCTCGACCGAGTGTTACCCTCTCGCAACGGTAATCAAACGGATGACCGATAATTGCGTGCGCCGAATCTTCGGCATATAAAAACCGAGCCGTTTCCTCTCAACGGCTCGGTCGTTTTTTTATTTATAATTCACTCGGCGTTACCAAAGCGCGGTAGGAATTGAAATTCAAGCCCCATTCGTCGACGTAGGGCAGGATTTTTTCATCCAACTCAATCACTGCGTCCTTATCCCCTTGCAAATAAGCGTTCAACCGCTCCTTACAATCCAGTAATCGTGCATACAACCCGCCAAGGCGCGCTTGCTGAATTTCCCAACCGAACGGTTTATTATCCAATAGCCAGCGTTTTTTATAATCCTTGGTAAATACTTCTAAGCGTCTTGCACATTCTCCGTAGTCTTCTACGAGCTTTGCAAGCGTATTTTCGTCCTTGGATTGATACGCTTGGCGCGTTTTGATACCCAGCTCCGCTTTGATTTCCAAGACGGAGCAAAGCAGGGATAAATTTTCCGCCAAATAACCGTATTCCCCAAGGTGCGTCGCCGTCCTCGCAAGCGTTTTGGCATATTCGCCGTAAGGAATAGACCCGTTCAAGCTTAAAGAATAATCCATAAGTCCTAAAAAGCAATCGTTGTAAAGCAAGCTCTTGCAAGGATTTTCGCGGATAAACGGCGCGCGCGCCCTACCCGTGCGGTTGGGGATATCCAGTAGCATAAAATCTTCATACTTCACGCCGAACGTTTCATAAAAGCCTTGCGCAATTTTTTCTTCGTCGAGATTGCCTTCGTAATACTGTTTAATGGCATACAGGGACGGCAATACCGAGAAAAACGAACATTCGTTGCCTTCGTTCGTCCAAAGGGTAATCATAATATTTTTCACGCCGTGTTTTTTAGCAAGGCGCATAGCAGGCTCCATTGTATATAAGGAAAAATCGTTTAAGGGCGCAAAACCGTTCCAGCACCACGCACCGCCAGCGAACCAAATTTCACGGTTAAATTTCTCGTGCGCGGAAAACATAGCTTCGTAAATTTCATCCTTGACTTCGTGTTCACCGTAATCCCAGTAGCAAAGCGCGACGTCCTTAGGTACTTTATCAATCGCCGATTGCTCCAGTTTCACGTCTTCGCCGTAATATCCGCCTTGGTTGGAAAGGCGGAAAAACATATCGCTCCACATATGTGGTTTGAAACCGTATTCCGTCGCCATTTCCACCACCTTGTTTAAGTGGCGAACGAGCAGTTCGTGGCGGTTGGTATACCCGTGTCTATCCAAATATCGCCCCAAACCTACGGTATGCGCTTCGTCCATACCGATATTGATTAAATTACTGCGGAAACAGCCTTTGAGTGCCTTGAACATTTTCTCTATAAAGTCATACGTCTTCGGCTCGTCAATCAGCAAAATACCGCCGTTGTCCACAATTTGCCAGTACGGCGGATTTTTTACCAAATTATCCAAATGCGCAAGCGTTTGAATACAGGGTACGACTTCAATACCGCGCGCGTATGCATAATCGTCAATGGCTTTCAGCTCCGCTATCGTATATCCACCGCGAAGATAGCCAAAGTACGGCTCGTCGTCGATTTTATACATATCGTCAAGGCATAATTCTAAATAGTTATACCCCATTTTTTGCATTTCGTCCAACAATTTTTGTACGCGCGATACCTTCATCACCGCGCTTGTTGAACAGCATATCATAATACCAAAACGTTCTTTTTCCACTTGCACTTTTCTCCTTGCGTTTATATCTACATTATAACGGGAAGTTTATAAAAATACAATGGTTAAAATAAACAAAAAACAGGATTTTTTTGACATTTTTTTGCAAACGGAAAATTTCTTTTATTTTGCGTTAAAATAAATAGCTTTTTTTCTCGCTTAGTGTTATAATGCAATACGGTAATTTGAAAAAGGAGCAAAATTATGGCTACGGCGGTTAAAAAACACGGTGCGTTTCATCACCATCATCATAGCGTTATTTTGGAAAAAATCGGCAGATTTGTGAAAAAGAACGCCGTACTTTGTATTGCCGTTTGTTTGGCGGTCACAACCGCCTTTATCGTCCCGCCCGATAAAGCGTATCTAAGCTATTTCGACTTCAAAACGCTCACCTGTCTTTTTTGTACGCTTGCCGTCGTTTGCGCGCTCAGAAATATTCGCTTTTTTACCGTTTTGGCTCGGAAAATCGTTCAGCTTTTCAAAAATACGCGCGCCTGTATTCTCGCGCTCGTCTATATCACTTTCTTGGGTTCTATGCTCATTGCCAACGATATGGCGCTTTTGACCTTTTTACCGCTTGGGTATTTCGTGCTCTCGTCTACGGGCAAGCAAAAATATATGGCGTTTACCTTTATTATGCAAAATATTTCGGCGAATTTAGGGGGTATGTTGACGCCGTTCGGCAATCCGCAAAATTTGTATCTTTACACCAAATTTCATATCCCTACGGGCGCGTTCGTCGCTACCATGCTACCCCCGTTTTGCATTTCTATCGCGCTCATTACCCTGTGCTGTCTGTGCGTAAAAAAAGAACCGTTATCCTTTGATACGGAAGAAATAAAATTGCCCGTTGTCAAAACGGTCGTTTACGGGATTTTATTCGCACTTTCCATTATTATCGTATTCCGCATCATTCCCTATCAAGTGGGGCTCGTTATCATTCCCGTAGCTCTACTGATTATGGACAGAAAAGCGCTTGCAAAGGTGGATTACGGGTTACTTTTGACCTTCATTGCATTCTTTATCTTCGCCGGCAATATGGCAAGAATTTCCGCGGTAGAACGGTTATTTGCGTCGCTCCTGCAAAAAAGCCCGCTACTTGTAGCTACCCTTTCCTGCCAAGTAATTAGCAACGTACCGTCGGCAATTTTGCTCTCGCAATTTACAAGCGACTTTGCACCACTTCTCGTCGGCGTGAATATCGGAGGCGTGGGTACGCTCATATCGTCGCTTGCGAGCTTGATTACTTTCCGCGAATACACTTCCAAAAATCCGCATAGCGCAGGAAAATACATACTTTTATTCTCCGCGTTCAACTTTGCCTTTTTGGGTGTTTTAACGGTGGCGGAATATTTGATTTTATTTTGATTATTTGAATATACATAACAAAAGCCCACGGCGTATTGCCGTGGGCTTTTGTTGGTGCACCGTAAGAGCTACTGCGCACAAGGCGCAGGGCGTCGCAATCAAAGATTGCTCGCGCGAACCAAGGGGTTCTTCGTCTTTCCCTTTTTTACACAGCAAAACAGCACCCACAAAGGGTGCTGTTTTGCTGGTGCAACCAAAGGGACTCGAACCCCTAGCCTTCGGTTCCGTAGACCGACGCTCTATCCAATTGAGCTATGGATGCAACTATCAAATTAACGGGCAACTCGTCGCTCTATCCTATGAAACGAACAGTGCTTTTTTGCGCTCTTTTCGTCAAGCGCTTATATAGTATAGAATTTTTTTTTGCTTTTGTCAACTGTTTTTGCACACTTTTTTAAGTTTTTTATCTTTTATAAATCAAACGCTATCGCGGTGATGTCGTCTGAGAATTTTCCACCGCTAAATACCGTCAACGCCGTTTTTAATTTACCGATAAAGTCCTCCGCGCTATGGCTTTGCAAAAGCACGCTCTCCGTGCGCTCTATGCCGAACAGCTCCCCTTTCGCGTTTTTACATTCCGTTACGCCGTCCGTCAAAAGCACGAGCAAATCGCCCTTTTCATAGGGCATTATACTTTCTTGATAGATAAAATCCTCGCGCCAGTTGGAGATAGGGGGCGCAGGCGATTCGATTTCGTTAATTCCAAACGAGTTCTTTAATAAAATAGGCGCGTTGTGCCCCGCCGAAACGTAGCGCAATAGCTTTTCTTCCTTATCTATCCGCACCGCCACGACCGTAATATACGAACGCTCGTCTTGGTTTAATTCGTTAAATTTTACGTTGAGCGCGGTAACCGCTTTGTCTAAGGCCGGTTGCTTTTTATCAAACCCCGCCTTTACGAACGCCGAAAGCATTCCTGCCGATATACCTTTTCCCGATACGTCCGCAAGCACCCCGTACGTTTGATTTTCCAGCTCGTACACGTCGGGCAAATCTCCGCCTACACCAAAACAGGGTATATACATATACGCGTACGGAATACCGCCCATGCTTTTTCCCGCAGGCAATAGGCGCTGTTGCATACGCTGTGCGGTAAGCATTTCACGCTCCATTTCCGCTTGGTACGTACCGTCGATCAAGCCTAAAAACAGTTTTCCCGTGGTATCTAACGGCAAAATACGGATACGGAAAGAAATTTGCGCGGTATGACCTGCGCGTTTCACGCTCGTATGCACCGTTTCCGTTTGCTCTGATTTTTTCGCAATCGCCAAGCGCATTACCCGTAAAAACGCACAATAATTACAGTTTGCGTTCTCACCGCATTTACCCGTTTCTCCGCAAGCGAGCGTTTGAGAAAGCGTACCGCTTTTTTTAGCGGTATCCGAAAAGGCGCGACGAAAAGCTACGTTCGTAAATTTTACGCGCAGTTTATCGTCGAAAACGAATACCCCCTCGGGCAGTTTATTCAGTACCTTTTTATAACCGTTCAGCGTCATACGCTATTTTCATTTCCAGCAGGTTCGTTTCGTACCTGCCCTATCCTTTTTTATTATCTGTAAAATTTCAAACCGCTTTTGATTTGCACGTCAAAGGGAATATTTTTATAAAGCTCACCGTCAAGTTGTAAGGTGCACGGCGTTTCGGGCACGACACGCATACGGTCGCATAAAAAATGCGTGGTGGCGGGATATTCCAAGATTTTACCTTTCATAAGCTTTATAAACGCTTTGACAATTTTCAGTTTCCCGTCGATAAAATCTACGATAACCGCATTCAGCTTTTTATCGTCCGCCTTTGCCGTCGGACAAATTTTAATACCGCCCCCAAACTGCGAACCGTTACACGCCGCGGCAATCAAGGCGTTGTGCGTTTTCGTATATTCGTCTGACTGAATTTCAATTTTACAGCCCTTGAATTTGAAAAGGCTTTGGATTAAGCTCATAAGATATTTGATTTTACCTTTGAGCTTACCGCGCTGACAACGCTCTAAAACGTCCACGTCTATCCCAACGCCCGCGACGTTCATACAACGCAGTCCGCCCACTTCCAAAAAGTCGGTATCCTTCGGTTCGTTTTGCAAAATAAGCTGTGTCGCTTTTTTCGCGTCTAAGGCAAGACCGATATGCTCGGCAAAGTCGTTCCCCGTACCCGACGGGATTAAGCCTAAGTTACAAGCGGTGGGGTCGGCAAGTCCGTTCAAAACTTCGTGCAAAGTACCGTCGCCACCCAGCGCAATAATTTCCGTCGCGCCGTTTTCCGTTAAACTACGCGCGATTTTCGTTGCGTCGCCCACGCCCTGCGATAAGTGCGTTTCAAAGCTTGCCCCGTGCTCTAACAGCACCGCTTGTGCCGTTTCCAAATTCTTTTGCGATTTGGTTTTACCTGCGACGGGGTTGGAAATAATGTGGTATTTTTTCATCTTCCGTTTTTCCTTTTGGGAAAATCTCAACCCGTTTTCCCTTTTATCCTATTGTATATTATAACACACCTTTTTTTCAAAAGCAAGAAAAACGGTGTTATCCGTCGGAATTTTCCTATAAATACAAGCTTTGCTATTGCTATTTTTGACTAAATTTGCTATAATATCCGTATTAGGAGTTTTTTATGGACCGTATTATTCCCCGTTTTTTGCATACGCTGGCTATTGCCTGTCCCGCGCCCGTTTACGTCGTGGGCGGTAGCGTGCGCGATTTTCTCGGTGGTTATACGCGAAAAACGGGTAAATACGACTGGGATATTTGTTCCACTATCCCCGTGGAAAATTTTACGGAGATTGCAAAGGCGCATGGTTTTTTAATCAAATCCGTCTATAAAAACACGGGAACGGTCAAATTGCAAGATATGGACGGCGTGGAGTATGAATACTCCCGTTTTCGCTCGGATAAATACGTTCGGGGCGTACATACCCCCGTCGAAATTTGTTTTACCGACGATATTACCTTGGACGCAAGACGGCGCGATTTTACCGCAAACGCCGTGTATTACGATATTCAAGCGCGTCAATTCGTCGACCCCTTGAACGGCATTCCCGCTATTTTAGAAAAACGCTTGACCACCGTTGCACCGGCTAAAAAGGTGTTCGGCGAGGACGGACTTCGGCTCATGCGCTTGGCGCGCTTTGGCGCGGAGCTTGGCTTTACTCCCGATACCGATTGTCTTTTGGGCGCGCGTGAAAATGCTAAGCTCATTAACGACATCACGCCTGAACGCGTATTCGCCGAGCTGAGAGCCATTCTTTACGCCGATAAAAAATACGGTGTGGAAAACGGAGCTTATTTGGGTTTGCGACTGCTTTCTTCGACGGGTGTTTTGGACGAAATTTTACCCGAGCTAACCCTTGGACGGGATATGATGCAACGGGCGGATTTTCATAAATACGACGTTTTAGAACATTCTCTCCGCGCGGTATTATACGCAGAAGAACGGGTACGCTTTGCCTGTCTTTTGCACGATATCGGCAAGCCCTTTTGCCGTCTTCGCGACGGAAATTCGCACGAGCACCCCAAGGAAGGCGCTCCGATTGCAAGAGAAATTTTAACGCGTTTGAAAGCTCCCAAAAAGCTAATCCAAAGCGTAGAAAGCTTGGTGCTTTGGCACATGTACGATTTCAACTGTCAAACGAGCGAAAATAAGCTTAGGCGGTTTTTTGCCACGCACTATGTAATTTTAGACGATTTACTTCTCATCAAGCAAGCGGATTTTTTCGCCTGCACGGACGATTTGTCTATCGCCCCTACCGTAAAAAAATGGAGAGCGTTGTTGCAAAAAATAAAAAACGAGCGCGCACCGTTGACGGTAAAAGAGCTTGCCGTAAACGGAAAAGAATTACAAACGCTCGGTATCGAGCCCTGTAAAATCGGGGAAATTTTGCATCAATTATTACTCCACGCCGTGGTCAATCCACGCGACAATGAAAAAGAGAAACTACTTCGGCTTGCCGTTACAATGCATTAAAAAATCGCGGAATACCGCTTGGTATTCCGCGATTTTTATTTCATTTATTACAGTCCGTATTCCTTTGCCAGCTTTTCAAACAACGGAAGAGCTCGCTCAATCGTTTCCGTCTTTACACAGTAGGCTACGCGCACCCAACCGTTATAACCAAAGTCCGCGCCGTTGACGAGCAGTAGTTCGTATTTTTTCGCCCGCTCACAAAACGCTTTGGCATCCGTTTCGGGCGCTTTCACGAATAAATAGAACGCGCCGTCGGGATAAATGCAGGTAAATCCGCTTTTCGTCAGTCCGTTATAAAGCAAGTCGCGGTTGCGTTTATACGTTTCCAAATCCCCCGTTAAGCCGTCGCACTCCGCCACTACTCTTTGAAAGAGCGCGGGCGCGCATACAAAGCCCAGCGCACGACCCGCACCGCATACCGACGCGTATACCGCGCGGTTTTCCGGCATACTTGGATTGACCGCGATATAGCCCACGCGCTCCCCAGGGAGAGATAACGATTTGGAATAGGAATAGCACACAATTGTATGCGCGTAGTAACGCATTACGCACGGTACTATCGTATTTTTGTCGTACACGAGCTCGCGATACGGCTCGTCGGAAATAAGATAAATAGGCGCGCCGAACTTATCGGAGCTTTCCTGTAAAATCCCGCAAAGCGTTTGAATGGTCTTTTCGTCGTACACAACCCCCGACGGATTGTTCGGCGAGTTAATAATTACCCCTTTCACGCGCGGATTGAGCGCGTTTTTAAGCGCGTTAAAGTCGGGGAGCATCGTCCTTTCGTCCGACGGTAACACGACGAGCTTTGCGCCCGTATTTTCAACGAATACACGGTATTCGGGGAAGAAGGGAGCAAACACGATAATTTCGTCGCCACCCTCTACAAGCGCTTTACAGGTAATGGTCAAGGACGCCGCGGCACCGCAGGTCATATATAAATCGTCGCCCGAAAGCGCTACACCAAAGCGTTTGGAATAGTTTTTTGCGATTTCATCTCGTACCTGCTTATCCCCTTGCGCGGAGGTGTACCCGTGCAAGAGCACGGACGGCATTTCGTTTACTATCCGACAAATACTTTCGTTTACCTGTTTCGGCGCAGGCACGGACGGGTTACCGATAGAAAAATCGAACACGTTTTCCGCACCGATTTCGCTCGCGCGGACTTTCGCGTATTCAAAAATTTCCCGTATCGTGGAACGCTTACTGCCAAGCTCGTACATTTTTTCGTTTATCATACTTTTCTACCTTTAATCTCTGAAATATAAATCTCTCGTGTATACCTTTTGCATAACGTCTTCTAAAACGCTATCGTAGCGATTAGCGATAATCACGTCTGCGCGCGACTTAAATTCTTCCAAGTCATTCACGATTTCGCTACCGAAAAAGGTTTCTCCGCCTGCAAGCGTCGGTTCGTAAATAATCACTTTCGCGCCCTTGGCTTTTACCCGTTTCATAACCCCTTGAATGGAGCTTTGACGGAAATTGTCCGAATTCGATTTCATGGTCAAACGGAACACGCCCACCGTAACCGCTTTTTCCTTTTGCGCGTCATATTCGCTACCCTGCGCGTACGCGTAGTAGCCTGCTTTTTTAAGTACTCTGTCCGCGATAAAGTCCTTTCTCGTGCGGTTGGACTGCACGATAGCCTCGATTAAGTTTTCGGGCACGTCTTTATAGTTTGCCAGCAGTTGCTTGGTATCCTTAGGCAAGCAATACCCGCCGTACCCAAACGAAGGGTTGTTATAATGACTGCCGATTCTGGGGTCTAAGCAAACGCCGTTGATAATTTGCATTGTGTCTAAGCCTTTCATTTCCGCGTAGGTATCCAGCTCGTTGAAATAGGAAACGCGAAGCGCAAGATAGGTGTTGGCAAACAGTTTTACCGCTTCCGCCTCGGTAAAGCCCATAAACAGGGTAGGCACGTTTTCCTTAATCGCGCCTTCTTGTAAAAGACCTGCAAAGGTATGCGCGCACTTACAAAGGCGTTCGTCGTTGATATCCGTTCCCACCACTATTCGCGAGGGGTATAATTTATCGTAAAGTGCCTTGCTTTCACGCAAAAATTCGGGGCTGAACAAAATATTTTTACTGCCCGTCTTTTCCCGAATGGACTGCGTATACCCTACGGGTATGGTCGATTTAATGACCATAATCGCGTTGGGATTATATTGCATGACTAAGCTGATTACCTTTTCTACCGCGGACGTATCGAAAAAATTCTTTTCGCTGTCGTAGTTGGTAGGCGCGGCGATTACCACAAATTCCGCGTCCTTATACGCCTTTTCAGCGTCTAAGGTTGCCGTCAAATCCAGCTTTTTCGTCGCCAAATATTCTTCGATTTCCTTATCCTGAATAGGCGATTTACGCGCGTTAATCATATCCACCTTTTCAGGTATAATATCCACCGCCGTAACCGTATGGTTTTGCGATAAAAGCACCGCCATAGAAAGACCTACGTAACCTGTTCCCGCTACTGCTATTTTCATTGTTTTTATTCCCCTTGCTCCAAAATATCTGCAATCCGCTTGCAGGCAAAGCCGTCGCCGTACGGGTTGCTTGCTTTGGACATTTTTTCGTATTCGTCCTTGTTTTCAAGTAATAATTTGAAATTGTTATAAATGACTTCTTCGTCCGTGCCTACGAGTTTCAAAGTTCCCGCTTTAATCCCCTCGGGGCGTTCCGTCGTATCGCGCATAACCAGCACGGGCTTGCCTAAGCTGGGCGCTTCTTCTTGGATACCGCCGGAATCCGTGAGTATCATATAACTTCTCGCCAAGAAATTATGGAAATCCAACACTTCTAACGGCTCAATAATACGAATTCTATCGCAACCGCTCAGTTCTTCGTCGGCAGACTTTCTTACGACGGGGTTCATGTGAATGGGATAAATTGCTTTTACGTCGGGATTTTCGTCCATTACGCGACGAATGGCACGGAACATATTATGCATAGGTTCGCCTAAATTTTCGCGCCTGTGCGCGGTAATCATAATTAAGCGACTGCCCTTTGCCCATTCCAGCTCGGGGTGGGTATAATCTTCGCGTACCGTCGTTTTTAACGCGTCAATCGCCGTATTTCCCGTTACGAAAATACTTTCCTTTGCGCGACCTTCTTTGAGTAGGTTTTCTTCGCTGAGTTTCGTGGGCGTGAAATTGTATTTACTGATAATGGATACCGCTTGACGGTTAAATTCTTCGGGGTACGGGCTGTAAATATTATACGTTCTCAGCCCTGCCTCCACGTGTCCGACGGGAATTTGTAAATAAAAGCACGCCAGCGCGGTTACGAACGTCGTCGAAGTATCCCCGTGCACGAGCACGACGTCGGGACGCTCCTTTTCTAAAACTGCCTTAATCGAAAGCAAAATATTCGACGTGATGTCGAACAGCGTTTGCTTGTCCTTCATAACGGATAAATCGTAATCGGGTACGACTTTGAATGCGCCGAGCACTTGGTCGAGCATTTGTCTGTGCTGTCCCGTTACGCATACGAGCGTTTGTATGCTTTTTCTACTTTTCAGTTCGTTTACAAGCGGACACATTTTAATTGCCTCAGGTCTTGTCCCGAATACCAGCATTACCTTTTTCATAGCCTTTGCCTCTTTATTTGTTATCGCCGAATAATTCTTCGCTCTTTTTAAGCGCAACCGCGATTACTTGGTCCATATCGTAATATTTATATTCGCCAAGTCTACCGCCGAACACTACCTTTTCTTCCCTGTCCGCAAGCTCTTTATACTGCTTGAACAGCGCACCGTTTTTCTCGTCGTTCACGGGATAATACGGCTCGTCGCCAAGTTTCCACTCGGAGCTGTATTCACGGCTGATTACCGTCTTAGGCAGGTCGTTTCCGTTGGCGTCTTTGCCAAACTCAAACCACTTATGCTCGATAATTCTCGTCCAAGGCGTTTCTCTATCCGTATAGTTCACGGCAACGTTGCCTTGGAAATTCGGCTTATCCAAAATTTCCGTTTCAAAGCGAACGGAGCGGTATTCCAAGCACCCGAGCTGATAATCAAAGTACGCGTCAATCGCGCCCGTATAAATTACCTTATCCGCTAACGCGTCGTACTCCGCTTTGTTTTGTAAATAGTCCACGCCCAAGCGCACTTCCACGCCGTCCAAAAGATTAGCGACCATCTTCGTATAACCACCGACGGGAATACCTTGATACAAGGCGTTGAAATAGTTGTTATCAAAGGTAAAACGAACGGGTAAGCGTTTAATGATAAACGCGGGCAAATCCTTGCAATCGCGCCCCCATTGCTTTTCGGTGTACCCCTTTACGAGCTTTTCGTAAATGTCTACGCCCACGAGCGAAATTGCCTGCTCTTCCAAGTTCTTCGGCTCGGTAATATTCGCCGAGCGTTTTTGTTCTTCAATTTTTGCCTGCGCCTCTTCGGGGGTTACCACGCCCCACATTTTATTAAAGGTATACATATTAAAGGGCAGAGAGTACAGCTCCCCTTTATAGTTTGCCACGGGAGAGTTGGTAAAACGGTTAAATTCCGCAAAGCGCGTGATATAATTCCAAACCGTTTTATCGTTGGTATGGAAAATATGCGCGCCGTATTTATGCACCTGTATACCCTCTATTTCTTCGGTATATACGTTCCCTGCGATATTCTCCCGTTTGTCAATCACGAGCACGCTTTTCCCGTGTGCCTTTGCCTGCTGAGCTACTACCGCGCCGTAAAGTCCTGCGCCAACTACCAAATAATCGTATTTCATACTTTCTCCTTTTTTATCTTTTCTTTTTATAAATCTGCCAAGCACCGATTGTATGTTCGACAGGAAAAAATCATCTCGTAAAATGAATAACACCATAGCATATACGAGCGCACCGCTTGCTATCATTATCAAGGTATTTAGCATAGACGGGGCAAAGTATTTATTTTCAAAATACAAGGGCACGAGCATTACAAGCCCTGCTATCCAGTATTTTGCGCTCGATTTCACAATCTTCCAAGGGGATAATTCCTTGCGGACGATTACAATTTGCAAGATAGCAATCACCGTTTCCGCTACCACCGACGCAATCCCTGCGCCCAGCGCTTGGAAATGATAAATTAAAAACAAATTGAGCATAAAATTCGTACCGGCACCGATAAGCACGGTCAAGGTATATATATTTTCACGCTTTGTCGGTATTAAATATTGATTACCCGTAACCATATTGATGCCTATCGAGATAATGAGCACCGATTGAATTTGCAGTAGCGGTATTACCCCGTCATACCCCGCACCGAAAAACCACGGTACGAAGTTGGGCGCAATCATAATTAAGCCTAAGCACATAGGAATTGCCAACAGCCAAGCAAAGCGGTAACTCCGATACAAATAGCTACGCACCGTTTCCGTTTCACCTTTTTCGTAGTAATACCCTACGCGCGAAATCATAACGATACCAAGCGCAGTGATAACGGTAAGCGCTACCTTGGCGATTATCGACGCCTGCTCGTAATAGCCGTTTTCAAAAGAGCTACCCGTGATAAGCCCTATCATCGTCTTATCCAAAACGGTATAAATTTGTACCGCAACGGTCGGTAAGAACAAGGAAAGCACCACCTTGATATTCCGAAACGGGCGCAAGCTTTTGAGCGGTATTTTTTTTACGTATTTGGGTAAATACCCCCAAAGCGACACACCGCAAACAAAATTTACGCCCACGTAAATGAGTACGTAATAGAGTAAATCGTCTTTGGTTTTTACGATAAGAAAGAAGAGTATCAGCGATATGATTTTTACAAAAATGTTCCGAAGAACGACCTTGCCGAATTCTTCCAAGCCTTGAAAAAACCAAACGATTTCCGCCGATACGGACAAAAGCTGTATACCGAATAATACGTAAATCCAAGTCGCCGATTTATCCGCTATGAAAAACGCAAATATAAGGTATAATCCGCTGACGATTACCGTCATTATCGTTCGCAGTAGCTGGGTTTCCCAAAAGACGCGACTTCTCTCTTCCACCGAATCACGCACGTAGGAAATTTGCCGTTGACCGTAGGTCGCCGTGCCCAGCGACGCGACGAGCACGAAATAGGACACAATCGACTCGGCGTAGCTGACCGTCCCTATCCCGTCCGCTTCCAACACTCGCGAAAGGTAGGGCATGGAAACGAGCGGAATTAACAGCACCAAAATTTGGTAAATTAAATTGTAAATATAATTTTTCTTTACACTCTTTGCCATAGCGAACGATTAGTCGAGATTGTTTTGTTTATGTACCCTTTTTGCTACGATATAATACAGTAAATAACACCAGTTAATGGCTTTTTTCGCCGTGCGCAAAGCCTTATACGCTTCCTTATAATCCTTTTTTAAGTATTTGGAGAACGCTTTCATGGTTTTATAAGTATTTCTATTTACGGGCGCACACAGGAAAAAGGTATATTGCGTATTCGCCATTCTACGCATAGAATCGCGGTATTTTCTCAATTTTTCCGAGCCGTAAACGATAGGACATACCGTTTTGAAAATCTTCTCGTGCTGTAAAAAGTTTCTGCCCATGCTTGCAGGCGCAACGCTTTGACCGCCTAAACCCAAGCGATATTCGTAAACGGATATAGGCAGGTAAATCGCCGTTTCCGCATGATAAAATACCTTTACCGCAAATTCCGCGTCCGTGTAAAAACAATGCTCCGTAATTTGCAATTTACCTTGAATGACCGACGTTTTCACGCATACCGAGTGCATAGCAATCGCGTCGATATCCGCAATGGATATAGCGGTAAGCTCCGGCAAATTGCAAACTTCCAGCTCCCTATTCATAGCCGGCTCGTATACCTTCGTGTATTGCGTTAAAACGACGTCCTCGTCCGCTTTTTTCAAAAACTCGATAAAGGGCGCGATATTCTTCGTTTCAAACCAGTCGTCGCCGTCTAAAAGCTTGAAATATTTCCCCGTCGCTACTTGTAAAGACGCGTTAATCGTCGAGCCCCAACCGCCGTTTGGCTTGTCAATCAAGCGCACCGATTGCGGATATTTTTCTTCGTAGCCCTTGACGATTTCCACCGTTCTATCCTTAGAGCCGTCGTTGACCACTAAAATTTCCAAATCGTCAATCGCAGGCGATTGCACGAGCGAATCCAGCGTTTCCGCTATGTATTTTTCTACGTTATACGACGCTATTGAGATTGTTAAAACTTTTTCCATTATTTTTTCTCCGTTTCCTTTTCTATATCTTCCATGACGCGCGCAAGGGCTTGCGTTAAATAGTAACCGCTACCCAGCTTTTTCTTCACTTCCATTACGTTTTGCTTGTAGTTTTCATAGTTTGCCTGTAAATCTAAGCGTTCGAGCTCCGCAAGGGAATCCACCGCAACCCCCAAGCCGTTTTCTTCCACAAACGGCGCTAACGCCGATTGTTTCCATACAATCACGGGTTTGCCCGACGAAAGATATAACGAAAGCTTGTGCGGATTATTATACAGCAAATACTTGCCGTAAATACCCGAACATTCGTCCAGCGATTCGCCGTCCCAAACCAAACCAAAGTCGCCGTCGAGTAGGTATACGATTTCGTCCGACGGCAAACAGCCTTTGTACTGAGCGTTATTTATCTGCGTTAAATCTAACACTCTATTGACGCCGTACAAATTAAATTGATAGGACGAAAGCTCGTCCACTTTGCGAATGTACGCGCCTTTATCCAAATTGCCAGCGATACAAATTCTATTTTCATACGGCGTATCGCATACGGGTTTTTCAATATCGTGCAAATAGTCGAAAACACCCAAAATTACCGTTTTGCCTTGATAGCCTTTTTCTTTTAAGTATGCGTCCATTTTTTCGTTATGAACGATTAAATAATCAAAGGCGTTCAACTGCTTGATTTCGTTATCCGTTTCCCCACCCATACCTTGAATAGACGGTAAATCGTGTACGAGCGCAACGCTCGTAGCTTTCGTCTTTTTCAAGCGTTTCACGAGCTTTTTCATCAAAGCGTCGCTAATCGCAGGATACTGCACGAACAGTAGCGTATCTTTCTTGATTTTGCGCAAGGATAAATATTGCTGTATTATCCGAATACTTCTCTTATGCGACGGTTTATAGGACGGGGCAAACCCGTTGGCAAGCAAAATATCGAACGCGTCGTTTTTTGCTTTTCCGCCTGCGCTACCCGTTTCCTGTTTGTACACTGAATACTGTAATTTTCTCATAAATTCTCCGTTAAATTCTATTGTTATCCTTATATTTACGCTTGGCTACAAACGTCAAAAAGGGCGTTCCAAGTTTCATTAAAAATCCGAAAAAGGTTACCCTTTTCACACGCGGACCTTGCTTGGACTTGTCCAGCTTTACGCATTGCCAGTACCGCCACCAAGCGACCGTATATAATTTCAAGCGTAAGGAAAAAGAAAGCTTTTTCTTAGGCAAAACGTTTTCCAAACGGGAAACGTAATGATACAAAAATCCTACCGCGTTTCTTTGCTTTAATCCACTATCGCTCGTAATGCCGTCCGCCATATATTCCACCAAACGGAATGCGTCGTTGGTTAAAAGCAAATGATACTGCACGCCGATTTGGTCGAACATCCAAGCCTCGGGCACGAATTTTACGTTCTCAGGCTCGGGAAAACGGTATTGCTTTAATATTTTCGTTTTATTCGCCTCAAAACAATCGACTACGTTTTTCGTTTGCGGGATAATAAAATGGTAATCAAAATAGGACGATTTCGGGTTTTCTAAATCGAATAAATCTCCGATAATTTCTCCCGTTGCGCTGTTAATCGACTTACCCATTACACCACAGTAGCTATCGTCGCTACGAATTTGCTCGCAATAGCTATGTAGGCTTTCCAGCGCGTTTTCTACGAGCCAATCGTCCGAATCGAGAATGACGAAAAATTCGCCCTGCGCCTTTTCTATCCCGAAATTGAGCGCGGTATGCTTTCCGCCGTTTTCTTTATAATAGTAGAAAAACTGCTCTTGCAATCCGTTCTCTTCAATATACTTTTGCACCGTAGCCGTCGTATCGTCTTTCGAGCCGTCGTCTACGATAACCACTTCGTAGGAAGAAAAGGATTGTGTTTTAATACTTTCCAGCGTGCGCAAAATGGTATGTGCACGATTATATGCAGGTACGCAAATGGTAAAATACATATCAATGAAGTTCCTTTATACAATGTAAAGCTTTTTTCTTTTTCCTTTTGGGTAAAAAGAAGAATAACACAAAAGCCAAAATAATCGTTTCCATCGGATTGGATAATTCCCAGTAGCAAGAAAAGAAAGACAACATATTATACGCTAAAAATACGCTTGCAGGGAGCACCGCCGCCAACGAACGGGATTCTTTTGCCGTCGTATAAACGGCTTGCACCAAAATACCCCATATAAAGGTAAACAGCACGAAACCGACAATCCCCGTGTGCAGATATACCGCGCCTAAAAAGCTGATAACGTTGGACGTTTCATCCCCTTCTATATTCAAGGGAAAATACGGTAATACGGTACTAAATTGATAGTCGGAAATTTCTACGCCGAAGAGTTTTAAGCTAAACATATCCCAAAAGCTGGTCAATATAGCAAGTAACCAGTCCCAAAAAGACAGCTCTATTTTATAGCCTGCTATATACTGCTCTAAGTTCGTAATATTTGCCGTACCACCTGCTAAATATTTCCAAAGGTGTTTGAGATAAAAGCTCGTTTCCACTTCAATATCCCGCACATTAAACCCTATCGCGTAATTCAATACGAAAAATAACACGATACCGATACCCGCAACGATAATGACCTTTTTTACCAAGCTCGGCCGACGGATAATAATATAAATCGCCAAGGTCAATACGGCGGAAATAATATGATACTTAATAAACGTCGCAAACACACAAACGAGCGCGATAGCCCAAAGAAATAAACAAGCCTTATTTTTCTTTTCGCAATAATAATCAAATAGCAAAACGCTAAGCGGGTTCAAAAGCAAGGTCAAATGCGCCGCAATCGAGCCTTGCTCCGTGCCTTGCGCCGTCGCTAACACGTTGGCAAGACCGTGCGCTCGCACACGCATGACAATATCTAAAAACACGATTGCTATTGAACCGATAACAATGGTATATAACCACGACAAATGCAAATCGGGCGTTTCGTATTTCATTAAAACGGGTTGTACTTTAATCATTTGTCTGCGCATATCTACCAACAAGCTCCCCAGCCCAAATACGGCAACGGCAAGCGCGTGTAAATACACTACATCGGTTTCTATCTTATAAAAGCCTATTTTATAAAAGAAAAGATTGTTCAAAAGAATGATAAACACAAAGGGTGACATCACGAAAAAGAACCCGTCAAATATTGAAAAATTTGCGAGTTTTTTTAATATCAATACGAGCAAATAAGCGCTCAATAATGTTATTAATGCCAACGCCATTCTCTATCCCCTTACTGTATTTGATGAATGATATCCAGTTCTTTACTAATCGTTTTTTCCTTATAAAACCGTACGTCTTTTTCGCTCTTATTCGGTAGGCTCAAAAACAGCTCCAAATTCCCGTTCTCGTCGTTATTGTCGATAAAATACGCATTGTCAAAGCCGTCGTATACTTCGTGACAAACGGGAATATCCGAAGTAATCACGGGAATACCGAACGCCGACATTTCACACATCATAAGCCCCTGCGCGTCCGTGCGCGTCGGCATCAATGCAAAGCGGGATTTTTGTAAAATTTCAATAATCTCTTTATGACCCATCGTTTGGTTGCGCCATTCGATATTCGGCGCTTTTTCATAGTGATTGAAAAATTCCCCTTTCCCCACGAGCAAAAATTTTGCGTTTGGCGTATTAAAAGCAAGGCGATTGACGATATCCACCGAATATTTCGAGCCGTCTAAGTTCCCACGCACCGTTACGAAATCGTATTCTTTTTCCGCGTTTTCGTCGTACGTTTCCTTTTCAAACGTTTCCCCTACGCAGTTATAGGTAATGGACGTTTTTCCGTCTAGCACCTTTTCGGGGATTTTCGTGTGCTTTAAGAACTCGTCGTACATCCATTTACTCACGAAGACAAAGTGCGATTTATACGCTACCTTGGGCAAATATTTTCGCCATACTCTAAGCTTAAAGGTATCGTAGCAATCCTGTAAAAATTCCTTTACTCTACTTCTAGACACGTACGGATACGGTTTCGAATACACGGAGCTTAAACGCAATACTTCGTGACCGTGATAGAAGAATAAGAAACGGGGAAACAGCTTGCCGTTCTTTTTCAAAAACCGATAATGGTTTTTGACGTTGCCCGCGTGCACGATAAGCAAATCGTACTGCTTGGGATTTTTCAAGAAGGTATCTTCGCTCATGACGGGAACGCCTTCATAGGTGTAATTTTCCGTCGTGCGAAAATTCAAAACGTCCACGTCAATACCGTGTTGCACGTAATATGCATTACGCGTATGCACATACATCAGCGTAACACCGCCCTGATTATTCGGATAATCTTCTACCAAAACGAGCACTTTCATACTTTTACTCCCAAATATCCTTAATCGTTATTTTCCGCGCAAACGAAAAATTGTTCGCGGTCTTTAACGCCAAGGACGATACAAGCAACCAAAAGACCTAAAACACCGCCTAAAATCGCATATTTAACGGTATTGGAGATAATGTCTTCCTTATTCGTTCTTCCCACTTCGTCATAGGGCAAAGCTTGACAGAACGCGCCGTCGCCTACACATTCTTTTACGTATGCAGGCAATTTTTCTTCAATCAGCCCTACCAACTCTTTGGCAAAATCAAAATCCTTTTTCACACCGACGTTTGCCGTGATAAACGCCAAGGAATCGTCGCCGATAGGACGGGTAAATTCAATATCCGCTTTTTCGATTTTACTAAATAAAGTTTTATAATCTTCTTCCGCTCTCCAAAGCGCAAGCGCTTTTGCCACCGATTCGTTGGCTTGCGTTCTTGCCGTACTTGTTTCCGCTTTCAATACCGCAAGCTGTTCTTGTACCTGTGCTTGCTTTTTTTGTTGTACGGTATACGCGTTATAGGCATTGAGATACGTTTCCTTTTGCGCCTTATACTCCGTTTCCTGCTCAGGCGTTACCGTGCCTGCGGTTACCGCGATTTCATACGCAACCGTCATGGCTTCAAACGTTTCGTCTTCTATGGTATACAGCTCTTTTTTCATTTCGGTGATGGATTTTTCTTTTTCCACTTCCTTTTCCAAAAGCTTAACCGCCACTTCTTTCTCGCGCAAAGCTTTCTTTTGTGCCGTTGCCGTTTCAATCGCCACTTTCAAATCGTTCGCATACGCGTCTTTTACAATAGGCACACCATATTCGTCGCAATACAGTCTTTCGACAAACGAACGAGCGTTCAAAAAGGACAACAAATCGGACATAGTTGCTTCATCAAAACGCTTATAGGCGTTGGGTTTCGTCGTTGTCGTTGTATTATTCGTATTTGGCGTTTGCTCTACGTTTACCTGATATACCTGAAATTGTATTTCCGCACCGTAGATTTTTTTATTAAAGGTAATAAAAAAGCCCAAAGCCCCGCCGATAACCGCGCCGATTAAAAGAGAAATCAATAACCATTTTCCGCGTCTTAAAAGCGTTTTCAGCATTAAATATAAATTCAATTCTTTCCTTTTCTTCTCTTGCATTTCGCTCATATTTTCTTCTCCTAATTTTATTTATTAAAGATTACTTTATCTTAAACAGTTTCAAAAAGCACCAGTAGCATACGTGAAACGCCGAGCGGAATATATTCAAATGCTCGATTTTTCGATATAAATACCAGTGATATTTAATCAGCTGTAATTTCTTATTTGATAAAGAATTTTTGCGGATACGGTAATGCATCAATACATCGGGCATACCCCAGATATATTTTTCTTTTTTAAGCATTTGTAACCACAAAGCGTCGTCGTTTCTCTTGCGTATATTCGGGACTTCAAATTTACCCATCTTTTCTACGTTATACATAACGGTCGAATTCCCAACGGGACAATCTAAGAGCAAACGGTTATAGCTCGTCTTTTTAATCGTCTTTATCTTTTTACCCAGCAACACGTCGTCTTCGTCAATTTGCTCGTAAGCGGTACAGCTAAATGCGTAGTCGTTTTCTTCCATCCACGCGATTTGCTTTTCCAGCTTTTCAGGGAGCCAAATATCGTCGCTGTCCAAAAACGCCATATACGCGCCTTTTGCCAGTTTCATTGCCGTTGTTCGCGCAACCGCCGCGCCCGAATTTTCGTCTAATAAATGGTATTGAATACGAGCGTCGTTTTTGCTATATTCTTCTACAATTTCTTTCGTATTATCCTGCGAACGGTCGTCTACGATAATCATTTCCCAGTTTTGATACGTCTGCGCTTGCACCGAGTCTAACGTTCTTGCGATAAACTTAGCACAATTATAGGTAGGCGTAATAATGGATACCAGCTTTTGCGTCATTCTTGCTCCCCTTCTTCCGTATTTTTATTATAATCTTTACCCAAAACGGCAAACACGGTCATAAACATCAATTTTATATCCCGCCAAAAGCCGAATTTTTTAATTTCAGATAAATTGTATTCCATTTTTTGCGGTAATACCTTTTCCATATAAGTATCGTCCACGTTTTCCGCGTTTTCTAATAAAGCGTCTTCGTCCTTATAACAAATGCTCGCCATAGACGTTATACCCGCTGGCAAAAGTAGCGTTGCCCACATTTCGTTCGTATACCTGTCTACGTATTTAGGCACTTCGGGTCTCGTGCCTACGAACGTCATTGTTCCGCGCAATACGTCAATCAGCTGACAAATTTCATCCAAGCGACATTTTCTAATCAGCTTGCCTACACGCGTAATACGGTTATCCGCTTTCACTGTTACTTGCGAGCCGATTTTATCCGCGTTATTCACCATTGTACGGAACTTAAAAATCCGAAACGTTTTTCCGTACTGCGTCACGCGCGTTTGTCTGAAAAACACCGGACCTTTGGAATCGATTTTTATCGCAATCGCAAGCAGTAGAAAAACGGGCGATAATATGAAAAGCAATAAAGCGGAAAATATAATATCGAACGCTCTCTTAAAAAACAGCGCGACCCGTTTCCGCCGTAACGCTTGATAATAGGGTTTTATTTCGTCCGTTTGCATATTTTCGGGCAGTTTTTCCCATTTTACTAATCTCATTTTATATAAGCACCTACGATTTCTTGATAACAAGCGATTACGTAATCCACTTGCTCATCCGTCAAGCACGTATGTAACGGCAAGCTGATTTCATTTGCAAAATGCGCGTATGCGTTCGGATAATCCTTGATATCAAAACCAAGCTTTTTATAAGCGGTATGCATAGGCAACGGTTTATAATGCACGTTGCAGGCAATATCGCGTTTTGCCATTTCGATAATAATTTCGTTTCTTTGCTGTTCGTTAATATTCGGAATACGCGTTAAATACAAATGTCCAGAAGATATATATTCGTCCGTATAATGCTCTAACGTTTCAATCCCCATCGGCTTAAACGCATTATCGTATTTTTCAATAATTTCTTTTCGGCGTTTTAGCATTGCAGGATACCGCTCAAACTGTTTCAAACCGATAGATGCACAAACGTCCGTCATATTGCATTTATACCACGTCCCCACGATATCGTATTCCCAAGCCCCCAGTTGCGTTTTTGCAAGCGCGTCCTTGGATTGACCGTGCAAGGATAAGAGCTGTAATTTTTTATAAATTTCTTCGTCCGAAATACCGTCTATCGTCCGCCAAGTCAAAGCACCTCCCTCGGCTGTCGTAAAATTTTTTACGGCGTGAAAGCTAAACGACGAAAAATCGGCAATCTCGCCCACCTTTTTACCGTGCCATTCCGCGCCAAATGCGTGCGCCGTATCTGCCATTACCGCAATACGCCCAAGCGCCTTTTGCAACATACCGTTAGGCTGGAACATGCTCTTTTTTCTTTCTACTATTTCAAAAATTTTATCATAGTCACAGGGTATACCCGCCAAATCCACGGGAATAATCGCTTTGGTCTTTTCGGTAATCGCACGCTCTAACGCATCATAGTCCATTTCCAAACTATCCTTTTGCACGTCTACTAAAACCAGCTTTGCCCCCACGTGGCAAACAACGGATGCCGACGCGGTATACGTATAAGCAGGCACGATTACTTCGTCCCCTTCGCCGATTTCCATTACACGGAGCGCACACTCTGCGCAAGCCGTTTGCGAGTTTAAGCATACGCTTTTTGAAACGCCAAGCCAGTTCGCAATCTTCTTTTCCAACTCTTTCGTTCGCGGACCTGTCGTAATCCAACCCGAGCGCAAAGCATTCGCTACTTCTTCAATTTCCAACTCGCTAATATCCGGCGGAGAAAAAAGCACTTTCATTTTTATTCACTCCCGTTTTTTATTGCAATCATTCGTTTATTTATGATGATAAATAAACACTTTTTTCAATGGGTAAAATCATATCAAGTATGCGGAATAAGACCATTATACATACTATCCCTACACTATTCTATCACTCCCTGAAAAATTTGTCAAGATTTCAACGGCGAAAAATAAAAAAACACCCCTTAAAGGGGTGCATGCGTAAAATTCAAGCGGTTTTCTTTAAACTTCAAATTCGCAAATCTTAATTTTACCCGCTATTTCTTTCAATCTTGCCTTTAACTCTTCGTCTATCCCCGTTATAATTTCTCCTGTGTACGGATTCATGGAATCAGCAATATGATTTAAGATTTCAAAATCTTTCCAGTCCATGTTTTGTATTATATTGTCTGAATTATGCGTAGATTGCCCGTCAGCCACCATCCAATTAAGTACTTGCGACGCATCAGGGACCGTCTTTTTTTCCAAAACACTCGAAGCTTGATTGATAGTGCGTATAAACTCTTCCACTTGTGGCATCGATAACGTTTGATAATATTGCGCTAATATAATCGCTTTATTTTCGTTTTCCATTGACAAAATATAGCTTATATCTTTAACCGCATTCTCTAATTTTTTTGTTATTTCTTTTTGCCATTTTTTACTGGAATAAGAAGTATTAAGCCACCTTATATCGAAAAACGCTGGGCTTTTGAATATTTTATCCATATGCTCTTGCAAACCATAAGAAATTGCAAGGTCTTTCGAAAAAATATAGATGTCGTATCTCTTCGTTTTCGTTTTATTTCCTTTGATGAATACATCCACTCTTTTTAACGGCTCTTTTATTATATTTATCAGCTCGTCTATTTGCTCTTTTACGAGCTCGAGTGGCGCATTATAACCATTGACAATTTCCCTTTTCGTTTTTTCTAAAACGTTTTTCGCAGATTTTAACTCTTTATAATGCTGGCGTGCCGTTTTATAATTCTCTAAAGTATATTCAAAGCCCAAATAATAAGAAACCGCTGTACTTATACTCGCTTTCAATTGTTCATAATTTTCAAATAATACCACCCCTGGTGTTTGTTGCGTTTGAACAACCAAATCACACTTTGCTAACGGTGACGCTGGAACAATTTTCTTTTCCGCCTTTTTCTTTGATTCACGCTTTTGCCGTCTTTGCTTTTGTTTTAAGGAAAAATCATTTATTTGAAACAGCTCGACAGTTTTTTGTATATAACTGCTCATTTCAGAAATTTCCGTCAACAAAGAAATCGCCGATTCTGCCCCCTTAAATTTAACGACAATAGACCCATCTGTGTTTTTTCTAAAATAGCACAATAAATGCTTTTCAGGTTCACCAATCCCTACTATGGAAATTCGTTCGTCGTAACGGATATTTGGAAAATCTTTTTGAAAAGAATTAAAAATATAATCTATTTTTTCTTTTATATCCACTTCGCAATCATCAATAATATCGCTTACTTTCATTGTTTGCTCCTTTTCTTATTTTGCTTAAATATCTATATAAGATATTATATCACATAAAAAATCAAAAACAAAGTGTTCAACTTAAGTGAAATAAAACTTTTCAACTTATTTTTTGCGAAAAAAATTAAAAAATAGAGCCCGTATCGTTTCGATACAGGCTCATAAACAAATAATGTTTTTACCCAAAAATTAGTTTCTAGGATTTTTGATGTTCGCTTGAAGGAGTGTGTATAGTGAAAAGTTGGTCGTGTATATTTATACCCTTTTTCAAGCGTTTTGTTTGTATTATGCATACATATTGCATATTTTGTCGAATTATGTATATTTATACAAAATACAGTAGCTGTAGGTTTTTGGTGATTTTTTGCTCAATTTTTCGTAGCTGGTCTTGACAGTCCTTGAAATTTTGAAAGAGCGTTAATCCCTTATAAAACCTGACTTTTTCAGCATTTTTCAAGTGTTTTTTATTGCTATCTTAACGCCACCCACTATCACCGCAAGTCTTACTATTTTTTAGCCCCCATTTTGCCTTATATTTCCACCACGGTCATACCGTGATTACAGACCTTTAACAGCTTTTCAAGTTCTCTATATT
This sequence comes from Clostridia bacterium, assembly GCA_017536305.1. Classification (GTDB taxonomy): domain Bacteria; phylum Bacillota; class Clostridia; order Christensenellales; family Borkfalkiaceae; genus Scatosoma. Next base: position 214 of record JAFXHR010000020.1, on the reverse strand, counting down.
TACCTTTAAGCTCCAAAGCCTTGAAATTTAACACGTCAAAATCTTCGCCGTTGATTACGGCTTTTATCGTACCGTTTCGCACTTGGGCGTTCAGCCATTGACGGGCTTTTGTACGAATTGCTCCTCCTTTTCCACTACTACCATAGCCGTGAATCACCGCAAGGCAACCAATTTTGTTTTGCTTGCAAAGGGTTATCGACATTTTAAGATAACT
>JAFXHR010000019.1 GCA_017536305.1 Clostridia bacterium | reverse complement strand
AGACGGACTTCGTTTCCGAATTTGAATACGCGGCGCAACAAGCGGTGCTCGGCGGTGTAGGCTCGTACGTGGTAGCGCCTTCCGATTACGGTTGGCATATCATCTACTGCTCGTTCGTGTACGACGCGGACGACGGCGACGTATACGGCGGATTTAAGGCGGACGAAATGGAAGTGGAGGGCACGTTCTCCTATCTCTTCTACGAATCGCTCAAATCCACTTCGGCAAGCAGTTACACGACGACCGTACAAAACCAACTTCTTAATCAATACAACAACGATAAAGCGGTAACGCTCCACACCAAAGCTTACCAAGACTTGTTGGATTTGGACGACTAAAAAGTAACGAAAAAGCCCGATGGCTTAGGCTGTCGGGTTTTTTAATGGGTTTTATAAGCTATGACGAGAATTAAGTTATCCGACCATTTTAATTATAAGAAATTATTCCGTTTCGTATTACCGTCCGTGATTATGATGGTGTTTACCTCCATTTACGGTATCGTAGACGGTTTTTTCGTTTCCCGTTTCGTAGGGGAAACGCAGTTCGCGGCCTTGAATTTGATTTTTCCGTTTATTATGATTTTAGGTGCAGTCGGCTTTATGTTGGGTACGGGTGGTAACGCCGTCGTGTCCAAGGCACTTGGCGAAGGGGACGAGAAAAAAGCCAACCGCATTTTCTCTATGCTCGTATATACGACCGTCGTTATCGGGCTAGCGCTTGCGCTTTTGGGTATCCTGCTTGCCCGACCGATTGCCACGCTGTTTGCGTCGGGGGAAAAGGATATGACGGTGGAAGAAAAAGCCGTTTTGATTGACTATTGCACCGATTATGCACGCGTGATTTTGGCGGTATTGCCTGCGTTTATGCTCCAAAACGCCTTTCAAGGCTTTTTCGTAACGGCGGAAAAGGCAAGACTTGGACTGTACGTAACGGTAATTGCCGGTTGTGGAAATATCCTGTTCGACGCATTATTCGTCGCCGTATTTAAGTGGGGACTTATCGGCGCAGGAATAGCGACCGCGCTTAATCAGCTTATCGGCGGTGTTTTGCCGTTGCTGTATTTTTCGCGTAAAAACGATAGCCTGCTTAGGCTGTGTAAAACGAATTTCGACGGTAAGGTACTAGTGAAAGTTTGTATCAACGGTCTGTCCGAGCTGATGACGAATATTTCCCTGTCCATCGTTACTATTTTATATAATATGCAACTGATGAAAATAGCAGGGATTGCAGGCGTTTCGGCGTACGGGGTTATGCAGTATATCGGCTTTATCTTTATCGGTGTGTTCTTAGGCTACGCTATCGGTAGCGCGCCTATCGTGGGGTATCATTACGGTGCGCAAAATACGGATGAATTGAAGAATATTTTTCAAAAAAGCTTGCGGATAAACGCCGTGTTAGGGATAGTTATGACGGCGATAGCGTGCGTACTTGCCAAACCGCTTTCCGCCATTTTCGTTGGGTATGATAAGGCGCTATTAGCGTTGACGGCGAGCGGTATGCGTATCTATGCGTTAGGCTTTTTGACGGCAGGAGTAAACATCTTTGCGTCCGCATTTTTTACCGCGCTTGGAAACGGTGGGATTTCGCTACTCATATCCTTTTCAAGAACCTTCGTGTGTCAAGCGATAGCGGTAATGCTTTTACCCGTATTTTTTGGCTTGAACGGCGTATGGTCCGCGTGTGCGGTGGCGGAAGTGATTACCCTGTTTTTAACAATCGCATTGTTCGTTTTAGAAAAGGACAAATATCACTACGCCTAAAAATAAGAAAATTCATTCAATCGCTCCAAAAAACGGGGCGATTTTTGTTTTTGAAAAGAAATTGCACGAATCACAAAAAAATGTGAAAGAGTATCATTGACAAGTGGTAATTTTTGGTGTATAATTATAATGCAAGGATTTGTGCAATAATAAAGAGTGTAACCATTTAGCGAGGCGATTATGACGGAAGAAATGATACGGGAAATTACGCAGGCGGAAGAGCAAGCTACTGAAAAAAAACAGGTGGCTTTAGAGCAGGCTACCGCTATCGTTGCGCAGGCGCAGGAGCAGGCGCAAAGAATGGAGCAAACGTCGATGGAAGTTTGCAAGGCGTATAGAGAATCGCAAATTAAAAACGCGAAAGTAGACGCGGAACATAAGTACGCGGAAACGCTTGCACAAACGGAAAAGAGCGCAAAAGAGTATTGCGCGCAAATTTTGAAAAACGCGGATATTGCCGTAAGTAAAATTGTGGAGAGAATGATAAGTGGCAATCGTTAAGATGCGAAAACTGAATATGGTGGCGTTATCGTACGATAAAGACGCCATTTTCAACGCGCTCCATAAAACGGGCGCGGTGGAGATAGTTTCGCACGCGGAAACGGCGTATACCCAAGCGGTGGAAGTGGACGTTGAAGACTTAAAAACGCGTATTGCGTCTTTGGAGGCGTCTTTATTTTCGTTGAGCGCGGAAGTGGAAAATTACGAGCGCGAAACGGGCGAAAAATCGGGGATATTAAAGGACGGCTTTGAAGTGTCCTATTCCGATTTTATGAACGTCCAAACGAGAGAGAAAGAAATAAACGCGGTGGTGGAACGAATCAACGCGCTGACGGATAGAAAAAATTTCTTAAAGGCAGAGATAGGCAAGCTCGCCCGTCAAAAGGCGGACGCGGAAATTTACGCTAAGTTACAAACGCCCTTTTCGGCGTTTGGCGATACCGCGCATACCAGTGGTAAATTAGGCGTTGTACCTATGCAAAGTCGCGACGCGCTGGAAAAAGCGTTGGAAGAAACGGAGCTTTGCGCGTTCGAGCTTATCCAGACGAATACGGAAAGTGCTTTATACTTTATTAGCGCGCATAAGAGCGTGGCAAATGAAGTGGAAAGTATTTTATCGGCGTACGGCTTTACCGTTTGTCCGTATATAGACGGTACGGGGGATAAGCTGTATGCGGGTTTGGTACGAAAGGAAAAAGAGTTATATAAAGAATTAGAAGAGAACGGGCGCGATTTGTATGCAATGAAAGAGCAGGTGAAACCGCTCAAAATTTATTGCGATTATTTGCAGTTCGTTTTGGAAAAGGAAGAATCGGCGGAAAAGCTCCGCTCTACGAAAACGACCTTTTTATTGCAGGCGTACGTGCCTGAAACGGCGGAAGAAGAAGTAAAGGTGGCGTTGGATAGTTTTGACGGCGCGAATTTTTACGAGTTTTCCGACCCGACGGACGACGAAACGCCTCCGACGCTTTTGAAGAATAATAAAATCGTCGAGAGTTTTGAAGGGATTACGAATACGTATTCCGCTCCGCATTATCGGGAGTTTGACCCGAATGCCGTGATGGCGTTCTTTTACAGCTTGTTTATGGGCTTTATTATCGGGGACGCGGGGTACGGAATTTTAATGCTCCTTGGCGGTGGCTATCTTTGGTGGAAAAATTTAGCTAGACCCACGGGTATGTCGCGCCTTGCCGGTGCGTTTGCGGTTGGCGGTATCTTTGCGATTATTTGGGGCGCGTTGTTTAATTCTTTGTTCGGGTTTGCGATTTTCAATAAAACGCTTATGCCTAATCCGCAGTCCGACCAGTGGTCGATTGCAGGTATTTCCGTGCCTAGCGTGCTCATTATCAGTATGGAGCTTGGCGTGGTGCAAATTTTTGCAGGGTATATATGTAAGGCGGTACAGCTGTTTAGAAGAAAGGATATTATCGGCGGTATTTGCGAAGGGATTTTTTGGGCGCTGTTTTCGGTGGGCGTCGGGCTTGCGATTATCGGGTTCTTAGACGAGGCGAATATGCCGAAACTTGCAAGTATCGGCGGTATTACGGCTGGCGTTTCGCTGGGGCTTGCAATCGTAACGGCGGGCAGGAAGGAAAAGCTGTTTGGGAAATTTACCAAAGGCTTTGGAACGGCTTACGGCGTCATTAACTACGCGTCGGATATTTTGAGCTATGCCCGTTTGTACGGGTTGATGCTCTCGGGTGCGGTTATCGCGCAAATTATCGCAACTTACAGCGCGCAGTTTATCGCAAGCGGAAATATTGCGTTGATACTACTTGCCGTGGTACTGCTCATTGTCGGGAACGGGTTTAACTTGGTTATGAACCTGCTCGGTGCGTATATCCACGACGCGCGGTTACAGTACGTGGAATTTTACAGTCGGTTTTTCGAGGGCGAAGGGGAGCTGTTTACGCCACTTGGCTCTAATCAAAAATATATCTATTTGTTAAAAGACGGGCAACCGTTAAAAGAAAAATAAAAAAACAAAAATCGGAGGATTTTTATTATGGGTTACACTGTTGCTATGATTGGTATCGCGTTTTGCGTATTGCTTTGCGGGATAGGTTCTTGTATCGGCTTGTTTAAGACGAGCACGGCGGCGTCGGGCGTTTTGGGCGAAGACCCCAAAAAGTTCGGTAAAGTTATGGTGCTCGTGTTGCTCCCTGCTACGCAAGGTATTTACGGGTTCATTATCGGTATTATCACGTCGGGGTATTTGGTACAAGGTATGAGCACGGCACTCGGCTGGGCTATGGTCGGTGCGGTTGTGCCTATGGCGCTTTCGGGCTTGATTTCCGCTTATTTCCAAGGTAAATCGGCAAGCAACTGTATCTACGCCGTAGCAAAGCAGGAATCGCTTTCGGGTAAGCTTATCGTTTACCCTGGTATGATTGAGTTCTACGCAATTTTGGGCTTGATTATTTCCATTATGCTTGCAGGTCAAGTAGGTAGCGCGATTACCGCTATGATGGCGTTGGCGTAAGAAAAGGCGATACTATGAGTATGCAAAAGGTAGTGGAAAGAATACTTTCCGACGCGACCTTAGAGGCGCAAAAAACGGTAGAAGATGCAAAAACGCGCGCGGAAACAATCGTTGCCGACGCGTCTTTGCGCGCGGAAAAACGCCGTGTGGAAGTAGAAACGGAAACGAGAGCGCAGGTGGAAAATATCCTTGAAAAGCGCGCGTCCGACGCAAGGCTGGAAAGCTCGAAAATTCTACTCCGCGAAAAGCGTAAAACGGTGGACGGCGTGTACGCGCTTGCCCTTGCTCGGCTCGTTGCCTTGGAAAAGGAAGATTGTATGCGCTTGACGGCGAGACTTTTGGAAAATTACGCGGAAGAAAACGACGAGATTTTTTTAGCGGAAAATTTCAAGTACGCCAAGGATTTGGAGCGTTTGCCTATCGTTGAAAAAAAGAAATTGAAAATCGCTGAAAAACGCTTGCAAATAGAGGGTGGTATGCGCCTTGTGGGTAAGACTTCGGATAAGGATTTATCCTACTTAGCGCTCATTTCAGCGGACAAGGACGAATACCAAGCGTCGCTTGCGAGAGAATTGTTTAGATAAGGGGTAAGAAAGTGGCTTTGGATATAGCGTACACGAGCGGTGTCATTGCCGTAAGAGAAAAATATTTGCTCAAAGAGCGTATTTACCGCCTTTGCGAACTGAGCGCAGAGGAGGCTTTTAGAATGCTCCTTGAAAGCGGTTTCGGCGGTGGGGCGGAAACGGCGACGAGCGTGTACGATTACGAAAAGCTCATTGCGGTGGAAGAAGAAAAGACGGACGCGTTTATCCGTGAGTTTGCACCTAAAAAAGGGATTGCCGAATACTTGCTTGCGCCCCGCGATTTTCATAACGCCAAGGCGCTTGTCAAGGCGTCGTATACGGGCGAAAGCGCGGAACGAATGTTAGCGCCCGAGGGGCTTATTCCTATCGCTACGCTCAAAGACTGTATACAAAACGCCGATTATACGAAATTACAAGCGCTTTGTCCAAGACTTGCGCTTGCGTGCAAGGACGCTACTACGCTTTTGGAAGAAGAGCCGTCGGGCGAAAAGCTGGGTTCGATTTTCCAAACCGCTTTGTTTGAATATTTGAAAGCGTGCACCAAGGGTACGCGCGTGCTTAGTAAGCTTTTGAGCGCAAAAGCGGATATGACGAATATATTAACCGCTTTTCGCGTGCAGGATAGTGAACAGCTCAAAGGCGCGTTCTTGCCCTGCGGAACGCTTAATGAAAAGGATTTAGAAGTTTTATTAGGAACAAACAAAGAAAAAATTCTCGCGTATTTTGCAAAAACGCCGTATGCGGAGTTTGTAAAAGTATGCGTATCGGCAAGGGAAAAGGGTTTGCCTATGACGCAGGCGGAAAAGCTTTGCGACGGGTATGCGTATTCCTATTTTGAAAAGAAAAAGTACGAGCTGGAAAAGAGCGAACCGTTCTTATATTATATCTATCGCCGAAAAACGGAAAGTGCGAACGTGCGGATTATATTCGTATGCCTGCTTGCAGGGTTATCCGAGCAGGAAATAAAAGCGCGTATTCGCGGTAAGGAGAGCGTATGACGGGTAAAACGGCAATCGTCGGTAGTGGCGACGGTATTACAGTATTCAAAGTGTCGGGGGTAGCAACCTTTCCCGTTTCCGACGAGAAAAAGGCGCGCGAGATTTTGAGAAAAATCGCTAAGGAATATCAAGTAATTTTTTTAACGGAAGAGCTTGCAAAACCGCTAACGGAATTTTTGAAACGGTTTGACGAAGAACCGTATCCCGTTATTTTGACGATACCCTCGGGAGAAGGGGAGAGCGGTTACGGTATGCAAATGCTCAAAAACGCTATGGAGCGCGCGCTCGGCGTGGATATTTTATTTCATAACGACTAATAAGGAGTAAAGATATGGCAGGAAAAACGGTTAAAATTTCCGGACCTTTGATTATCGCCGAAGGTATGGCGGACGCGAAGTTATACGACGTTGTGCGCGTGTCCGAAAAAGGACTGATAGGTGAGATTATCGAGCTTCGCGGGGATAAAGCTTCTATACAGGTATACGAAGAAACTTCGGGGCTTGGTCCAAACGAGGACGTGTATTCCACGGGCGAGCCACTTTCGGCGGAGCTTGCACCAGGGCTCATAACCGGTATTTTCGACGGTATTCAACGCCCGCTTACGACACTGTATTTTAAGTACGGCGACCGTATTTCGCGCGGTGTTTCCGTCAATAATTTGGATAGAGAAAAAAAATGGAAGTTTATCCCTAAGGTAAAGGTGGGAGATACCGTTTCCGACGGGGATATTTTAGGCGTCGTACCCGAAACGGAAATCGTAGAGCATAGAATTTTAGTGCCCGTGGGCTGTGGCGGTAGGGTGCTTTCTATTACTGGCGGCGAATATACCATTGAAGAAACGGTGGCGGAAATCCAAACCGCAGACGGTAAAAAGCCCGTGGCAATGCTCAGAAAATGGCCCGTTCGTAAGGGTAGACCGTATAAAGAAAAGCTGTCGCCGAATATGCCGATGGTAACGGGTCAACGGGTAATCGATACCCTGTTCCCGATTGCAAAAGGTGGCGTTGCGTCCGTACCTGGGCCGTTTGGTAGCGGTAAAACGGTCGTACAGCACCAGCTGGCGAAATGGGCGGATGCGGATATTATCGTGTACGTGGGTTGCGGTGAGCGCGGAAACGAGATGACGGACGTTTTGAACGAGTTCCCCGAGCTTAAAGACCCGAAAACGGGCGAACCGTTGATGAAGCGTACCGTTTTGATTGCAAATACTTCGGATATGCCCGTTGCGGCGCGCGAGGCGTCCATTTATACGGGGATTACCATTGCGGAATATTTCCGCGATATGGGTTACAGCGTAGCGATTATGGCGGACTCTACTTCTCGTTGGGCAGAGGCGCTCCGTGAAATGAGCGGTCGTTTGGAAGAAATGCCTGGGGACGAGGGGTATCCCGCGTATTTGGCGTCGCGCCTTGCGGAGTTCTACGAGCGCGCAGGTATCGTAAAGTTATTAGGTAGTGAAGAGCGCGTCGGCTCGGTTACGGCTATCGGTGCGGTATCGCCCCCTGGGGGAGATTTGTCCGAGCCCGTGGCGCAGGCGACCTTGCGTATCGTTAAGGTGTTCTGGGGTTTGAGTGCGTCGCTTGCCTATAAACGGCATTTCCCTGCGATTGACTGGTTGATTAGTTATTCGCTGTATGCGGATAAAATGAAAGAATGGTATGACGAACAGGTTGGCACGGAATTTTTGAAGTACCGTCAATTCGTGATGACCATATTACAAGAAGAGGCGGAGCTGGACGAAATTGTGCGCCTTGTCGGTATGGACGCGCTGTCGTCTAAGGACAGACTGACGATGGAAACGGCGAAGATTATCCGCGAAGATTATTTGCACCAAAACGCGTTCCACGAAGTAGATACCTTTACTTCTATGTAAAAGCAATTCTTGATGCTCAAACTGATTTACGAGTTTAACCGTTTGGCAGGCGAGGCGATAGCAAACTATGCCGATTTAAGGGATATTTTGAATTGCTCGTGCAAGGAAAAAATCGGTCGTGCAAAATATATCGAAGAAGAAAACTTAGCGCAATTTGACGAAATTTTTAAGACGATGCAAACGGAGCTGAAAGCGGTTGCCGAAGGGGGGAACGACGATGTTTAAGGAATATAAAACCATTCGCGAAGTCGTAGGTCCTTTGATGGTAGTCGAAGGCGTAGAAGGGGTTAAATATAACGAGCTTGTCGATATCGTCAATTCCAACGGCGAAATCCGTCGCGGTAAGGTGCTTGAAATCAACCGCGATAAAGCGGTCGTGCAACTGTTTGAAAATTCGCAGGGCTTGCAAATTTCCGGCGCGCGTGCAAGGTTTTTAGGTCATAGCCAAGAGCTTGCCGTGTCCGAAGATATGCTCGGTCGCGTATTCGACGGTATGGGCAATCCGCGCGACGGCGGGGAAGCGATTATTCCCGAAAAGAAAATGGATATTAACGGCGAGCCGATTAACCCGTCGGCACGCGATTATCCCAACGAATTTATTCAAACGGGCGTATCGGCTATCGACGGCTTGAACACGCTCGTTCGCGGTCAAAAATTACCCGTGTTTTCTATGAGCGGTCTGCCCCACGCCGAGCTGGCGGCGCAAATCGCCCGTCAAGCAAAGGTTAGGAGCGGTGATTGTAAATTTGCCGTGGTATTCGCGGCGATAGGTATTACCTTTGAAGAAGCGCAATATTTCGTGGACGATTTCAAGAGAACGGGCGCAATCGAAAGGACGGTTTTATTTACCAACCTTGCTAACGACCCTGCCGTAGAGCGTATTTCCACGCCTCGTATGGCGCTTACCTGCGCGGAATACTTGGCGTTTGAAAAGGGTATGCACGTGCTCGTTATTATGACGGATATTACCAACTACGCCGAAGCGCTTAGAGAAGTGTCGTCGGCGCGTCGCGAAGTCCCTGGGCGTCGCGGGTATCCTGGGTATTTATATACCGACCTTGCGAGCTTGTACGAGCGTGCAGGGCGTATTCGAGGTAAGGAAGGCTCGATTACGCAAATTCCTATTTTGACCATGCCCGAAGACGATAAGACGCATCCTATTCCCGACCTTACGGGGTATATCACCGAAGGGCAAATTATTTTGTCGCGTGATTTGTATAAGCGCGGTATCAATCCGCCCATTGACGTATTGCCGTCCTTGTCCCGTTTGAAGGATAAGGGTATCGGTAAAAACAAGACGCGTGAAGACCATGCGGATACCATGAACCAGCTGTTTGCGTGCTATGCGCGCGGTAAGGAAGCGAAAGAGCTTTCGGCGATTTTGGGGGAATCGGCGCTTTCGGATACGGATAAATTATACGCAAAATTTGCGCAGGCGTTTGAAGAAAAATACGTCGCGCAGGGCTTTGAAACGGAACGGAAAATCGAAGATACCTTAGAGCTTGGCTGGGAACTTCTTAAAATTTTGCCAAAGAGCGAGTTAAAGCGTATAAAAACGGAATATATCGAGAAATATATGAAGGACGACGACAATGGCAAGGCTTAACGTAAACCCTACGCGTATGGAGCTTAAAAAGCTCAAAGCGCGCCTTTCCACCGCCGTTCGCGGTCATAAACTCTTAAAGGATAAATCGGACGAGATGGTGCGCCGTTTTACCGTCGTTTTGCGCGAGGCGAAACGGCTGAGAGAGGAAGTGGAAAAGGAGCTTGGCGAAGTATTAAAGCAGTTTTATATCGCCCGTAGCGTAACGCCTGCGTTTGAGGCGGAAACGGCGTTTGCGCTCCCGACGGCGAGCGTGGAGGCGAATTGCGAGATACAAAGCGTAATGGGCGTAGAAGTACCTAAAATTACTTTATCCACGGAAAAACGCGCGGTCGGTTTGCCGTACGCGTTCTCGGAAATTACGGGCGAGGCGGATTATTCGGTACAAAAGGCGAGTGATTTATTGCCGAAGATGGTGGAGCTGGCGCAAACGGAAAAGACGGTGCGTATGCTTGCCGAAGAAATTGAGCGCAACAAACGCCGAGTGAACGCTTTGGAATACGTTATGATTCCACAGCTGGAAGAAACGATTAAATATATCAAGGATAAGCTGGACGAGAACGAGCGCGCGTCTATCGTACGGCTTATGAAAGTGAAAAGTAAAGCGTAAAGATTAGCACGGATTGTTGTTTTATAGCACAATTCGTGCTGGTTTTTCCCGAAAATCAAATCGGGACTTGGATTTACTTGACGATTTTCAAAAATAATATTATAATGATAATAACGATACGATAAGGAGAACGTTTATGCCTATGCAAATGACCTTCCGTTGGTACGGCGAGGGAAACGATAAAATCAGTTTACAGGACATTAAGCAAATCCCAGGGGTTACGGGAATCGTTTGGGCGTTGCACGATAAAATGCCTGGGGAAGTTTGGGAAGAAGACGAGATAGCTAAGGTAAAAGCGCAATGCGATAAATACGGCTTTAACATTGACGTCGTAGAGTCGGTCAACGTGCACGACGATATTAAAATCGGTCTGCCGACGCGCGATAAATATATCGAAAATTATAAACAAACCATTCGTAATTTAGCGAAATTCGGTGTGAAAGTTATTTGCTATAACTTTATGCCTATTTTCGACTGGACGCGTTCCGATTTATTTCATCCCGTCGGCGACGGTTCTACCGCGCTGTTCTATGAAAAGGGTATGATTCAAGAAGATTATAACGCGATGGCGAAATATATCTTGGATTTTACCGAAAAATATAATATGTCTTTCCCTGGCTGGGAGCCTGAGCGTATGGCAAAGCTGGACGAGCTGTTTAAGGCGTACGAAGGGGTAACCAAAGAAAAGCTTTGGGCGAATTTGAAATATTTCTTGGAAGGGATTATGCCTGCTTGCGAAGAAACGGGTATTAAAATGGCAATCCACATGGACGACCCCCCTTGGGATATTTTCGGTCTGCCCAGACTTCTTGTCAATGAAGAAAATATCGATAGATTTTTGAAGATGGTGGATAATCCCTACAACTGTTTGACCTTGTGTTCGGGTAGCTTGAATGCAAACCCTGAAAACAACGTCGCGGAGATTGTCAGAAAGCATTGCGATAGAATTGCGTTTGCGCATATTCGTAACGTAAAGCATTTTGAAAACGGGGATTTCTCCGAGGCAAGCCACAGAGATTGCGACGGCGATACGGGTATTTTGGAAATATTACGCGCTTACCACGATTGTGGGTTTGAAGGGTATATTCGTCCCGACCACGGTAGGCATCTTTGGGGCGAAAAGGCAGGTACGGTACGCCCTGGGTACGGTCTTTACGACCGT
>JAFXHR010000018.1 GCA_017536305.1 Clostridia bacterium | reverse complement strand
GCATCATAATTTGACGCTGGCTACGGAAAAGGGACTTTCGGTGATTGCGCTCACGCACTATGCGTCCGAGAACTACGGATTTGAAAAATATTATCAAAAAATCTTAAAAAGCGTGGAATTGCCGTGCGTATATCATACGGACGAGAACATGCTTTGATAGGAGGAGTTATATATGTTACAAGCGATTTTGAATTATCAAGAAGTGGACAGAAAGCTGTTTAAGCTGGAAAACGAGCTCGCGGAGAGCGAAGAGAGAAAGAAGTATGCAAAACTTCGTAAATTCTTAAAGACCGCGCCCGAAAAGCTGGACGCGTTGGAAACGAAAGCAAACGCGCTTTCCGCCGAGGTTACCCAGCTTTCCAAAAAATACGAGCAAACGGCAAATATGCTCAGCGATTTCGATAACGTAGACGAGCTTATAAGTGGCGGTGCGGACGTTTCGTTCTATAAGAAAAAAGCGCAATCAATCGTAGAGAGCTTGCGTAAGATTAAAGCGGAATTGAACGCTTTGGTAGAAAGCATAAAAGCAACGGACGAAGAATATCAAAAGCTGAAAAAGCAGGTTATTTCCGCGCAAAAGCAATATGGCGAAGCGGAAGAAAGCTATAAAGCGGTGGAATTGAGCAGAAAAGCGGAAAAGGACGGTATCTTAGCGGAGCTTGCCAAGGCAGAAAAGGAAGTGCCCGCGGAAATGCTCGTAAGATATCAAACGAAACGCAAGGAAAAAATATTCCCCGTGGTTGGAAAGCTGTATTCGGGTAGATGCCCGTTTTGCAGTATGGAACCGCCACTTGTGGCAAAGAGTAAATTGTCCACGGGGATAGAGTGCGACCATTGCCATAGAATTATTTTTGAATAACGAACGGTTTTAATCGTTTTCGCATACGATAAAGTATGCAAAAAGTTCGAGCGGAAGTGCATCTTAAAAGAATACGGCAAAACGCCCAAGCGTTCAAGAATTTGACGAAAACCAAGCTTTGCGCGGTCGTGAAAGCGGACGCGTACGGGCACGGTAGCGTGGAAGTAGCGAGTGCGCTCGTAGGCGTAGCCGATTGCTTTGCGGTGGCTTTGATAGACGAAGGATTGAGTATTAGAACCGCCGTTTGCGGTAAAGATATTCTCGTATTAACGCCACCCCTTTGCAAAAGGGACGCGTATACGGGGATAAAAAACGGTTTTATATTAACGGTATCCGACTTGAAAACGGCAAAGCTGATTACAAGCGTTTGTAGGGAATACAACTTATCCGCGCGCGTGCATTTGAAAGTGAATACGGGAATGAACCGTTACGGTATGCTCGCCCCTGCGCTCGGTAAAACTTGTAAATATTTACAAGCACAACCAAGCGTACGGGTGGAAGGTATCTATTCGCATTTATACGAATGTAATATAGAAAGAGCGCAAACGCAAAGACGGCTGTTTTTACGGTGTAAACGGGTAGCCGAGCGGTATTTTCAAAATTTAACGGCGCATTTGAGCGCAACTTACGGCGCTTTGCTTGGTCAAGACTTTGCGCTGGATATGGTGCGGATAGGGCTCGGCTTATACGGCTACCTACCCGACGGCGTGGAAAAGAACCTGCCTTTGAAAAAGGGTATGACCGTGTACGCCCCCGTGGCGGTTAGTAGGCGGTATACCTTTGGCGGAGCAGGGTACGGAATACCCCAAAAAAAAGGGGAAAAGCTTTCCATTTTGCGCTTTGGGTATGCGGACGGGTTTGCAAGGACGAGCAAAAACGGCGTTTGCGGATATGAGAACAACGCCAACAATTTATGTATGGACGCGTGTATTCGCGTGGGCGAATATAAACGGGGGGACTTGTACCCGATTATGACGGACGCGGACGAAACGGCAAAGGTGCTCGATACCATTGCATACGAAGTGCTGTGTAGTATCTCGCGCCGAGCCGAGCGGATATACGACGAGCGTGAATAATTCGCGCTTTTATATGGACAAGTTTTTTAAGTAGGAAAAGGGTAAAAAAGTACAAGGGAAAGGTGTAGTTATGAATTTCAAAAAAACAATGAAAAAAGCGGGTAGACAAGTATGGGAGCTGTTCAAAGCGTCCATACCGTCGGCGATTATGTATTTTTGCGCCGGTACGGTTTTGCTGATGCTGACAATGAAACAGGACGAAATGTTTTGGGACGGCACGAAACTGACTTGGACGCTCGTTTGCGGTTTAGTGGCAATGGCGTACGACGGTTTGGTAACCTACGCACAGGGCGGTAACGCGTACGAAATGCTCGTTTCGGGGAATATGAAACGGGTATCTGAGAGAGAATTTGAAGGCGGTTATAAAATTTCCTCGCACAAGTACGCAAAGGAATACCGCGACTGGAAAGGGTTTGCTATCGGCGGTTTTATTGCGTTATACGCGATTATAACGGGTATTATTTTCGGTTGTAATCAAACGGCGATTGACAGCGCGCTTGCTGGTAATATGGGCGTTATGGGCAAAGGTCTTGCCGTTTTGTTGATTATTTGTTTCTTGCTTTCGGGTTGGTCTATTTTACCCTTCTATTTTGCAAACGCTGGGGGGGCAAGCGTAAGCTATTTCCTGTCCTGTTTCCTTGCGCTTGCGCCTATTATCGTAACGGGTGTATTCTACATACTCGGTGCGTACGGTCGTAGAGCGAAAGCGATAAAAGCGCAGGAGCTTGCGGATAGAGCGTCTAAAGCGGAATCGCAACGGGAAAAGAAAATCAACTACGGCGGACTCCCTGGGACGAAACCGCGTAAGCGTAAATAAGGAAGAGTAGTATGCGGATTATCGGCGGTGAATTTAGAAGTCGGGTGCTTGCGGAATTTGCAGGTGTGAGCGTGCGCCCCACTTCGGATAGGGCAAGAGAAGCGCTGTTTAATATTTTATCTCTGAAAGTGCGCGGTGCGCGCGTGTTGGATTTGTTTTCGGGGAGCGGTGCGCTGGGCTTGGAAAGTCTTTCGCGTGGAGCGGAGAAGTGGTTTTTAACGACTATTCCAAGGACAGCTTGGCGGTATTGAAAAAGAATTTACAAACGCTGAAAATTCCACTTTCCGATAAGGTAAAGGTGTATAATTACGACTATATAACCTGTTTGGAATGTCAAAACAAGCCGTTTGATATTATCTTCTTAGACCCGCCTTATCAATTCGATTACGGCGTGGTTGCACTCAAAAAAATCGTCGAGCGCGGATTGCTTGCAGAAAACGGTATCGTCGTATACGAACGGGACAGAGCGTTTGAAACGGAGATTGCAGGCTTGGAAAAATACGACGAAAGAAAATACGGAAAAGCGTGGTTTGCCTTTTTCAAAAGGGTATAGGAGCGGTTATGAAAAACGAAAAAAAGTGTATATTTGCAGGCACGTTCGACCCACCGACCTTGGGACATAAAGCTACGATAGAAGATTGCTTGGAGATATTCGACGAAGTGGTAATCGCCATTTTAGTCAATCCCAAAAAAGAACCGCTGTTTTCGGTGGACGAGCGAAAGGAAATGCTTGCGCTTTGTTTTGACGAAGCGCAAAAAAAGCGTATAAAAATCATAGCGTTTGAAGGTACGGTAACGAAACTGTTAGAACGGGAAAATACCAAATTCTACGCGCGCGGTATTCGTAACGCGACCGATTTGGATTTTGAAAACGCGAACTTCTACGCAAGTAAAAAATTAGACGATAAATTTATCGCGGTCTATTTGCCGTGTAAACAGGAATTGTTGCATATCAGCTCGTCAATGGTGAGAAACAGCTTACATTTTTCCACGCCGATTGACGAATACGTAACCAAAGAAGTAAAAGAATATATTGATAAAATTTACCAAAGAAAGTAAGTAAGGAGTTGTAACTTATGTTGGAAAAACAAAATTTTATTCCCGAGCCGGAAGAATTTATGTCTGAAACCCCTATGACGGAAGCGCTCAAAAAAATCAAAAGGGAGCGCGACGAAGAAATTCGCGACGTCATTAGCGGTAAGAGTGAAAAAATGCTCGTCGTAGTTGGACCGTGCTCGGCACACGAGCCTGCACCTACGCTCGAATATATTTCCCGTCTTGGCAAGCTCAATGAAAAGCTCAAAGAAAAGCTGGTAATCGTGCCGAGAATTTATACGAATAAACCCAGAACCAAGGGCGTTGGCTATAAAGGTATGTTTTTACAGCCCGACCCCGAGGGCTCGGCGGATATCGTGCGCGGTATTCGCAGTATTCGCCTTTTACACCTTGCGGGTATGAACGCGTCGGGGTTGACCGCCGCGGACGAAATGCTGTATCCCGAAAATACGGCGTACGTAGAAGACCTGCTTTCCTATCACGCGGTAGGGGCGCGGAGCGTAGAAGACCAACTGCATAGACAAGTCGCCAGCGGTATCGACGCGCCCGTGGGTATGAAAAACCCTATGAGCGGAAATATTCTTGCGCTGATTAACTCTATTTTCGCGGCGCAAAGCCCGCAAATTTTCAAATACAGAAACTATCAGGTAAGCTCGGACGGTAACCCTTACGCACACGCGATTTTGCGTGGCGGTGTAGACGGGGCAGGGCTGGACGTACCGAATTTTCACTATGAAACGGTCATGCAACTTGCCGAGCTGTATAAGGGTGGTAAATTACAAAACCCCGCGGTGGTAATTGACTGTAACCACTCCAACTCAGGCAAACAATTCCGTCAGCAAATCCGTATTGCGGAAGAAGTGATGCAAAACCGACGCTTTGACAGCGAATTCAAAAAGCTCGTCAAAGGGTTTATG
>JAFXHR010000017.1 GCA_017536305.1 Clostridia bacterium | reverse complement strand
GATAGAATAGGCTTTGGCGGATATTTGGAATTAGCGTCGAAGTTCCCGAGATTTATCGAGCGTGCGAGCGAGCTTTGCGACGAGTTTAGATATATCTACGACACGGTAAAAACGCAAACGCCTAAAAACTTTGCAAAAGTGGCAATCTTGAACGCTTGGGGTAAAAAGCGTAGCTGGATGGGACACATGGTCGCGCACGAGCTTTGGTATCAACAGGTATATTCCTATCAAGGCGTATACGAAGCGTTATCGGGTATGCCCGTTGACGTACAATTTATCAACTTTGACGACGTAAAAGACGGGAAACTTAGTGAATTTGACGTTGTGATTAATGTGGGCGACGCGAATACGGCTTGGAGCGGTGGCGACAACTGGACGGACGAAAAAGTGCTTACCGAAGTTAGAAAGTTCGTGCATAACGGCGGTGGATTTATCGGCGTAGGCGAGCCGACGGCGTATTCGGCGAACGGCAAGTTCTTCCAGCTTTCCGACGTGTTAGGCGTGGAGCAAGAACGCGGATTTACGCTTTCGGAAGATAAATATAATATCACGGCGAATGGCAAACATTTCATCTTAGACGGCGTACAAACGCCCGTGGATTACGGCGAAGACAAGAAGAATATCTACGCTTTGGACGGCGCGAATATTATGGATATAAGTCTTTCGGATAGATTTGTAAGAAAGGTCAACGTAGGCGAAGTGAAGATGGCGACGAACGCCTACGGCAAGGGTAGAAGTTTCTATATCACGGGTTTACCGTATAGCGCAAACAACGCGAAACTTCTCTATCGCGCTATTCTTTGGACGGCAGGTAAAGAAGATATGGATAAGAAATCGTATTGTGAAAATCCTTTGACCGAAGCGCATTTCTATGGGGACAGGTACGCGGTGATTAACAATACGGACAAGGAACAAACCACTATTTTTTACGATATAAACGGCAAAGCGCAAACGCTTATGCTCAATGCTTACGAGATTAAGTGGTTGTAAAAACAGGTAAATAATACAGGCGAAAACGCTGTCGGTTTTTGGATACAAACACTTGACAGCGTTTTGCTTTTTCGTTATAATATCTATAAACTTAAATAAGGAGTTTTTTATGAAAAACGAATATACGCATTTTGGCGTGATGCTTGATTGCTCGCGCAACGCGGTAATGAAGGTAAGCGAAGTAAAGCGCTTGATAGATTGTTTGCAAAAAATGGGATATAATACCCTGCAATTATACACGGAAGATACGTATGAAATGGACGGCGAGCCGTACTTTGGATATCTTCGCGGTCGGTATACCGTCAAGGAATTGCAAGAAATCGACGATTATGCGAATAGAAAGGGAATAGAGCTTATCCCCTGCGTGCAAACCTTGGCGCATTTCACCAACTTGGTGCGCCACCGCTTGGCTTACGGCGAGATAATCGACGTCAACGATATTTTGCTTATTGACGAGCCGAAAACGTATGAATTGATTGAAAAGATTTTTCAAACGCTGTCGAAAGCTTTCCGTTCGCGCCTTATCAATATCGGTATGGACGAGGCGCACATGGTTGGGCTTGGAAAATATTTAGACAAGCACGGGTATCAAGACCGTTTCGGTATTTTGTTGCGCCATTTGAATAAGGTAGTAGAAATAGCGAAAAAGTACGGGTTTACTCCGCATATGTGGAGCGATATGTTTTTCCGTTTGGCGACGGGCGGTGGCTACTACGTGAGCGAAGAAATACAATTCCCCGACGGTGTGGCGGAAAAAGTGCCTAAGGAAGTGGAGCTCGCTTATTGGGATTATTATCATTCGAATAAAAAAGCTTACGATACAATGCTTGCTATGCATACGAAATTTAATAATAAAATTTGGTTCGCCGGTGGTGCTTGGAGCTGGAATGGCTTTGCGCCCTTTAACGCTTATACCTTGGAAACAATGAAACCGGCGATGGAAAGCGTTATCGAGCACGGTATTAAAGACGTATTAATTACCATGTGGGGGGACGACGGTGCGGAATGTTCGGTATTTTCTTTGTTGCCGTCTTTGTACGCCATTCGTCAATACGCCGACGGAAACTTTGATGAAAAAGAAATTAAGAAAGGGTTTTACAAGCTGTTCAAAATATCCTACGACGATTATATGCTTTTGGATTTGCCTAATCAATTTTCCTATGAAACGCCTAAGGGTAGAGATATGGTTTGTAAAAGCATTTTTTATGCGGACCCGTTCCTTGGTTGGTTGGATAAGGCAATCTCCGAAAAACGTGCCGTTCCGTATGCACAGTATGCAAGCGACTTAAAAAAGGCGTCTAAAGGAGCAGGCGAGTACGCGTATATTTTTGAAAGCCTTTCTACGCTTTGCTCGGTGTTGGAGCTCAAAACGGAGCTGGGTATTAAAACGCGTAGAGCGTATCAATCGGGGGATAAAAAGACGCTGAATGCGCTTGTAAAAGAGTATAGCAAGACGGCAAAACGCACGGAAGAGTTCCATAAAGCCTTTTACGTGCTTTGGAATAAAGAAAACAAACCGCAGGGCTGGGAAGTGCAGGACGCGCGAATCGGCGGGGTTATCCGTCGCTTGTATACATGTGCGGAGCGCTTAAAAGAATATCTTGCAGGAAAAATAGAACGCTTGGAAGAGCTGGAAGAGGAAATTTTACCTTACGACGGGCTGGGCGTAAATAGCTACGCGCGCTCGGTAAGTATGAATAAATTGGGTTAAAAAAGTTCAGCTTTTGTGAAAAAAGAACAAACGAAAAAACGCAAAAAAAGTGCGTTCGTACACTTGCGTTTTTTTTGTCGTTTTGTTATAATATATACAGGAAAGTGGTTGTTGCGGGGAAACGAAAGAGAAGGCGGATAAAATTATCAATGAAACATTTGCGAAAAAAGAAAAACCTAATCAAATATTCGTCCTGCACGTCGCAGGGTGGCGGTATGGGTTTTGTCGCGCCTTTTTTCGCCCTTAAAAAGGGTTTATACAGCCAAAAAACGGTAAAATAACGGGAGGAGTGCAAAATTTGCACTCCTTCTTAGCTTAAAAAAGGAGAGATTTTATGAGTAAAGTCGGTATTATTATGGGTAGCAAATCAGACTTTGACGTGGTCAAACCTGCGGTTGCGGTACTCAAAAAATTCGGAGTGGGAACGGAAGTTCGCGTTATTTCCGCGCACCGCACTCCCGACGAGGCGCACGAATACGCGTCTAAGGCAAGAGAAAACGGTGTGGAAGTGTTAATTTGTGCGGCGGGGAAAGCGGCGCACCTTGGCGGTGTCATTGCCTCGCTTACCACCTTACCCGTTATCGGGTTGCCCGTTAAAACGGATATGATGGGCGGTTTGGATAGCTTGCTGTCTATCGTACAAATGCCGTCGGGTATTCCCGTGGCGACGGTCGGAGTCAACGGCGGTGAAAACGCAGGACTTTTGGCTCTTCAAATTTTGGGTATTAAATATCCCGAAATTGAAAAACAACTTGCAGATTATAAAGTGGCTATGCGGGAGAAAATTAACGCGGACGATAAAGCCTTGCAAGAGTTGCTTTGAAAACCGTCGCAATACGGCGTCGCCTTTCAGTTACGTACTATCGGTACGCGCCTTCAAGGCTCCTTGTCTTGCTCGGTTTTGAAAGCAACTAAATAAACGAAAAGAAAAAAATTTTTTAACGGAGATATAAAAAAATGGAAAAGAAAGAACAACTGTACGAAGGAAAAGCAAAAAAGGTATTTGCAACGGACGATAATAATCTTGTTATCGTATCCTATAAAGACGACGCGACGGCGTTCAACGGCTTGAAAAAGGGCACGATTGAAGGCAAGGGCGTCATCAATAACAAGATGAGCAATTTCCTTATGCAAATCTTGGAAAAAGAGGGCGTAAAGACGCATTTTGTAGAAGAGCTTTCGGATAGAGAAACGCTTGTAAGAAAAGTAAAAATTCTTCCCTTGGAAGTCATTATCCGTAACATTTCCGCAGGCTCGTTTGCGAAACATTACGGCGTAGCGGAAGGGGTTGTATTCGACGAACCGACCATTGAGTTCTCGTATAAAAACGACGATTTGGGCGACCCTTTGTTGAACGAATATCACGCGCTTGCGTTAAAGCTTGCGACGAAAGACGAAATTGCGCTCGTTAAAGCAATGGCGTTCAAGATAAACGAAGTATTGAAGGAATATTTCAAAAAGCTCAACGTAACGCTCGTTGATTTCAAAATCGAATTTGGTAAAACGGCGGACGGCACGATTGTTTTGGCGGACGAAATTTCCCCCGATACCTGTCGTTTCTGGGATTCCACGACGGGCGAAAAGCTGGATAAGGACCGTTTCCGTCGCGACCTTGGTGGTGTAGAAGGCGCTTATCAAGAAATGATGAGAAGACTCATGGGGGACTAATATATGGCTGTACTCGGCATTTACGGTACGGAAACGGCGGACGTAGCGTCTAGTATTTATTACGGATTATACGCTTTACAACACAGGGGACAAGCTAGTAGCGGTATCGTCGTCAACGACGACGGCGTATTTCACGCATATAAAGACGTAGGTATCGTCAACGAAGTATTTACACCGCTGGTTTTGAAGTCCTTAGGGCTTGGACAAATGGCGGTAGGGAACGTGCGTTACGGTACGTCGGACACGAAAGACAGAATCAATTCCGAGCCGATTGTCGTCAATCACAGTAAAGGTAGAATGGCAATTTCCTTGGACGGCAAGCTGGTTAATAGCGTAGAGCTCAAACAGGAAATGGAGTTGCAAGGTTCTATTTTCCATACGGGCAACGACGCGGAAATTATTTCAGCGGTGATTATTCGTGAGCGTATTCAATCCTCTTCGATTGAAGAGGCGATATGCAAGGCGGTCGCAAAATTAAAGGGCGCGTATTCCTTAATCGTTATGTCCCCCCAAAAATTGATTGCGGTACGGGATAGAAACGGTTTTCACCCCCTTTCTATCGGTCAACGCAACGACGGCGAATACGTAATCGCAAGCGAAACGTGCGCGCTCAATTCCGTGGGCGCAAACTTTATCCGTGAAGTAGAGGCGGGCGAAATCGTCGTGTTCTCGAAAGAGGGCGTTCGTTCGATTAAGGAGCATTGCGGAACGGCAAAGGAAAGCCTTTGCGTGTTCGAGTATATTTATACGGCTCGTCCCGACTCGGTGATTAGCGATTGTTCGGTGCACTTAGCAAGAAAGCGTGCCGGCGCGTTTTTAGCCAAGGCGTTTCCCGTGGACGCGGACGTCGTTATCGGCGCGCCGGACTCGGGTATAGACGCGGCTATCGGTTACGCGGAGGAATCGGGTATTCCTTACGGCTTAGGACTGATTAAGAATAAATATATCGGCAGAACGTTCATTGACCCTGGTCAAAACGTGCGTGAAGATAAAGTAAAAATCAAGCTCAATCCGGTAGCGGAAACGGTACGCGGTAAAAGAGTGATTTTGGTAGACGATTCTATCGTACGGGGAACGACCTGTACGCGCGTTGTAAAACTACTTCGCGACGCAGGCGCGAAAGAAATTCATATCCGTTCGTCCGCACCTGCCTTTATCAATCCCTGCTATTACGGTACGGATATCGGCTCAAAGGACGAGCTGATAGCGTGCAAGTATACGACGGAAGAAATGGCGAAATTATTCGGCGCGGATTCGGTAGGATTCTTACCCATTGAAGACGTAACCAAGCTTGGCGCGTCTGGTACGTGCAAGGGCTATTGCACGGCGTGCTTTAACGGGGTATACCCCACGGAAATACCGACGGGAACGTACGTGAATAAATTTGATATGAAAATATCGGAAAATAAAAATAAATAAAATTAACGGAGCGATAAAAATGGCAATTTCTTATAAAGACAGCGGTGTAGACGTAACGAGAGGTTATAAAGCCGTAGAACTTATGAAAAAACACGTAAAATCCACGTATACGGATAACGTAATCGGGGATTTAGGCTCGTTCGGCGGATTTTTCTCTATTGCGAACGAGAAGATGGAAGAACCCGTGTTGGTTGCAGGTACGGACGGCGTAGGCACGAAACTCAAATACGCCTTCCTTTTGAATAAGCACGATACAATCGGTATCGACGCCGTTGCAATGTGCGTCAACGATATCGTTTGCCAAGGCGCTAAACCTTTGTTTTTCTTAGATTATTACGCTTGCGGTAGATTGTATCCCGAGGCGGAGGCGGAAGTGGTAAAGGGTATCGCGGACGGCTGTAAGCAAGCAGGTTGCGCTTTAATCGGCGGTGAAACGGCGGAGATGCCCAGCTTTTATCCCGACGGTGAGTACGACTTGGCAGGTTTTGCGGTTGGTATCGTAGACAAGAAAAAGGTAATCAACGGTAAAAATATTCAAGCTGGCGACGTGCTTATCGGTTTGAAATCGACGGGCGTGCACTCCAACGGCTATTCGCTCGTTAGAAAATTATTCGGCGACGATAATAAAGCGGAGCTGGAAAAATACGACGAAGAATTAGGTGCAACGCCGGCGGAAGTACTCTTAAAGCCTACCAGAATTTACGTAAAGAGCATTTTGTCGTTGATTGAAAAGGTAGACGTAAAAGGCATTGCGCACATTACGGGCGGTGGCTTTATCGAAAACATTCCCAGAATTTTACCGGACGGTATCGCGGCGGAAATTGATAAAAATTCCTACGAAGTACCCCCCGTATTCAAGGTAATGCAAAAGCGCGCAGGTATCACCGACGAGCAAATTTACAATACCTTTAATATGGGTATCGGTATGGTGGTATGCGTTGCGCCTGAAAACGTGGAAAAAGCAATGGAAAGCTTGCGTGCTACGGGTGAAGACGTCGTAGTTATCGGTAAAACGGTTGCAGGCAAGGGAGTTATTCTCAAATGAAAAAAATAGCGGTATTCGCCTCGGGTGGCGGTACGGACTTTCAATCGGTGATTGACGCCAACGCAAAAGAACCGTTTTGTGAAATTACATACTTGGTAGCGTCCAAACCGCAAATCGGTGCGATTGCGCGAGCGGAAAAGGCAGGCATAAAAACGCTGGTATATGAAAAATCGGCGTTTGAAAATAAGGACGCGTTTTATGCGTTCGTAGCGGATACGCTCAAAGAAAACGGTGTGGAATATATCGTTTTGGCTGGCTGGTTATCCGTCGTGCCTGCGTCCTTTATCGCGGAGTTTGAAAACGCGATTATCAATATTCATCCGTCGCTTATTCCCTCCTTTTGCGGTATGGGCTATTACGGCTTAAAGGTACACGAAGGTGTGCTCGCCTACGGCGCGAAAATCAGCGGTGCAACCGTGCATTTCGTCGAGGCAGACGTAGACGGCGGTGCGATTATTATGCAACGGGCGGTGAACGTGGAAGAAAACGATACCCCCGAAAGCTTACAAGCGCGTATTTTACGGGAAGAGCATACAATGTTACCCCTTTGTGTGAAATTGCTTTGCGAAGGTAAACTCGTAAAAGAGGGTAGAAAGGTTAAAATTTTGAAATAGGAGCAAGAAATGAACGTTTTAGTTATCGGTAACGGCGGTAGAGAACACGCAATCGTGCAAGCGCTTAAAAAATCGCCGAGAGTGGATAAAATTTACGCAATGAAAGGGAATGCAGGTATCGGTGAAATTGCCGAGCTTGTCAACGTCGATTATTGCGATTTGAACGCGGTGGGCGATTGGGTGGATAGTCATAAGGAAATTGATTATACCGTCATTGCGCCCGACGACCCTTTGGCGCTTGGGCTTGCGGACGAGCTGGAACGTCGCGGTCATAGAGTATTCGGACCGAAAAAGAACGCGGCGATTATCGAGGCAAGTAAAGCGTTTTCCAAGGAGCTGATGAAAAAATACGGTATTCCGACCGCGAAGTACGAAACGTTTTCCGATTACGAAAGCGCGAAAGCGTACGTGGATACTTGCTCTATACCCGTCGTATTAAAAGCGGACGGGCTTGCGCTTGGTAAAGGCGTTTTGATTTGCAAAACGCGCGAAGAGGCGCAGGACGGCTTAAAGGAAATGATGCTGGATAAGAAATTTGGCTCGGCTGGGAATAAAGTGGTCGTAGAAGAATTTTTGGAAGGACCGGAAGTGTCCGCGCTTGCGTTTACCGACGGTAAGACGATTAAGCCTATGATAACCAGTTGCGACCATAAGCGCGTATTCGATAACGACGAAGGCTTGAATACGGGCGGTATGGGTACGTTCGCTCCCGCACCTTTTTACGGCGAAAAGACGGCAAAGGAAGTATACGAAAAGATTATGCTCCCGACCGTGCAGGCTATGAACGCGGAAGGTCGTACCTTTAAGGGCGTGCTGTATTTCGGCTTGATGAAAACCAAGGACGGAATGAAAGTGATTGAGTATAACGCGCGCTTTGGCGACCCTGAAACGCAGGTAATTTTGCCTATGCTCAAAACGGATTTGCTGGATATATTCGAGGCGATTACGGACGAACGGCTTGCCGATATAGAGATTGAATGGGAAAGCGGAGCTTGCGTATGCGTCGTGCTTGCAAGCGGGGGTTATCCCGTCGCTTACGAAAAGGGCAAGGAAATGCACTTTGGCGATTTGGACAAGGACATTATTTTGTGCCATGCAGGTACGAAAATAAAGGACGGTAAGCTCCTTACGGACGGCGGTAGAGTGCTCGGTGTTTGCGCCAAGGGCGAAAATATAGAAGACGCGAGAAAGAAAGCGTATCAAAACGTGGAAAAAATTTCCTTTGAGGGTATGCACTATCGCAAGGATATCGGTATTAAATACCGTGATATTGAAAGAGAATAAAAGAAAAGATATAAGGTAATAGAGATGATTTACAGAATTTTCGTAGAAAAGAAAGACAACGTACAAGCGAGAAAGGAAAAGGCGGATATTAAGACCCTGCTCAACATTGACGCGGAAGATTTCCGTTTGATTTTGCGTTACGACGTGGAGGGTTTGAGTGAACAAGAATTAAGCGAGGCGTTGCCTACCGTATTCTCCGAACCGCCCGTGGATAACGTATATTTGGAAACCTTGGATATTCCCCGAGGCTATAAAGCGTTTGCCGTCAGCTTTTTGACGGGACAATACGACCAACGCGCGGACAGCGCGGCACAATGCGTACAGCTGTTGACGAGAAAAGCGCGTCCTATGGTCAAGTGTGCAAAGGTATATTTGGTCAAAGGCGTAACGGACGAACAGCTTTGCGCGATTAAAAAGCATATGATAAACCCCGTAGAAAGCGAAGAAGTTGGGTTTGAAAAGCCCGAAACGCTCGTAAGAAAAACGGTGGAAGGTGCACCCGTTTGCGAAGTGGACGGCTTTATCCAAATGAGCGACGACGAAATTAAGGCGTACCATAAAAACGTCGGTTTTGCTATGAGCGCGCTGGATTTGGCGTTCGTGCGCGATTATTTCAAGAGCGAAAAACGCAATCCTACCGAAACGGAGCTCAAAGTAA
Source organism: Clostridia bacterium (assembly GCA_017536305.1). Classification (GTDB taxonomy): domain Bacteria; phylum Bacillota; class Clostridia; order Christensenellales; family Borkfalkiaceae; genus Scatosoma. The sequence goes on along the minus strand of JAFXHR010000017.1, from coordinate 6,375 downwards.
TCGATACGTATTGGTCCGACCATTGCCGTCATACCACCTTTGCAACGGAGCTGAAAAATATTAAAATCACTTCGGAAAACAAGGCGATTGAAAAGGCGTATCATCTTTACGAAGATTTATATAAAGAACTCAACGGCAAGCGCCCCGACAAATATCCCTGTCTTATGGACTTGGCGACGATTGCCGCGAAAAAGCTGAAAAAGGACGGTAAATTAGATAATTTAGATATTTCCGACGAAATCAATGCTTGCTCTATTTGCATTGAGGCGGAAATCGACGGTAAAAAAGAGCCGTATCTCGTTATGTTCAAAAACGAAACGCACAATCACCCGACGGAAATCGAACCGTTCGGTGGTGCGGCGACCTGTCTTGGCGGTGCTATTCGCGACCCGCTGAGCGGTAGAACGTACGTATACCAAGCTATGCGTATTACGGGCGCGTCCGACCCCAGAGAAAAGCTGGAAGATACGCTCAAAGGCAAACTTCCCCAACGCGCCATCACCCAACGCGCGGCGGCGGGTTTCTCGTCGTACGGTAACCAAATCGGTTTGGCGACGGGTATCGTAGACGAAGTGTACCACGAAGGTTATAAAGCAAAGCGTTTGGAAACGGGGTTCGTCGTCGGCGGAGCGAGAAAGGATATGGTATACCGTGAAGCACCCAAAGCAGGGGACGTGATTATACTCCTTGGCGGTGAAACGGGACGCGACGGTTGCGGTGGTGCAACGGGTTCGTCCAAAGCGCACGATTCCCACTCGGTAGAAACGTGTGGCGCGGAAGTACAAAAGGGTAACGCGCTCACTGAAAGAAAATTACAGCGCTTATTCTTAAATAAGGAAGCGACGAGAAAGATTAAAAAATGTAACGACTTTGGTGCAGGCGGTGTATCCGTTGCTATCGGCGAGCTGGCGGACGGCTTGGAGATTGACTTGGATAAAGTGCCTAAAAAGTACGAAGGCTTGAACGGTACGGAGCTTGCTATTTCCGAATCGCAAGAGCGTATGGCGGTCGTTGTCGATAAAAAGGACGTGGACGCGTTTATCGCGCTTGCAGGAGAAGAAAATCTTTCCGCTACGCCCGTTGCAGTCGTTACGGATACGGGTAGAATGAAAATGCTCTTAAAGGGCAAGGCGATTGTCGATATTTCCCGTGAATTCTTGAATACCAACGGCGTAAAGCAGGAGGCAAACGTAGAGATTGACGATAAGAAAACGACTTGGTTTGCCAAAAAATCGGGTGTGGATTTCGTTGCGGAAACGAAAAAGACCTTGTCCGATTTGAACGTATGCGCAAAGAAAGGCTTGTCCGAAACGTTCGACTCGACTATCGGCGCGCGTAGCGTATATATGCCTTGGGGCGGTAAAACGCAAACCACGCCCGCGATTGCTATGTCGGCGAAAATTTGCGGTGGCGAAACGGACGTTTGTACCGTTTCCGCGTACGGCTATTCCCCGTACTTAATGGAAACCAGCCCGTTCATCGGCGCGATTTATTCCATCGTCGGCTCGGTGTCTAAGGTAGTGGCAACGGGCGCGAAGTATAGCGATATTCGTTTGACCTTGCAAGAATTTTTCCAAAGAATGACGGGCGAGGCGAAGGTTTGGGGTGTTCCCACGTCGGCACTGCTTGGTGCGGTCTACGCGCAAATAGGCTTAGGGCTCGGCGCAATCGGCGGTAAGGACAGTATGAGCGGTACGTTCGAGAGTATCCACGTACCCCCGACGCTCATTTCCTTTGCACTTGCACCTGCTAAGGCAAGCAAGCTGATTACCAACGTGCTTTGTGGCGGTGAAAAATTATACTACATTCCTTTGCCTAAGGACGAAAACTTCGTGCCTGACTTTGACGGCATAAAGGCTATATACGAAGAAGTATATAAAAATATAGAAAACGGCAATATTTCGTTTGCGACGGTCGTGGAAAACGGCGGTGTCGGCTCGGCGGTGATTAAGTCCGCACTCGGCAACGAAGTGGGCGTAAACTTTGCGCTTTCCGCAGATGAATTGTATACCGAGGCGTACGGCGATTTGGTCGTTTCGCTCAAAGACGAACAGGCGTTTAGCGATAGTATTTGCAAAAAATACGTGGGGCAGGTATGCGGTGATGCGTTTATTTGCGATAACGGTTGCGTTGCGGTAAAGGACGCGACGAAGGCGTATATCGAGCCGTTGGAAAGCGTATTTGCAAGCGTAGCACCTGCAAACGGTAAAGCGGAAAACTGCGATTACACGGACGGTCAAAAATATACGAATATCGCTACGAAAACGGCAAAACCGAAAGTATTTATTCCCGTATTCCCTGGTACGAACTGTGAGCTGGATACGGCGCGTAAATTTATCTTAGCAGGCGCGGACGTGCAAACGGTGGTCGTTCGTAACCGTTTTGCTCACGAGATTGAAGAAAGCGTTGCGGATATTGTGAAAGCGATTAAAAATGCAAATATCGTAGCGTTCCCTGGTGGGTTCTCGGGTGGCGACGAACCGGACGGTAGCGGTAAATTTATTGCAACGACCTTCCGTAATCCGTATATTGCCGAACAGCTGGAAGAGCTGTTGAATAACCGCGACGGTTTGGCAATCGGTATTTGTAACGGCTTCCAAGCGCTCATTAAGCTTGGACTTGTACCTTACGGACACGTAACGGAAATGACGGCAGATTCGCCTACGCTTACCTTTAATAATATTTCTCGCCACGTATCCACGATTGTAGACGTGCGCGTAGCGTCCAACCTTTCGCCTTGGCTTTCGGCGTGTAAGGTGGGCGAAGTTTACAAAGTACCCGTATCGCACGGCGAAGGTAAAATCGTAGCGCCGATAGACGCTTTGGAAACCATGCGAAAGAACGGTCAAATCGCAACGCAATACGCGGATTTGAGCGGTCAACCTACCATGCTTTCGCCCTTTAACCCCAACGGTTCTATGTGGGCAATCGAGGGTATTACGTCGCCGGACGGTAGAGTGCTGGGTAAGATGGGGCATAGCGAACGTACGGGCGATAATTTGTATAAGAACGTCGAAGGTAATTTCGATATGAAATTATTTGAGAGCGGTGTGAAGTATTTCAAATAATATTGTCAAATAAAGAGCTGTACGGACAATAAGAATTACCGCGTCGCCGACAACAATCGGCAAAGATAAGGGGAGGACACGGGAATGATTGACGTGCATACGCACATATTGCCTGCGATAGACGATGGTGCAAAAACACGCGAGGACGCGATAAAAATTTTACAAGCAGAAGTGGCGCAAGGGGTGAAAGAAATAGTGTTTACACCGCACTATTACGGTAAAAAACGCTCCTTGGACGCCTTTCTTGCATTGCGAAACGACGCGTGGCAAAAAATTCAAGCAGATATACCCGACGGCTTGCAAACACGGCTTGGTGCGGAAGTGCATTTTACGGGGGTAAACGACCCGTCGCACGACGCGCTTTGTACGCTTGCGATGGAAGGCACGAGTTGCGTTTTAATCGAATTGCCGTTTACGCGGAAATGGAATAAAAGCGTGTTTACGCATTTGCGCGAATTTATATTAGATACGGGTTATACGCCGATTATCGCGCACGTAGAGCGGTATATGGAAACGCAAAAAAATCCTGAGATAGTAGCCAAATTCGTGGAAATGGGTTGCTTAATTCAAGTGAATACGGGGTCGTTTTTGAACAAAATGACCCGTCGGTTTGCGTATGCTTTACTGAAACACGGCTTAGTGCATTGTTTGGCAACGGATACGCATAACTCGGATTTGCGCGCGCCTGACTATGAAAATGTTCGAGAGGCGGTGTATTCGGCTGGTTACGAAAAGGAATGGAAACAAGCGCAAGCTTGTATGCGTGCGATTTTAGATAAAAAACCCATTCGACAAGAATACAGCCCCGTGCGCAGGTTTTTACGGTTTTATTATTAAGTCGGAAAAAATTTCCGTAAAAAATTACTTGTAAGTAGTTGTCAAATAGCGCAAAAAGTGCTACAATAGAAAAAAACAAAAAGGAGTAAATATTATGGCAAAGATTACGGCAGATACTTTGATTGCAGAATGTTTGGAAATCAATCCCAACGCGCCTGAAATTTTGATGTCGGCAGGTATGCATTGCTTTGGTTGTGCTATGGCACACGGTGAAACGGTTGCCGAGGCAGTAGCTGTTCACGGTGAAGACCTTGACGCATTGCTTGCAAAATTAAACGAAGGCTTAGAAGATTAAACGAAGTAAAAAAACGAGCGAGTGTATACTCGCTCGTTTTTGTCTACGTATAGGGCAGGTACGCGTTGAACGCATAGAAAAGCAAACAATTCAGAAAAACGAAAAAAATTTTTTATGATTTTAGGCAAAAACAGTTGCTCTTCATAAAAAAATATGCTATACTACATAAGCGTGAAATAAAAAGAAAGTAACGGCCTTATGGTCAAGCGGTTAAGACGACGCCCTCTCACGGCGTAAACTCGGGTTCGAGTCCCGATAAGGTCACCAAAAAAAGAAAACAGCACTCGTGGCTGTTTTCTTTTTTTGGTTAATCTTTTCAAGATTAGGGGAACCCGAAGGGTTCGCGCGAGAGCTGAAAGCTCGACGCTCTGCCGAGGTTCTGCGTAGCGGAAACGGCAGATACCCGATAAAATTAAAAGGTGGCGTTTTTCGTTGGTGACCTTATCGGGAAGATTTTGAGCGAAATGAATGAGCCGACTTGTATAATACAAGTGCACGCCGTAGTGTCATTTGAGGAAAATTTGACTTTTATTCTAAAAAATTGTTGCATAACTTTTAGTGCTATGATATAATGATTAGGCTTACAGTGTAGCATCAAAATCGCGTAAGAGTCTAATGATAATACAAGGAGAAAATTATGAACGTAAATAAGTTTAGCTATTTACGGATGGCTGATGCTGAATTATTCACTGCCGTATGTTTACCCCAAGAAAAAGGTAACTTCCCGACGGTCATATTTCGTTCTCCTTACGTAGATTATGCGGAAAAATGGGAAGAGGAGAAAATAGTTGCATGTATAGCAGAGGAACAAAAGTCCTTTATTGAAAACGGTTATGCTGTTGTGTTTCAGCATTGTCGCGGACGAGGCAAAAGTAGCGGGGATTGTGTCCCGTATATTTATGAAAGGGAAGACGGGCTCGCCCTTCAACAATGGGTACGCGAGCAGTCTTTTTATAACGGTGAAATCTATTTATGTGGCGGTAGTTATAATTCATCCGTACATTTCGTAACTGCGCCGTTTGCGGAAGATGTCAGGGGAGCAATACTGAATGTACAGGATTGCGAACGGTATAATTGTAATTACCGTAACGGCTTTTATAAATTGGGGTTGCACGGCGATTGGTACATCAAAATGTACAAAAAGAAAAGTATCCCTGTCAAGAATTATGTCCCTGAAACGTATCATATGTTGCCACTTTCCGATTTTTCAAAAACAGTGTTTGGGGAACATGCGAAGGATTTCGACGAGATATTGAAACACCCCAATAAAAACGATGAATTTTGGCAAACAAGATACGGTGGTGGTGAAGCACATAATGCCATCAAACACGCCAATATCCCTATTTTATTAACAACGGGGTTTTACGATATTTATACGGGTGGTGTGTTCGATATGTGGAATGGAATGGACGAGCAAACGAAAGCAAAATCAGCTCTCATCGTTCATCCGTACGACCACGCTTGTAATCCTAACGGTCAGCCTATGCAGTTTGAGAATGCAACGCTTTGGGAGAAGTTTGGAGATTTTCAAGTAAGATGGTTGAACGCTATCCGTAATAATGAAAAGCCGTTTGTGGAACAAGGTAAAATTACGTATTATAAATTATTTGGAAACGCATGGCAAACGGACGATTTTAAGCAACCAGAACAAGAAAGGACTTTTACGCTTGGACAAGGAAAAAAAACATACGTATATAATCCGTATGCGCCTGCATCGTTTAAGGGTGGACTATCGGCGAATTTTTGGGGAAATGCATGGCAGGATGAACCGAATTCAAGGTATGATATTATTAGTGTATTTACGCCCGAATTTGAAGAAGATACTTTCATTAAGGGAAAAATGAAGGCAACCCTTTGCGTGAAAACTGATTGCGAAGATACTTGTTTTTATGTGCGCATAAGTCTTGTCAAAAAAGAAGGGTATTACGGTTTGCGTGACGATATCAACCAAATTTCTAATTTCTGTGTAGATTATAAACCAAACGAAGAAGTGAAAATGGAATTTTCCTTTGACGAACACGCTTTCGTTGCGAAAAAGGGTGAAAAATTGCGTATAGATATCTCGTCTTCAGCGTTTCCTTTATACGTTAGGCATACTAATAACAAGGGGTTGTTTAGCGAACAAAAAACGGTAAAAATAGCAAATAATACGGTTGATTTAGCTTCCTCTTCTTT
>JAFXHR010000016.1 GCA_017536305.1 Clostridia bacterium | reverse complement strand
TCACGAAAAAGATGGCGGAAGAGCTGACCGATTATTTGAAAGAACATTCTATCAAGGTAAAATATATGCACAGCGACATTGATACCTTGGAGCGTGTGGATATCGTCAACGGGTTACGGCTGGGCGAATTCGACGTGCTGTGCGGTATTAACCTACTGCGCGAGGGCTTGGATTTACCCGAAGTCAAGCTCGTGGCGATTTTGGACGCGGACAAGGAAGGCTTTTTGCGTAGCGATACCGCGCTCATTCAAACGATAGGTCGGGCGGCGCGAAACAGCGAAGGGCGCGTGATTATGTATGCGGATACGGTAACCGACAGTATGAAACGGGCTATCGGAGAAACGGAGCGTCGGCGCAAGGTGCAAGACGCGTATAACAAAGAGCACGGTATTATCCCCAAAACGATTATCAAGGACGTCAAATCCACCTTAAACATTACCAAGAAAAAGACTGCCGAAGATATAAAGCTCGCCGAAATTCCCGACGAAATCGAAAAATTAAAAGCGCTTATGAAAGTGGCGAGCGGTCAGCTGGATTTTGAGCGCGCGATTGAAATTAGGGAGAAGATTGCGGAGTTGAAAATGCGTTTACGCAAAGCAGGGAAATAAAAAACAAAGAATATGCTACGCATTTCTTCGTTGGTGCTCAGTTACGTACTATCGGTACGCGCCTTCGCACCGCCTTGAACTGCTTGCATCTTGCTTTGTTTTTATCGCTCGGCTCCAAGTTTACAAGTATACTTGTACGCGTGCTCGCACCGCCTTGAACTGCTTGCATCTTGCTTTGTTTTTCTTCGCTTGGCTCGGTGTTTACAAGTATACTTGTACGCGCGCTCGCGACGCATTGTCTTGCTCGTATCTACGCCGTTTTACCAAAAAAATGAATTGCAAGCAAAGCTTGCGTGAATTTTCGCGTTGCTCGATGAATTGCGTGGCAAAGCCACGCGTGAATTGCAACGCATAGCGTTGCATTATTGTAATATTTCCACAACGCCACCGCAGGTGGCAATTCACGAAAAACGCAGTGTTTCAATTCACGCGTACGAAGTACGCAATTCACGAACGCGTAAGCGTTCAATTCACGGCGTTGCCTTACTTAGCATTTTTCCTTTTCTCCGTGCATAAAAGCAAAAAAGCGGTGCATACTGCTTTTAGGAGGAAAGAGTATGCGAATCATCAATATTATTTCTTATATTTTGGTAATCGTAGGCGCGTTGAACTGGGGATTATTCGGGTTCTTTAATTTTAACCTTGTATCTTCCATTTTCAGCGGTGCAAGAACGGCGGGTTCGATTATTATCTATACGCTCATTGCACTTTCTGCGCTTTGGCTCATCTTGTCGCCGATTATCACGGACGGCGTTTTGTGGCTTAAAAGCAGACGCGCGGAATAATTAGCGAAAGGAAAGACTTCGGAAAACGAAAAACAAGGCTCTTTTTTATAAAAAGGGTCTTGTTTTTTATCGTATAAACGAATTTTTTTGTTGAAACTATTGATTTTTTCGCGTAGTTATAGTATAATAAAAACACGGATAGAAATATACGTATCCGTGAAAGGAGAGAAAGATTATGGTAAATTCCTTGCTTTTAAGCGGTGGCGCGATTGCCGGTATTATTATCGGCGTGTTGGTCGTAGTGCTCGTAATCGCGGTGGTGGCGTGGTGGATAAAAACGCGCAACGCATTCGTTCGCTTAAAGAACAAAATTGAAGAAGCTTGGGCGACGATTGACGTATACCTGAAAAAGAGATACGATTTAATCCCCAATCTTGTAGAAACGGTAAAAGGTTTTGCAAAACACGAAAGCGAAACGCTGGAAAAGGTTATTTCCGCGCGCAATATCGCTATGAACGCGAAAACGCCGACGGAGCAAATGGAAGCGGAAAAGAGCTTGACGAGTTCGCTTAGAACCTTCTTCTCGGCGGTATCCGAAAACTATCCGCAGTTGCAGGCAAATGCGAATTTCTTGGATTTGCAAGGTCAATTAAAGGGTATTGAAGGGGAGCTGGAAGGCTCGCGCCGTTACTATAACGGACAAGTGAAAGCGTTTAATACCAAGCTCGATTTATTCCCTGCTTGTATCGTTGGTAAGCGTATGGGCGAAGGGTATGAAAAACAACCGTACTTTGAGCTGGACAGCGAAGAAGAACGTAAAAACGTAAAGGTTCAATTCTAAATGATGAAAATGATTTTTCAAAAAAATAAACGGCTTTCGCTTTTTTTGAAAGCCGTTTTATTGCTTGTTTTCGGCGCGATTTTATGCTTTGCGCCCGTTTCACAAAACCGTTCCGTTGTATCCGCGGACGCATATTCCGCGGACGTCATAGAAATTAGCGCGTTTGAAACGGAAATGACGGTGCGCACGGATAGAAAGGTGGAAGTCAAGGAGCGTATTACCGTGGAATTTTTACGCTCGGGCTTGACCATGTTTTATCGCAGTTTACCCTTAGAAGGCGCGAAATACGGGGATATTACCGCGAGTTGCCAAGGCAACGACGACTTTTCCTACTACGTAGCGACTAACCCCGACGTGAGCGGGTTTTTGGATATTAACTGCGTAGGGAACGCAGGCAAGGGTCAAGTTTGGACGTATGAAATTTCGTACGTGATGGAAAACCACTTCGATACGAAAAATTCCATGACCATAGACATTATTCCGTTCGGGTTTACCGTGCCTTTGCATAACGTCAAGGCGACGGTGCATTTCCCGAGCGCGATTAAAAACGGCGATTATAATTTATTCGTCGGCTACGGTACGCAAAACCCCGAAAATAACGAGCTTACCTTAGTGGATTTATCCGCGGACGGTAAAACCTTAACGGTGGTCGCACCCATTTTAGAGCGCGCGTATAACGACCAGTTCGACGAATGGGTGGCTAAGGGTGTTACCTTAGATTTTACTTTGCAGGACGGCGTTTTGGACGGGTATGCAAAGACGCGCTTTTTTACGGGGGATTTATGGTGGTTATTACTGTTTGGGGTAGGCGTGGTCGCGCTTACCGTCGTTGTTGTGATGTTTACTAAGAAAAAACGGGAAATCGTAACGGTGGTGAATATCAAAGCGCCCGATAGTATGGACCCTATGAAAATGGGTAAAATTTTAGACGGGACGGTGGATAAAGAAGATATTACTTCTATGATTTATTATTTCGCGCAGGAAGGGTATTTGACCATTGATTTTTCCGACCAAGACGACCCCATTTTACGCAAAAAAGCGCCGTTAAAGGACGGCGTCGCGCCACATATCCGCACGCTGTATAACGGCTTGTTTGCAAGCGGTGAAGAAGTGGCGGTATCCGATTTATCCGAGAAATTCTATGCATACGTGGATAAAGCGACGAAACAAGTACCAACGCGGGAAATGTATGACAAGCGTTCTGTTTTAGGGTACGTGTTCGGCGGTATTATCGGTGCTTTATACAGTCTGCTTTGCGGATTGATTTTAGGGAAAAAGCTGGGCGGTGGATATTCGTATCTCTTAGGCGGTGTGTTCGCCCTGCCTGCCATCGCGATTTTGTTAATCGGCTATATCCGTGAAAATTACCGCTATAAATGGAAAAACGGTGCGCTTACGGGCACGCGCGTTGGTCAGCTTGTGATTGCTTTTTTAGGGGTGTTGATTTTTACCTTGGGCTTTGCCAAGCATATATCCACCGAATACGAGCGGTTGATAATTGCCGTGTTCGCAACCCTGCCTATGCTTTTTACGCAAAATGTGCTTTCCCGAACGGAAAAATATTGTTTAGAGCTTGGCGATATTTTAGGTTTTAAGGAATTTATCGTAGTAACGGAAGAAGATAAAATCAAATTTATGCTCGAAGAAAATCCCGAGCTGTATTATAAGGTGTTACCCTACGCGCAGGTGCTGGGGGTTACGGACGAGTGGACGGATAAATTCAAGAATATCTTGCTTGAACCGCCGACTTGGTCTACGGGCACGGATATGACCTTCTTTGATTACTTACTCTTAAATCGCATTATGACGCGCGCTATGATTGTAGCGACCGCGCGCCCTCAACCCAAAGGGGGTGGCTCGTTCACCGGTAGAAGCGGTGGCGGTGGGCACTTCGGCGGATTTGGTGGAGGCGGTTTTGGTGGCGGTGGCGGTGGCGCTCGGTAAAAACGACGTATATGCTACGCATTTCTTCGTTGCCTTTCAGTTACGTGCTATTGCACGCGCCTTCAAGGCGCCTTGAACTGCTTGCATCTACGCCGTTTTGCCAAGTCTACCATAATGTCATTGCGAATAGCGTTAGCTATGTGGCAATCTCATATCCATAATAACTATGCACGGTAATCGCCGTGCATATTTTTTTACCCGTGAACATATATTATGCTATCCATAAAAGGAGCAAAATAGTGAAACGGCTTATCAGTTTAATGCTTTTAATCGCGTGTGCGTTTGGAATTTGTTACGGTTTTGGCGGTTGCGGAAAGGAAGAAAAAGTGGGTAGCAGGTATGAAATTACCGCGGAATACGTGCCTGAAAGCGGTACGCTGACGGGTACGACTAAAATTACCTTTGAAAACTTGGGCGATAATGAAATTTCCGTGCTCAAATTTCAGCTTTACCCAAACGCTTACCGCAAAGACGCGCTGTATAAGCCTGTATCCAAGGCGTATGAAAATTCCGCTTACTACGCAGGCGAGAGCTACGGGGAAATGGTCATCTCGTCCGTCAACGGCGCAAAGGGTTGGGAAGTGCTCGGCGAAGACGAAAACATTCTCTACGTATACTTGGAGCGTTCGCTGTTTCCGAGTGATAAGGTCGTTTTGGATATCGGTTTTTTGCTCAAACTCGCGCGCGTCAATCACCGCACGGGCATTACCGAAAAAACCGTCAATCTTGCCAACTTTTTCCCTATCCTTTGCGGTGAAAAGGACGGCGGTTTTTTAGAGTGCGTCTACTATTCGGACGGCGACCCGTTCCTTTCCGCTTGCGCCGATTATAAGGTTACGCTTACCGCCCCCAAGGAATATATCGTTGCGTCTACGGGCGCGCTTGTGAGCGAGCGTACCTTGGAAAGTAAAAAAGAGCATATTTTCACCGCCGACAGCGTGCGGGATTTTGCGCTCGTGTTATCCACGCAGTTCGAGATTATGAAAAAAACGGTGGGGGATACGCAAATTAGCTATTATTACTATGAAGACCCCAAGGCAAAGGAAACGCTGGAAGTGGCGGTAGAATCCTTTTCCTACTTTGAAAACACCTTCGGCGCGTACCCGTACCCCACGTATAGCGTGGTGCAAACGGGATTTTGCTTAGCGGGTATGGAAGAACCGTCGCTCGTGATGATTTCCGACGATTTGCTTTTAGGGGAATTGTATAAAACCGTCGTGCACGAAACGGCGCATCAATGGTGGTACGCCGTCGTGGGTAGCAATCAAATAGAAGAGGCGTGGCAGGACGAAGGGCTCGCCGAATATTCCGCGCTGTTATTTTTTGAAAATTACGAAAAATACGGTTTCACGCGCGAGCAGACGGTAAATAAAGCACTCAAAGAATACCGCTCCTATTACGACGTGTACGGGAGCGTGCTCGGTCGCACGGACACGAAAATGTCTAGGCACTTAAAAGAGTATTTAAGCGACTACGAATACAAATGCTTGGCGTACGATAAACCGCTCGTAATGCTCGATACCCTTAGAAAGAGCGTGGGGGACGAAAGCTTTCTGAGCGCGCTCAAACGGTATTACAAGGACAATGCATTTACCATAGCGACGCCTGCGCATTTGATTGCGTCCTTTGAAAAAACGGGCTTAGACGTCCACGGCTTTTTCGACAGCTTTTTAAGCGGTAAAGCAATTTTGTAAAGAAAAATGCTTGCCAAACGCCGTTTTTGAGAGTATAATAAAGGTATTGAAAAAAGGAGCGAGTAAAAATGCCTTTATTGCAATACAAATGCCAAGAGTGTGGAAAACGCTTTGACGAGCTGGTGAAAAGCTATTTAGACGAAGTCAAATGCCCCGATTGCGGTGGCGCGACTTCTCGCGATTATTCGGGGGATATGTTCTCGTCAACGGGAAAAACGAACAAAAAATGCTCGGGAAACTGCAAAACCTGCGGTGGTTGTAGATAAAAAGCTCTTGCAAAGCCTTGCAAGAGCTTACTTTTTTCTACGCGTACGCATA
>JAFXHR010000015.1 GCA_017536305.1 Clostridia bacterium | reverse complement strand
ATTAACCCCAGCGAAAAATCCACGCCCAGCCTTTTGGTATACGCTCCCTTTACCAAAGCCGTATAATCCATTAAAGCAAGCTTTGGCTCTAAGGTAGAAGGCGAAAAATTCAAGTTTGCTACCAAAGGCGAAACGGAAGCGACGGAAAAGACGATTAACTATTATCCCGTAAGCATAGCTATTGATTCTAAGAGCCCTGGTGCTACGCAGGATTTGAAAATCGCAACGCATAACGATTCTAAAACCAACGAATGGCGCAACGTCGTTTTGGAAATGAAAGCGCCCGTTTCGTATAGCTTGGGTACGCTTACCTATACACTCGTTTCTGCGGAATTTTCCGAATAAGCTCATATAATAGTAAAGCTCGGCAAGATTGCCGAGCTTTTTTGTTTAGAATTTTTCTTGTGTGAACATACGGAAGAATTTTGCACAATCGTCGTTCCAAGCCACGATACGGCTTAAACAGTCGCTTTCTTGATTGATTTCCAAGTGTCCCGTAGACGTACCGTGCCACCCCTTGGGATAGATATGCAGTTCGTAAGGTACGCCTTTCGAGCCAAGCGCCATAGCAAATCGAAGCGCGTTATCGGCAGGCACGCAAGCATCTTCCGCCGTCGCCCAAATGAACGCAGGAGGCGTGTCCTTCGTTACCGCCCAGTCTAAATTGAGCTTTTTCATAAGCTGTGTTTTTTCTTCTTCGGAATAGCCGTATAACAAGTTATTATACGAGCCTTGGTGGCCGTGAATTTTGGAAATAACGGGATAAGCAAGCCCTATCGCCGTCGGTTTACAATCGAGCTCTTGTCCTGCTTTTTCGGATACGGTAGCGTATTCCACGGCAAGATTGCCCGTTAAATGTCCGCCTGCGGAAAATCCTACGACGAATATTTCTTTTTCATTGACACGCATTTCCTTTGCGTGCTTTTTGACGTAGTCTACGGCGGAGGCAAGCTCTAAAAGCTGTTCGGGATACGGTACGCCCTTTTCACCTGCGACAAGATAATTTAATACGAACGCGTGAAACCCGCGCGATAAAAATTCAAAAGCGACGGGTTCGCCTTCACGCTTGCTCACCATTTGATAAGCACCGCCAGGGACGACGATAACGGCAGGACGTTGCCAGTCGCTATCAGGGGTATCGAACGGCTCATCGGCAAGCAGACAGGAAAGCACACCGCCTTTGCGATTGTATTCTTTAGCTAAATCTACGTTAAATACTCTCATTGTAAAAACTCCTATGTTAAATCCGACGATTCTATCGTCGGATTTTTCTTATTTTATTTGAAAAACTCGTTATAAATCGCGCTGATACAGGTAGCGCAATCATCATTTTCTACCCCGACGATAATATTCATTTCGCTCGAGCCTTGGTCTATCATGATAACGTTAATACCTGCCTCGGAAATGGCTTTGAAAAGGCGCGCCGACGTACCGACGTTTTTCGCCATACCGTGCCCAACGGTAGCAACGAGCGCAATATTTTCATGCGCATAGATTTTGTCGGGGTGTACCGCGTCTTTCATTTCATTCATAATCGTTTCCAGCATACCGTCTTTTAAGTATACGTTATCGATTACGAGCGACATGGTATCCACGCCCGAGGGTAAGTGTTCAAAAGAAATACCGTGTTTGTCAATGACCGCAAGTACCTTTTTAACAAAACCGACTTCCGAGTTCATCATAGATTTTTCCAAGGAAATAACGGTGAAGTCCTTTCTACCTGCAACGCCCGTTACTACGTTTTCGCTTACGTCGCGTTTGGACGTTTTTACGATATACGTACCAGCGTCTTCGGGACGGAAGGTATTACAAATACGGATAGGAATACCTGCACTTCTAACGGGGAAAATGGATTCGCTATGTAATACGTTTGCACCCATATACGAAAGCTCGCGAAGCTCTTGATAAGAAAGCTCGGAAATCCATTCGGGGGAATTGACGATTCTCGGGTCGCAAGTGTAGAAACCGCTTACGTCCGTCCAGTTTTCATACAGCGACGCCATAACCGAGCGCGCGACGATAGAACCCGAAATATCACCGCCACCGCGAGAGAAGGTTTTTACCTTTCCGTCCGCGCCCAAGCCGTAAAATCCAGGAATAACGGCTCTTTGGTATTTGGAAAGCACCTTTGCGCCAAGTTCAAACGTTTCTTCGCTCAAAACACCTTCTTCGTTAAAGCGGATAAATTCCGTTGCGTCCACGAAGGGTACGCCGAGTACTTCCGCCATAATTTTCCCAGCTAAAAATTCACCGCGCGACGCGCAATAATCGCGACCTGCGCCGTTTAATACTTCTTCTTTCATTTGCGCAAGCGCATTTTCTACGCCCAGCGATTTACCGATTTCACGCTCGATATTCAAAAAACGCGCGCTGATTTTTTCAAACGTTTCGCCAAAAAGCTTTTCGTCTTTTTGCTCAAACGCGTCCGACCATTGATACAATAAGTCGGTTACTTTAATATCTCCGCTAAACCGTTTTCCTGGTGCGGAAACTACGACGTAGCGACGCTCTTTATCAGCGTTTATTATCTTAGACGCGGAAAGAATGACGTTTCCGTCCGCCATAGAAGTACCGCCGAATTTACATACCTTTATACCCATAAAAACTCCTTAACGCTTTTTGCGTTATTTATATTTCACTTTACCCCTAATTTATTTTATGCGTTAAGTAAAATAACGACCACGAACGCGAGTGCAAGAGATATGGCTTTTATCCAAAATTTGGATACGAATACTTTTTTCAAAAATTCCGCAAATTTCATCTTACCCCTCCCGATTTCTTTTTATCCGTCAACGGCATTTCCTGCCAGTAATAATCTTTCAGCGCGTCCACGAGCATATCGTGGTCGGCATAACGGGTAACGTTACCTTGCTTGATAATGGAGATAATACCCGTTTCTTCGGATACGACGAGCGAAATGACGTTGGCAACTTCGGTGATACCGATACCTGCTCTATGACGCGTGCCGTATTCCTTGGGATAGCTCGTCTTTTGCGTGAGCGGTAAAAAGCAACCAGCCGATTGAATTTTATGACCGTGGATAATCATAGCCCCGTCGTGCAAAGGCGCTTTGGGGAAGAAAATACCTTCAATCAGTTGCGTGGATATTTCCGCGTCGATTTCCACACCGCTTTGCAAAACCTGCTTAGGCAGGCTACCTTTGGAAAGCACGATTAACGCGCCGACGTTATTTTTAGACATGTTTTGGAGCGCTTTAATGACGTTCGTAATACATCTTTCCGTATCCGCCTGCGGACGGATTTCCGCGTTCCCGCCCGATACCTTTTCCGACAAACCGCCACGGGCTGTGTGAACGTCCCAAAGGCTCTTTTTTACTTCGACGTTGAAAAGGATAAGCATAAACGCCGAAATGAGCAGTACGTAGAACAGGAAAAACCGTTTATCTACCAGCGTTTCGGCAAACACGAATAAAAGTCCACCCACTAAAATGAGTAGCCAGTAAATAAACATCAATTTCGTTGCGTCGTTATCGCGCAATACCTTTGATACGTAATAGATTAAAACGAAAAAGCACAGGATTTCTAACGCGTAAACGATTTGGAACGCGGTGAAAAACTGCATAACGCCGTTTTTAATTTCGCTTAATCTCTCGGCCACCGATAAAAGCCGTATCTCCATTCTCTTTCCTCCGTTATAAAGCTCTCTTATATATTATATAAAAATTTTACTGAAAAATAAAGCGTTTTTTCTATGCATTTTTCAAATTCCCGAAAAACAGCTTTGCCGTAACCGTTTTGAGCGCCGATTGCGGAGTCAGTTTACCGCATTTAATATCACTAATCGCGCCGTAAATCCCGTCGTATAAGCGGAGCAATTCGCCCTTTTCAAACTTGGACGCCTGCTCTTTATTTTTCTTAACGGCGTATTCCTTTATGCCAAGCGCCGTCGCAATTTCCTTTTCACTACCGCGCATGAGCGACGTTTCGTATATCCCCCTAAAATAGGACGCGAGCGACGATAAAAGCGACGTTTCGTTAAAGCCTTTCGTGGAAAGCTCTTTAACGATTTTTATAAACTCCGAATAGTTTTTTCTGGAAAGCGCGTTCGCAAGCTCGTAAATTTTATATTCCGAGTCGGGATAAACGAGCATAGAAACGATTTCATCCGTCAATCTCGTAACGTTTTCCGCCGTGCAATAGCAAAGCAATTTTTCCGTTTCTTTGGCTATTCTTGCCATATCCAAAACGCAATACTGCGCAAGCATACCGCAGGTAACGCCGTCTATGAATACCCCTTCCCGTTTGCAAGTCCCGTATATCCATTTTTTGATGGTTTCTTCATCCGAACGGGTACAATCCACATACGTTACGCCTGCTTTTTTGGAAAGAACGGCTTGCCCTGCTTTGGGTTTTGCCGAATTGATAATCATCAAAAGTCCGTCGCTGGGCGGATTTTCAAAAAGCGGTTTTAAGTAGCTTTCGTAATCCTTTTCCGACGGATAAAACTCCGTTACGCGCACCACGCGCTTTTGACTGACGAACGGGAAACAATTCACCGCGTCCGTTATAGAACGGATATTTTCGCCTTTGAGTGTATTCCCGTCCAAGGCAATATAATCGAGCGTAGGTTCTTGTAAAAAACGCGCTTTTAAGAGCTGTTCGCCCTTTTCGCGAAAATACGTTTCTTCGCCCTCGAAAAGGTAAACGGGCTTTGCGCCGTTTTCGTCCGTAAATTTACGGAAATCTACATATTTCATAGCCCTTTTACCCCCTTTTTATCTTTCGCTTTTTTTATTATACCACTTTTTCAAAGAAAAAGCAAGAGATTGCAAGCTTATGCAACCGAATAGTAGGTAATCCCGCAAAAGAAAAGTAAAAAAAGTATAGCAAAAATACACTTAAATCCGCGGGGAGTATTCCATTTATCCGTGATAAAGGTCAAACCGCCGTAATAGCATACGAGCGCGCCCGATGGAATGACGACGCTTTCAAGGCTCAACGCGGAAAATTCTACGATTTGGAATACCAACAACAGCGCGGATAAAACGGTAGACGGCAGGTACAAAACGACCGCGCTGATAGCGAGCGGTAGTAAACAAGCCACTACGACGAACGCAAGGAGCAAAGAAAAGGTTACGCTAATGAGCGGTACGAACAAGCGATTTAGTGCAAGCGACCATATAGACAAATACCCGAATGCATTCACCGCCAACGGCGTCGTGGCTATTTGCGCCGAAAGGGTAACAGCGAAAAAGGAAATGCACGCTCTTTGCACTTCTTCCATAACGCTTAGCGGATGATTTTCCCTTTCTTCTTTCGTTTTGCGTTTTCCAAACAAGCCTTTGATACGCTCTACGAGCTCGGTGAAAACGCGCTGGATAGGTCTTGCGAGCAGGGCAATCCCCAAACAAGCAACAAAGGAAAGCTGAAAGCCGATTTCAAACAAGGCGGTTGGGGAAAGTAATAAAACGATAATCGCCGATAGCCCTATCCTTTCCAAATTATCCGAGCCGAACGCAAACAAATGCGTACCGTAAAACACCAAACAGGTTACGAGCGCGCGAATGACGGACGCGGAAAAACCGCAAATTCCGCTATACAACAGCAATACCCCCGCAACGAATAGAAACTTAGGAAATTTGGAAAACTTGGTTTTGGACGCAATCCAAACGGCAACACCGTACAACACGCCGATATGTAAGCCCGAAACGGCAAAGATATGCGCAATACCGCCGTGGCGGACGTTTTCTAGTAGTCCCTCGTCTATCCCCGAAGTATCGCCCGTCAACAGCGCGAGCGTAACGGAGGCAGGCGTTTCGTCCATGCCTGCGTATACGACCTTTTGCATGCGCGCTCTTATCCATAAAAACAAATTAAAATTTCTACCTACGACCGTGCAGGTTTGTACGCTTAGCGTTCCGCGCGTATCTTCCCCTATTGCGTACGCGCGAAAGCCGTACTCGTTTGTAAGCGCGGTATCCGTTCGTATACTACCGCGAAGTAGAACTTCGTCGCAAAGCGTTACGATTTCATTATATTGCGTAGGCAGGTACGCGACGAGTTTGCCTTTTTCCGGATTGCCGTCTATATTTATATCTTGAATAACGATACGGGAATACTCGTCGTAGTCCGTTTTCTCTATCACCGTGCCGAGCACGGCACATTCCCCGTCGTAATTTTGATAACCGCTAAATTCTTCCGTTTTTGCCGTAAACGAAAACAAGCCGACGAGAAAGCTTAAAAGCAAACAGACAATAGCGATTAGTATCCGTTTTGCCCGTTGAAAGGACGAACAAAAATATAACGGCGCGCACACGAGCGGAATAAGCAGGCACGACCACCAAGCGGAAACGGCGTAGACGGCTTGATAAAAACCAGCTACTATCCCTATGCAAAGCGCAATCGCCGTAAACAGAATGGGACGGAAGTTAAACAGCTTATCTTCCGTCCTACTTTCATTCGTTTGTCTTTCGTAGATTTCGTTCATATTTACGCCAAAGAAATTCTATCGGAAACGGAACGGACGAACAAGCCCCGTTCTTCGCCCAAGGTTACGCAGTCGTTGATATACGCGGTAAATTTATCGCTCGGCTTGGCTACGCGGAATACGGACGCGACAATCGTTTGAATTTCGTCCATATACAGTGCGACCTTATCTTCCAGCGCACCGCGCACAATCGCTACGATTTCATAAGGCGTGTAGTCGTATTCGTTCTTTCTAAGCGTTTCACCCGTTTCCACGCGGTACTTATCAAAGCCGATATTTTTATCCGTTTTATGGTAGAATACCTGTCCTAAAAGCTTTTCGTACTTAAACCCGCAAAGGGCTATCAGTGCCTGCATACGCGTTTCCACTTTCGAGCCGTATTTCAAAATCCCCAAGCTCGTCAAACACCTGCGCATAAGAAAATCGTAGGAAATGGGTTCTTCCGTCGCTACAATCGACTTTAATCTCGTTAAAATTTCTTTATCGTTTTCGCCCGAAGTTACAAAGGTAGCGTTTTCAAAACGCGGTTCTAATTTCACCGCCTTATAACTCTTTTTCGCGCGGTTCAGCTCCGTACCGCCCTTTTTATCCGCACCCGTGAGCTTATCTAAAATATCCTTAATCTTCTTAATCTCACGCTTGGGATTGTTATAGTAATTGACCGTGAACAGGCGCACGACGTTCCAGTTATTGCGTTTAAGCGTTTGGATTTGGAGCACGTTTTTATCCTTAACGGAAAACCGCGTAGGCGTGTCGCACATAATCGCCAAAATAAATTTTTGACGGTTTTTGGGGTCTACCACGGCAACGTCGATTTTGAAACCGGACGCGCCCACGTCGTAGCGACATTCATACCCGTAAGACGAAAGCTCTTCGGCGATATATTTTCCGATACCCGCTTTCTTGGATACGAGATTACCCGAAGAAATGGCAAGGCTCGTTCTGCCCTTTTCCGCAAAGTCAAGGAACGATTTTAAGCCTGCAACGCCCTTGGAATTCGTTTTGGATAAGTCTATCATTGCACCCGTCATAGACGAGAATACCACCATTTCTTCCCTTGCGCGCGTTACGGCAACGTTCAAGCGTCGCCAACCGCCCGCTTGGTTAAGCGGTCCGAAATTCAAAGAAATACGACCGAGCTTATCCGGTCCGTAGCAAATAGAGAACAGCACGGTATCCCGTTCGTCGCCCTGTACGTTTTCCAAGTTCTTTACAAACAACGGCTCTTCACGCTCGTACGCTTCGCGCTCTAAGCGCTTTTCCGCAATTTCCGCCGTAAGCTTGCGTTCAATATATTCCTTTTGCACGTTACTGAACGTAACAATACCGATACTCGATTTCTTCAAAACGGGGTCGGACAAACGGCGAATGACTTCCGCAATCAGCGCGTCCCCTTCCGCTTTATTTTTCTTGGTAAAGCCCCTGTCGTATATGCCGTCTTCCACGAGCACGAATTTGACTTTGCTTGCAAGCGCGTCGGGCGACGGGAAGGTGCAAAGCCTGTTCTCATAGTAGTTGGCGTTGGAAAAGGCAATCAAGCTTTCGTGCTTGCTCCGATAGTGCCAAGTTAAGTGGCGTTGGGGCATATTGATTGCCAAGCAATCGTCCAGCACGCTCTCCATATCTTCGTTTTCCAAGTTCTCTTCGTCCGTCGTATTGACTTGGAAAAAGCTGGTGGGCGGTAACTGCTTGGGGTCGCCGACGATAACCGCCGATTTTCCGCGCGCAATGGAGCAAATCGCCTCCGCCGTCGGAATTTGCGACGCTTCGTCGAAGATGACAAGGTCAAACAAACCGTTTTCCGCTTGTAAATACTGCGAAACGGTAATCGGGCTCATCAACATACAGGGCGCTATGCGTTTCATAAGCTCGGGTATTTCTTCAAACAATTTTCTAAGACCGATACCGCGTAAATTCGATTTGGAAAGGCGGGCAAAATTTGCTACTTCTAAGCTCAAACTACCTTCGGTAGATGCCGTGGGAAGTCTGGAAATCAGTTTATAACGAATGGCGTCCTTGGTCATTCGTGCAAATTCTTCCATCGTTAAGCGCAGGCTTTCCGATTTTTCTTCCGCAACCGCCGCGGAAAAACGGGCGAGCACGGGGTCGAGCGGTATATTCGTTTGCAAGAAATTTTTATACACGTTCTTTTCAAAGCTGTCTATGATATTTTCACTCGTTACCGTTCCGCTTTCAAGCGCGTCCGTAATAAAGGTTAAACCCGACTCGTTCAGTGCTTTCGCCGTCTTTTTATACATACACCAAGGCGCGAGCATATCTATATTTTCAATGAGCGCACCTGCTTTTGCCGTATAATATTCCAAAACGTCCACTTCGGGCGTTTTCGTTTTATCTGCCATACCTGCACGCAAAAAGCTTTCTTCCGCCACCAAAAAGGCGTCGAGAGAGCTTGTTAAGCCCTGTAAAACGGGCAAGGAATATCCGCTGGACGCGCGAATACACATACTGTTAAAGCTATCCGCGTTATAATCCATAAACACGGACGCGCAAAGCTCGTGCAGGGTATACAAATCCTTTAAGAAGTTTTTGCGCGCGTCAAAGAAGTCCACCCTACCAAACGCCAAGGTGAAGTATTGCGAAAGCTTGGTTTCGCTTTTGATAATGGACATAGCCTCGTATATGGCGTGAATATTTTCCAGTTGCGAGGGTATTTCTTCGTTTGTGAGCGGTGAAAGCGCGACCTTGCTCAACTTTTTAACGACCGTTTTGACCGTCTTATTCCGCTCGTAGTCGCTATCGCCAAGCTCCAACCATTTTCCAAGCTCTTTTTTCTCTTTGCTGATATCCACGAGCTTTTTGAAACGGTCGAAATACTTTTCAAAGCAACCATCTAACCGTCTATTCGCGTTAAAGAACGCGTAAAATTCTTCTTCGTTTTCCCTGAAATATTTCCGCAAAGTACTTCCCGACAGCATTCTCGCAATTTGCGCTAAGCCGTCCAGCTTTTTACGGGTAAGCGTGCTGATTTTTTGGCGGTATAAATCCAAAAACAACGCGATATAGTTTTTTAAGTGTTTAATTTCCGCAATAATAACTTCGGACGCGCAATAGAGCGAATCACGCGTAGGCAGGTCGTATTCCGTCAAATTCACGTTGGAAAAGGGTGAATTGTAAACGCCACCGCATTCTTTCGCCGCCGCCCCTGCCTGTACCATCATACGCTCGTACGCGTCGATTTTTTCTTTAGTTAAACCGTCGTAAAAGGTACTCTCGATATTCATAATATCGGGCGCGTTTTTATTCTTTAAGCATACCAAAAGCGCCTCGTATACCGAAACACCCAAACGGCGTTTTTTATGGAGCGCAATGAGTGGCTGGGATAAATCTTCTTTTAATTTTACGATATTACTTGCCTTTTCCGTCAAGCTTACGCGCTCTGCACCGCCTGCCAAGGAAAGCGTATTCGAAAGTCTTTGTAATACTTCCGTTTTATTCGTTTTATTCGAGTGTAATTCTAAGCAAAAATCGCCCAAGCCTAAGCTATCCAAGCGCTTTTTAACGACGGAAAGCGCGGCTTGTTTTTCTGCAACGAAAAGCACTCGTTTTTCATCAACAAGGCGTTGGCGATAATATTCGTAATCGTTTGCGATTTACCCGTTCCAGGGGGACCGTGCAGTACAAAGCTCTTCCCTTTTTGCGAAAGCGCAATCGCGCTCCATTGCGACGCGTCGGCAGGTAAGGGCGTGAGCGTAGTTTCAGGGCGTACGCCGTCTTCGTCCAAGCGTTCTTCCCCGCTGAGCATAAGCGAATTGTCCAAAAGCGCACGAATAATATCGTTCTTGGAAAATTCGTCGATATTTTCGCGTAAATCGTTCCACATTTGATAGCGCGCGAATGCAAACGCCGACAAATACGCGTCGTCGTAAACTTCCCAACCGCGCATACGGACCGTTTCCATACGCACCATAGCTAAAATTTCCGAAATTTTTAAGCCCTGTACGACGCTATCCAAACCGCGAATATCGATATTAAATTCCTGTTTCAAGTATTCAAGCAGGGTATAGTTTACGGAAATCTCTTCGTCCGTACGTACAACGGCGTAGCCTGTACCACCTTTACTCTTTTTAATGGTTACGGGCTGTAATACGAGCGGAGCGTAATGCTCGCCACCGTCTTCACGCGAATACCATTTCAAAAAGCCGAGCGCAAGATAGAGTATTTTCGTACCCGATTCTTCGTCCGCTTCCTTGTTCTTTTTTACCAGCCTTGTAACCGTTTCAGCGAGCGTTTTTTCGTCTAAATAGCTCCGTAAAATCCCCGAGCGATTTTCTAAGGCAATCAGCTCGCGCATAGATTTTACCTGCGCGGACGCACCGAACCGTACTTTCTTTTTTGCAAGCTCCAACACGTCGCTCGTAGCAGGCGCAAGCGTCAATTCGCTTTCCTGTTCCAGCGCGTCCAAGGCGGAATCGGCGTTTACGGCTAAAAGCTGTACCGCGCCTTTGGTGGGTAAGAAATTTAAGAGTGGATTTTTCATAGATAAGTCAAGCAACCGGCGTTCCCATTGCTTGTCTTTCGTTTGTTCGCTGTCCAGCGCAAGATTTTGATGCTCTTTCAAATCGACGGGCGCGCTTTGGGGCGACGCGTCTTCTTCGGATAAAATCTCATAACCCTTGATACTGCGCGCACGCAAGGGCATAGGTAATATTTTGGAAATTCTTGACCGACGAATATCTACGTATTTATCGTAATACCCTGCCGTTAATTTTTCTTTGAAATGCGTTTCCGAGGTCGTATACGCGGAATTTTTATCCCCGAAAATATCTTCAATATCAAAACAGCTTATGTTATTGATACCGTCCGACGCATACGCGCCTAAACGGGAAACGTCGTCGGATACGGTATCTAAAAAGCAATTATCGTACAACCAAACCCCACAGGTAATTTCCCTATCGCCAAAGATAAGAATAGGATGCAAACCGACGTATTCTAAAACGGAACGGGCTAAAATCGCCATTTCCAGCGAGCTTGCTTTTCTTTCCGATAAAATTTTAACGTCTGCGCCCGCCTCGACTGGTTTGGTAATATCCGCGTCCTTTTTCGCAATCGCGTATTTTCTAAGCGTTGCGTACAAGCCGGCTACCACACGGCGTACTGCGTTTTTATCGTTACCGACATAACCGCCCAGCTCAAAATCCGCATTCCATTTTTTCAGTTGCACGGTGATTTCTTCTTGCAGTTTCACGCAATCGGCTAAGCGCGGACGCACGAACGACGCCAAAAGCGTCGGGTCGCCGTCTATGCCCTGCCAAAAATCAAAGGGCAACGTTTTTACCGTCCATTCCGCCGTGCAAACTACCTTTTTATCCTTGCTAAGCGTTGCGTAAATACGCTCCTCTTTGACCTCTTCTACACTTGAAAAATAAAAGGGCGAGAGAATATTGCCAAGCTCTACTTTGATAACGCTTTCAAAGGGAATTTCTTCAAACGATTTTTCAAACGGTATCAGCATACCGTTATCCGCCGAAATGGTGAGCGTAAGTCCCGTTACGAACTCGTCGCTGGCGTTTTTAATTTGCAAGGACGTAAAGAGCGGACGGCGCGCGAAATAATCGGCGTAAGAAATTACCTTCGCCGTTTCTCCGCTCAATGAAAGCCATTCTTCCCATTTTTTTATTTTTTGTGCCATAGTACGCCTCGCATTTTTTTATTATTTATATTATACACGCAATTAGAAAAAATTGCAACCTTGTAGACTTCATTCAAAAAAAGAAGTTTCAATAAATTGAAACCTCTTTCGTCGCTTAGTCAGGCTAAGTATTGCGATACCGTATAGGTAAGCTTATCAATTACTTCTTCTATTTCTCCAAACAGCATACACCCCGACGCGCGGATATGTCCACCGCCACCAAACGTGCCCGCTATCTTGTTTACGTCCGCGTATTCCTTGGAGCGCAGGGATATTTTATATTGACGGGGTTTAACTTCCATAATTGAGCAAGCTACTTCTACGCCGTCTACGTTCAACGGAAAATCCACAAAGCCTTCGGTCATACCGTTATCCGCCCCGCAATCCTCCATCATCTTTTTACTCACGGTAATTACGGCAAATCTATCGTCTAAAAAGTAGCGAATACCGCTCATTACGAGTGCAAAAAGCTTGGCGCGCGCTTTGGGTTGCTTTTTGAAAAGCATATAATGATAATACCGAATATCCGCGCCTGCTTTTACTAGCTTAGACGCAAGCAAAAGCGTTTCTTCCGTAACGTCGTCGTGAGAAAAATTCCCCGAATCGGTAAGTAAGCCGATAAGCAAATATTCCGCTATTTTTTTATCAAACGGCACACCCAAGTACGAGATGAGCGTTGCTATATTCATACAATTCGCTGAACATTCGCGCACGTAGTTATACTTTGCAAAGCGGGGATTCGAGATATGATGGTCAATATTTACCGTATCAATTTTCTTACGGGTTACCCGATTAAAATCATCAAGGAGCGCGCCAAGGCGTTGTAAGTCGCTACAATCGACGGTAATGAGCAAATCACATTCCCCGTCGGGGAATTTCTTCACCCTATCTATACCGCTGATAAACGCCAAATTTGACGGTATATCGCTCTCCACAAAAACTTGCGTGGGAATATTTAAGCTGTTAAGCGCGGTAGCAAGCGAAAGCGCGCTCCCGAACGCGTCGCCGTCGGGGCGCATGTGCGTAAAAATCCAAACGTTTTTCGCCTGCTTTATTCTTTTGGCAAGTTCTTGCAAGGTGCAATTCATATTTATTCTTCGTCCTTTGTCGTAGGCGTTTCCTGTGCGTTAATTTTCTTGAAAAGCTCGTCCATTTTCGCGCCGTAAACCATACTTTTATCCAAACGGAAGGTGAGCGCAGGCACGGTACGCATACGCATTACCTGCGAAAGCTCGTGGCGGATATAGCTTGCGCTGTTTTGTAAAATCGCAAGCGATTCTTTCGTCCCGTTTTCGTCTAATCCGTAAATACTCACGTACACGTACGCCGTCTTTAAGTCGGGCGCGACGTCCGTTTCCGTTACCGATATTAAGCCTTTCAGCTCCGGATTTCTATCTTTTACCCGACGGAGAATAACGCTGATTTCTTTTTGGTATTCTCCGTTGAGTCTTGATGTTCTCGATACTTTCATTACGCTTTGATTT
>JAFXHR010000014.1 GCA_017536305.1 Clostridia bacterium | reverse complement strand
GGCAGTGCCGATTTTTTGGAATCTTTCAATACGGTCTCGAAGAATTCTTTATTACCAAAGTCTACGCCAAAGCCTTGACCGTTCTTTGCCTTTTCAATTTGTTCCGCATTCGAATAGTAATGCATAGGCGCAACCGCGAACGCAAAGTTCCAAATCGCTCTGGGGTCTTCGCCGTCAATTACGATTTTCAATACGTCGTGGGACGCACCAAGGTCTTTCCCGTCGAACGTCGTCGTTTTGTACGTCGTAATACCCGAAATGCTATCTACGCTGTTCGTCGCGTTTTCCAAACGCTCTTGACGAGCATCTGCTACGAATTCGTTGGTAATTTCGCTACCTACGCGCGAAATTGCCATATAAATACCGTCAATCGACGTGGTATTTGCTTCGTATACGCGCGTAATTGCCGTATCTCTTTGGATATACGTTTTAGCAAGCGCGTTGCCTGCGTCGTCGTTTGCAAGCTCGTATTTCGTTCTATACTCGGCAATTGCGGTATCCGTTACCGACTCGTTCATTTCGTCGATAAACGCTTGACCTGCTACAACGCCGTCCTTGTCCGCGTCAAAGCCCGTAAGAATTTTTCCGTTTTCCTTTCTCTTTTGGTCTCTGATGACCCCGTCCACGTCCACCGTTTCCCATTGTTCGTAAACAAGACCCATCAGGAAATAGAAAAGCTCCCAGCCTTCGGTAAATTTATATTCGTCTTTATAGCCTTCAAGCGCCGTAGAATAGGTATTCCAGTCGCTTTCTACCGCTTCCGCGTAAAGCTCCATAACCTTCAAAACGTCCTTACCTTCTTGCGTTTGAGCAAGCTCGTCTTTGGAAGGCAAACCGCTACCGCAATCGTCAAGGTAGTCTACCATGTTTTGCAATCTTACTTCCGCGCTATTGTAGTCCGCTTGTTCCGCCGAAGACGCACTATCTGCGTCCGCTTCGGGGTCTTGTTGGCGGTATGCCTGCAAGCCTTGGATTTTCGTGGAATAAATGGTAGACGAGCCCATATACATAGGGTCGAGATATACGTAAAGATTGAAAAGTACATCCTTAATCGTCAAAGGCTCGCCGTCGCTGAATTTAATACCGTTTTTAATAACGAATTCGTACGTCGTCGTTTTATCTTCGCCCGTACCGCTCACCTTTTCCGTGTACGCCTTAGCAACCGTTGCGTATTCGTCGCCACAAACCGCCTTTTCTTCCGCGTTCGTCGTAAGCATACTCAGTTGCGTTTGACCTGCAATGGATACGTCGGGTGCGGACGTTGCAAAGAACGGGTTAAAATTCCCGTCGAGCGCGGACGTGCTAAATACCACGGGGCGCGTTTCGGGATTGTAAATTTGTTCACCGCTACCCTCGGGTTTCTTTTTACAGCCAACCAAAGAAAACGCCGTAAGCCCTGCAAGGGTTAAACACGACCATCTTTTTACCTGTTTGTTCATATATATAATCCTCCGATTTTTTTACTAAAATAAGATTTTTTCCGTTCTTACGGTCAGCGCCATACCGCTTATATCAAAGCCTGTACTATCGCCTTCGCCGTACTGCCAACCAAGCCAGCCGTCGTTGCCGTCCGATTGAATATTACTCGAACCCTGCACGACCGTGCTACCGTCGTCGTCCGAGAATACAATTTCTATTTCACCTCTCATAACGACGTCTACCTGCGAACCGCTTGCACGCGATATAAACAGTAAATACATATTCGGCGCAACCGCTCTATACGCCGTTTCAAAATATACGTCTATATTTTCAAACGTTACGTCTATTATCTTTGCCGTCGCGGTAATATTGCCAAAGAGCGCAACCGTCGTACTCGTCGCTATTTTTTCTTTGTTAATCTTCAAGTTTTTGACTTTATAGCCGTTGCCTTGCCATTCGCCAGCAAAGTCGCTCGTCATAACGCTTGCCGAAACTTTTTCACAATCAATATCGTTGATTTGATAGTATTTTTTGTTTTCCGCAACGCCCAGCGAGAAGATATTGACGATATCCGACGCGTCGTCCACTATCGTCCAGTTGCCCTTGATATACTTCGCATAGATGACGATATCACTCTCGCCTCTTGCTATCGGCCATTCCACCGCCGTATCGCAATTTTCGCTTGTATAGAACTGTACGAACGTATACGCGTTATCCTTTACCGAAAGCTTACTGTTGATATCCGTAGCCGTCGGGCGTTTCTTTTCTTCGCCGTAGAAATCGTAAGACACGATTTCGTCGCCTTGCCCGTACTCTACGCCTGCTATCGTGATTTTTTCATTATCCTGCATATCTTCGCTCACGAGCTTGACGCGAATTTTCGCGTTCGCAAGCCAGTTCGCTACCAGCGTCCAGTGCTCGCCTGCCGAAAGCGTTTTGGAAAAGTCTGCTTTGGTATCGCTCATTTTCGGGAGCGTGTTCGTTTCGTCCGTATAGACGATATCGCCGTTCCCGTCCGTTTCCGCGTGATACCAGCAATCAAATTCATAACCCGTGTAGGTGAGCGAAATGTTTGGAATTTCCGTACCGCCGATATTCGCTACGGGTTGTCCTTCCGCATAATACACGTTCTTTACCGTACGCTTGTTTTCAAACTCCCCGCCGTTGGCGTAATAGGTAACCTGCGCTTTGAGCGAATATTCTTCTTTCAAATCGTCCAAAGTCGTCCCTAATTTGCAACCTGCAAATATAAATAAGGAAGAAAGAATGCCCAAGACCGCTAAAAACGTGCGTTTCCACTTTCTTTTCATTGTCTATATTCCTTTGTTTGTTCTCGTTTTTTAGGTCGCCTTTTATCCCCTTAGGGGCATTAAGACCCAATTTTGCTTATAACACAACTATTATTTTAACGCAAAAAAAATGTTTTGTCAATCATAATAGAAAGAAATGTATAAATAAATTTATTCCAAATATGATATTTATGTGAAATCGAAAAAATCGTTTGTTTTCATTTGCATTATCGATTTTTGCATAATTGACGGGTAGAAACGCGTATAAAAACCGCTGTTTTTACGAAAAAAACAGCGGTTTCGGTTTTTGGATTTGTATAAATATACTTTGGTTTTGTATATTTATTTTGTCATTTTCTCTTGTTTGACTTTATGGTCGATAACGTGGCGGGACGCAAGCTCTGCTTGGACTTCGTCGACGGTGATACCGTTTTGCACCATCAGCACCATGGTGTGGTAAGCAAGGTCGGCAATTTCGTAAATCGTTTCCTTTTTGTCCTGCGCCTTGCCTGCGATAATAACTTCGGTACATTCTTCACCGATTTTTTTGAGAATTTTGTCTAAGCCCTTTTCAAAGAGATAGGTGGTATACGAGCCTTGGGGCATTTTTTCCTTGCGTTCCGTTAAAAGCGCGTACAAACCGCGAAGGGAAAACTCGTGCTTTTCTTCGCTGATATATAACGGCTGGAAGAAACAGCTTTCCGCGCCCGTATGGCAAGCCGGTCCGTCCTTTTCCACTTTAATCACGAGCGCATCTTTGTCGCAATCGGCGGTAATGGATACGACGTGTTGATAATTTCCGCTCGTTTCCCCTTTGAGCCATAAGCATTGACGGCTACGGCTGTAAAAACAGGTCAAACCCTTTTCCAAGGTAATATTAAGGCTTTCCTTATTCATATACGCAAGCGTAAGGACGTCTTTGGTTACTGCGTCCACGACGATGGCGGGAATAAGACCGTCTTTATCAAATTTTAATTCTTCTATTTTAATCATATTATTTTCTCCTATTTATAACCTAACGACGATATTTTCATTTTTAAGCGTTTGTTTTAAGTCAGGAATGGCAATTTCGCCAAAATGGAACACGGATGCGGCAAGCCCTGCGTCCACGGTCGGGATTGTTTTGAAAAGCTCGACGAAATGCTCCTGTTTCCCTGCTCCGCCCGATGCAATCACGGGTACGTCCACCGCTTTACAAACCGCGTCTAAAAGCTCTAAATCAAACCCGTTTTTTACCCCGTCGGTATCCATAGAATTGACTACGACTTCGCCTGCCCCTTCGCGTACACAACGGACTATCCAAGGTACGGCATCCATACCCGTATCTTCTCTACCGCCCTTGGCAAAGACGTGGAACGCGCCGTTTACCTGTTTGATATCCGCGGAAATGACCACGCATTGATTGCCGTAGCGCCTTGCGGATTCTTTAATTAAATCGGGGTTGGCGATTGCGCCCGAATTAACGCTGACTTTATCCGCTCCGCAAGAGAGTACCCGTTCAAAATCCGAAAGAGAACGGATACCGCCACCGACGGTCAACGGAATAAATACTTCGCTTGCCGTGCGTTTTAAGACGTCGGTAAATAATTTTCTGCCTTCGGCAGATGCGGTAATATCGTAAAACACCAGCTCGTCCGCGCCGTTTGCCGAATAGTATTTGGCAAGCTCAACGGGGCAAGCGACTTCTTTGAGTTTTTCAAAATTAACCCCCTTGACCACCTTGCCGTCCTTGACGTCCAAGCAGGGGATAATACGTTTGGTTATCATTTTGCCACCTCGACAGCTTCGCTCAAATCAATCGCGCCGATATAGTACGCCTTTCCGATAATTGCGCCGTGCGCGCCTACGCGCGCGAGCCGTTTGATATCGTCTATACTCGATACCCCGCCCGACGCAATAACTTCCATAGAGAAGTTTTCTACGATATGTCGGTATAATTCGTGGTTCGTACCTTTCATAGCGCCGTCCTTGGATATATCCGTACAAATGACCGTTTTTACACCCAAGCTTTGCATTTTCGTTAAAAAGGCGTCTAAGGTATAGTCCGATTTTTCCAGCCAGCCCTTGACCGCGATTTTTCCGTCCGAAACGTCCGCACCGACCGCTATTTTTTCGCCGTACTTTTTCAGCGCGGTTTTCAAAAATTCTTCGTTTTCCACGGCGGAAGTACCGATAATCACGCGACTTGCGCCTGCGGACAGGTATTCGTCCACCGTGTCCATATTCCGAATTCCACCGCCGATTTCAATAAACAAGCCCGTTGCCTTGGCGATTTTACGCACCATTTCGCTATGTACGGGTTTGCCCACTTTCGCGCCTGCTAAATCGACGATATGGATATGCGTCGCGCCCTTTGCCTTAAAATCACGCGCGACTTCGACGGGGTCGTCGTTATACACCGTCATTTGCGCGTAATCGCCCTTCAAAAGTC
Organism: Clostridia bacterium; assembly: GCA_017536305.1. Taxonomy (GTDB): domain Bacteria; phylum Bacillota; class Clostridia; order Christensenellales; family Borkfalkiaceae; genus Scatosoma. The sequence goes on along the minus strand of JAFXHR010000014.1, from coordinate 16,929 downwards.
GCACCGCTTTATTGTCGTATAAATCTATTGCAGGAAAAATTTCCATACGCTTTAATCCTTTTGTTCTACGAACGCTTTGAGTATTTTTAAGCCCACTTCCCCGCTTTTTTCGGGGTGGAATTGACAACCCAAAACGTTATCCTTTGCCACAGACGCGGTCAAAATTTTATCATACTCCGTCGTGGCTATCACGTTTTCCGCGCAATCGGTAGCAAAATACGAATGTACGAAATACGCGCAATCCCCTTCTTTCAAGTCCTTAAATAAGAAATGCGGTTTCGGGAATTGTAAACCGTTCCAGCCGATATGCGGTACTTTCAACTTCTCGTCAATCAATCCGCGCATAGGAATAACGCGACCTTGAATAAGCCCCAAGCCTTGATGCACGCCGTATTCGTGGCTCTCGTCGAATAAAAGTTGCATACCAAGACAAATACCCATCATATATTTGCCCGTTTTTACCTGCGACTTCAAAAATTCGTCCAAATTCCGCTCTTTCAATTTTTGAATGGCGTCGGCAAACGCCCCCACCCCAGGGAGTATAATTTTCGACGCGTTTTTAAGCGTTGTTTCGTCCGAAGTTACTACCGCGTCCGCGCCGATTCGCTTAAACGACGATTGCAGGGAAAATAAATTCCCCACGCCGTAATCGACTATGGCTATCATTATAAAACTCCTTTGGTAGAAGGCACTTCGTCCTTTCTCTTTTCGTCGATTGCCGTTGCCTTTGCAAGCGTTCTCGCCACCGCCTTGAACGTACCCTCGATAATGTGGTGCGCATTCTTTCCCGCAAGCTGGCGGATATGGAGCGTAAGCTTGGCTTGTCTTACGAACGCAAGCCAAAATTCTTCGCAAAGCTCGGTGTCAAAATCGCCCACCTTTTCAAATGCAAACGTCAAATTGCAAGCCAAATATTCTCTACCCGAAATATCCACCGCCACGGCGATTAAGCTCTCGTCCATAGGCAAGGTTATATCCCCGTAGCGTACAATTCCGCGCTTATCGCCAAGCGCGCTAAAAAACGCTTGTCCGAGCGCAATCCCGATATCTTCCGTCGTGTGGTGATAATCTACGTTCGTATCCCCCACGCACTTGACCGTTAAATCGTACCCTGCGTGCGACGCAAACAGCGTAAGCATGTGGTCGAGAAAACCGCAACCGCTGTCTATTTCACTCTTTCCGCTCCCGTCTAAATTCAGGCGCAGGAAAATATCCGTTTCCGCCGTTTTTCTCGCAATTTCCGCTATTCTCATTGACGTTGCTCCTTCAAAATTTCTTTCGTTTTTTGTAAGAATATTTCCATCTCTTCTTTCGTGCCTATCGTTACCCGATTATAATCTTTAATGCGCTCGCTGGTAAAATTACGCACGAGCACCCCTTTTTTCTTTAATTCTTCGTATAATTTCCGACCGCCTATTTCGTCCGTTTTCACAAACAAGAAATTCGTTTTAGACGGTAACACTTCAAACCCAAGCTTTGTAAGCTCGTTTGCCGTATATTCCCTGTTTTCGCAAATTACCTTGCAATTATCCATAAAATACGCATTCTCGCAAAGAGCGGTATAACCTGCCATTGCGGTCATACGGTTGACGTTATAGGGGTTTGTGGAGTATTTGAGCGTATTCAAATCAGCAAGCAAGCTCTCGCAAGCAAACCCAAGTCCCAGTCTTGCGCCTGCTAAGCTACGCGACTTAGAAAAGGTTTGCGTAACGAGCAGGTTGTCGTATTTATGAATGAGCGGTATACAGCTTTCGCCCCCAAAATCCACGTACGCCTCGTCGATTACGACGACGTTGTTAGGGTTGGATTTTACAATTTCTTCTATTTGCCAAACGGGCAAGCAAAGCCCCGTCGGCGCGTTGGGGTTGGCAATTACTACCGTCGCATTCGCGTGCATATAATCGCGATAATCAATGGAAAAATCGCTTTTAAGCGGAACGGTTTTATACGGTATACCGTGCAAATTCGCAAACACCGAATAAAAGCCGTAGGATATATCGGGAAATACCACGGGCGTGTCCTTATCACAAAACGCCATAAACGCAAAATTCAAAATCTCATCCGAGCCGTTGGTCGGTAAAATTTGTTTGGTATTTACCCCGAAAATCTCGCTCGCCTTTTTTACGAGCGCCGTACATTCAGGGTCGGAATACAGCTGTGCCCTTTTGATTTCCGTTTCTACCGCTTGTACCACGGACGGGGGCGGAGCGAACGGCGACTCGTTGGTATTGAGCTTGATATACTGCGTATCCTTGGGCTGTTCCCCTGGGGTATACGGCGTCAGCAACGCGTATTTTTTGCTAAAATATTTACTCATTTTTGTTCCTTTCTTATCGTTGCACTCCGAGAATGTGCTTGCAATCCCTCTTTTTCCGCAAAGTAAGCGACTTTATCCGCCACTTCGCTTAAAGCCTCTTCCGTGTAATACAGGTACTGCGTTTTCTTGACGAAATCGTCTACCGATAAGGGGGACGAAAAGCGCGCCGTACCGCTCGTAGGCAGGGTATGGTTCGGTCCTGCAAAATAATCGCCGAGCGCCTCGGGACAGTATTTTCCTAAAAACACCGAACCTGCGTGTGCCACTTTATCCAAATACGCAAACGGCTCGTCCACGCAAAGCTCTAAATGCTCGGGCGCAATCTCGTTGGCAATTTCAATCGCCTGTAATAAATTATCCGCAACGATAATTTTACCGTTATCGTCAATGGATTTGCGCGCAATTTCTTTGCGCAAGAGCGTGGGGATTTGTCTTTCCAGCTCGTTTGACACCGCGTTTGCAAACGCCATATCGTCCGTTACCAGCACCGCGCTCGCCATTTTATCGTGCTCCGCTTGACTGAGTAAATCGGACGCGATATGTGCGGGATTGTTCGTATTATCCGCAACGACGAGTATTTCGCTCGGTCCTGCTATCATATCAATGGACACCTTGCCGAACACCTGCTTTTTCGCCTCGGCAACGAACGCGTTCCCCGGACCTACGATTTTATCTACCTTAGGGATACTTTCCGTACCGTAGGCAAGCCCTGCGATTGCCTGCGCACCGCCTACCTTGAAAATTCTATCCACCCCTGCGATTTTTGCTGAAACTAAGATGTTGGGATTGACGCTACCTGATTTGCTCGGTGGCGTTACCATAACGATTTCCTTACAACCCGCAATCTTTGCAGGAATTGCGTCCATTAAAACGGTAGAAGGATAGGACGCCGTGCCCCCTGGTACGTATAAGCCTACCTTTTCAATCGGGGTGATTTTTTGACCGACGATAACGCCCTTTTCCTTTTTTAACGCAAAGCCGTCGCGTTTTTGCTTTTCGTGGAATTCACGGATATTTTTCGCTGATTCTTCTACGATTTCGATAAATTTTTTATCCGCGCGCTCGTACGCCTCGTCTATTTCCGCTTGCGTAACTTCCAAGCTATTGAGCTCCACGCCGTCGAATTTTTTCGCGTAAAATTTCAGCGCGTCGTCCTTTTCGTCAATAACCTTTTGAATAATTTCCGAAACGACGTCCGAAACGCTTGCCGTGGGGTTAAACCGCGCAAAAATCTCTTCCGCAGGTACTTCCCCGAATTTATAGATTTTAATCATAACTTATCACCCGTTTCTTCCAAAAGTTTTTTAACGCCGTCTACTAACCGTTCAATTTCCTTGGTATTAAACTTGAACGCCGTCTTATTCGCTATCAGTCTTGCGCTAATCGGGAAAATCGTTTCTTTTACTTCCAAGTTATTTTCTTTCAGCGTCGTGCCCGTTTCCACGATATCCACGATAACGTCGGAAAGTCCTAAAATCGGCGCAATTTCAATCGAGCCGTTGAGCTTGATGACGTCGATTTTTCTACCCTTTTGCGCGTAATAACGCTTGGCAACGCGCACGAATTTCGTAGCGACTTTGAGCGTTCTTTCCCCGTCGTCGTAAAATTCCTTTTTACCTGCGACCGCCATACGGCAAATACCCGTTTTTAAGTCTAAAAGCTCGTACACGTCGGGGGCGTATTCTTCTAAAATATCCTTACCGCAAACGCCGATATCGGCAACGCCACGCTCTACGTAAATAGACACGTCGGACGGTTTTACCCAAAAATACCGTACGCCCGTTTCTTCGTTTTCAAAAATGAGCTTGCGGTTGTTTTCTTTAATGGACGGACAGGCAAACCCTGCTTTTTCAAAAGCGGAATATACCCTTTCTCCCAACCGTCCTTTGGGCAATGCAATATTTATCATACCTTATCCCCCGCCTGTAAGTTAACGAGTTTTTTATATCTCCATTTCCCCTGCGTCTTTTCCGTGCGGACCGTTTCCCCGTTTGCAATCAGCGTTTCTACCGTTTGCACGAGCGCTCGTATATCCGTGTTCTCGTCGTATAAAATCAGCGTATCGAAATCGTACGCACCGCGCGTTTCTTCAAAGCCTTCGAGTAAATCTAAATATACCGCAAACCCGATTGCGCCCGTTTCCTTTTGCATACGCGCCATCAATCTATCGTACCGACCACCGGAGAGCACGCTCTTATAAATGCCGTCGATAAAGCCCTTGAATACGATACCGTTATAATAATTCAAAGCGTTCACGACGGAAAAATCCAAACGGATATTCTCCGCATATTCGCTCGTTTTCAAAAGTGAACAAAGGGAACTGAGCTCTTCGTACGCTTTTGCCGTTTTACCCGTTTTGCAAAGGGGCGCAAGCGTTTTTAATACGCTTTCCACCGTGCCGTACGCGGTGATAAGCACGAGCAGTTTTTCCGTTTGTTCTTTGCTTACCTTGTACGTTTCGCAAAGGGACAAAAGCTCGTGTGCATTCTTTTCGGCAACGAATTTTTGCGCTTTGTTATCGAATACTTCCCCAAGCGCAATTTCTTCTAATACACCCGACAAAATACCAAGGTGGGAAATATCCAAAACGAACTTAGGGGAAATTTCCGCTAAGCTCGCACAGGCAAGGGTGAGCGTTTCGTAGATATCGTAAACGCTTAAATCCCCGATACATTCTAATCCAACCTGCATCAATTCCTTGAACTGCTTACTATCGCCCGAGATTCGATACACGTTTTCGTTGTAATAGACCTTTTGTTTTTCGCCGTTATCCCCTGCGTTTTTGATAATAGACAGGGTTACGTCCGGTTTTAACGCCAACAATTTCCCGTCCGTGTCCGTAAAGGTAATTACCCCTTCGCCCACGAGAAAATCTTTATTTTGCGCGTATAAATCGTACGCTTCAAACTTGCTCATTTTATACGGCAGGTAGCCGTATTTTTTATAGAGTGAACGGAGCGCAATCGCTACCCGTTCTTCCTTTTTCAAAACCGTTTCGGACATTGTCTTACTCCTTACTTTTAATTAAACGCACGCACCCCGAATACGCCTTGAATGGACGAGATTGCCTGTAAAATTTCTTCGCTTGCAGGTACGTTCGTTTCTACTATGGTATACGCCACTTCCCCTTTCGAGCCGTTGGCAAAGTTTTCAATGTTGATATTTTTCGCCGAGAACGCCGACGTGATTTGCGAAAGCATATTCGGGATATTCTCGTTCATAATGCAAACTCTGGGATGCTCGGAACGGGGTACGTTCACCGTCGGGAAATTCACGCTGTTGCGGATATTACCGCAGGTTAAAAATTCGTCTAATTCTTGACCAGCCATCACCGCGCAATGGTCTTCCGATTCTACCGTCGACGCGCCAAGATGGGGAATCGCGATAATGCCGTCCACACCCACCGTTTCTTCCGTCGGGAAATCGGTAATATAACAACTTACTTTCTTTGCTTTGAGCGCTACTTTCAAATCTTCCGCATTGACAAGGTCGGCACGGGCAAGGTTCAAAATACGCACGCCGTCTTTCATTTGTGCAATGGACTTTTCGCAATTCATATTCTTCGTTTGCGGAGTTGCGGGTACGTGCAAGCTGATATAATCGCAGGTCTTGAAAATTTCCGCATAGTCGGACGCTTGCGATACGGAGGGCGCTAAGCTCCACGCCGCTTTCGCCGTTATGTACGGGTCGTAACCGATAACGCGCATACCCAACGAAATGGCACAGTTTGCTACCATACCGCCGATAGCGCCAAGCCCGATAACGCCCAGCGTTTTACCTGCCAGCTCGTGCCCAACGAACGCGGATTTGCCTGTCTCGACCGCTTTGGCTACCCCCGTCGTACCTGCGAGCGTTTTTACCCATTCCACACCGCCGACGATATCGCGCGACGCTAAAATCAAGGACGCAATCGCAAGCTCTTTTACCGCGTTTGCATTCGCCCCAGGGGTATTGAACACGACGATACCTTCTTTCGTGCAACGCTCGACGGGAATATTATTCACGCCTGCACCGCAACGGGCAATCGCGCGTAAATTTTTAGAAAATACCTGTTCGTGCAAGGACGCCGAACGCACCATAATCGCGTCTTCGTTTTCCACGCTATCGCTTACTTCGTATTTTTCGCGCGAAAACAGCGCCGTGCCTACTTTGGCTATTTTATTCATTAACTTGATTTTTAACATATTATTTTCTCCATTCTATGGTAATATTTTTATAAGATTGCCACGCCAATTGCATAGGCTCGCAATGACAATGCGCTCAACCGCGAGCCGAGCGATAAAAACAAAGCAAGATGCAAGCAGTTCAAGGCGCCTTGAAGGCGCGTACCGATAGTACGTAACTGAAAGGCAACGAAGAAATGCGTAGCATATTCTTTGTTTTTAATATTTAGGGTTGTTTTGAGCGAACTCTTTCATAAACGCAACCAGCTTTTCCACCCCTTCGTAGGGCATTGCGTTATAGATGGACGCACGCATACCGCCGACCGAACGGTGTCCTTTTAAGTTTTTCAATCCTGCGTCGCTCGCCTGACTTGCAAATTTCTTATCCAAATCCGCGTCCCCCGTTACGAACGTTACGTTCATCATAGAACGGCTTTCCTTTTCTACGGGTGCGGTATAATAATCTTGGCTATCCAAATAATCGTACAAAAGCTTTGCCTTTTTCTCGTTCAGCGCTTTCATTTTTTCCAAACCACCGAGAGAAAGTATCCATTCGTAAACGAGCTTAGCGATATAGATACAGTAGGTGGGCGGTGTGTTATACATAGAACCGTTGTCCGCCATTACCTTGTAATCGAGCATAGTCGGCGTATCTTCCCTTGCAAAGCCGAGCAAATCTTCTCTTATAATTACCACGGTCAAGCCCGCCGCGGACATATTTTTTTGCGCGCCGGCGTAAATCACGCCAAAGCGTGAAACGTCAATCGGTTCGCTCAAAATACACGACGACATATCCGCTACCAAAGGAATATCGCCCGTGTCGGGGATATACGGGAATTTCGTACCGTAAATGGTATTATTAAAGCAAATATGTACGTAGTCCGCGTCCGCTCTAAACGAGTTTTTGTCCGTTTTGGGTACGAACGAGAAATTCGCGTCCTTACTCGAACCTGCTACCGCGATATCGCCGTATTTTTGCGCTTCCTTATACGCCTTGGTCGAAAATTGACCGGATAAAATATAATCCGCTTTTTTACTCTTTCTAAGTAAATTCAAGGGCACGGACGCAAACTGCGTGGACGCACCGCCCTGCAAGAATAAAACCTTGTAATTATCAGGAATGTTCATTACCTGTCTTAATAAACTTTCCGCGTCCGTAATGATTTTTTCGTAAACGGGTGAGCGGTGGCTCATTTCCATAACGGACATACCGCTATCTTCATAACAAAGCATCTGTTCACTCGCTTTTTTAAGCACCGTTTCAGGGAGCATCGAAGGTCCTGCTGAAAAATTATACACTCTTTCCATTTTCTTACTTCTCCTTTCAAACAAAAAAATCGAATTCTTCTACCTTTTTAATCAAAAATATTGATTGTGGATATTGTACCACACATTACGCTTAAAAAGCAAGTATTTCAAAGGCAAAAACGCTATTATTTTATAAATTCTTTCCTTATTTTATACGCACGCGCCCGATTTTCCCCTATTTACGCAAAAAGAGAGCGGTAAAAACCACTCTCCCCTTTTTATGTTTTGTTCGTTTACTCGTTATCCAGCATAATCCGAATAATTTCTTTATCCGTTTCACGCATACCCTCGTGCGCCAAGCGCGACACGCTTTTGATGGTATTTTCCACGCCGTCTTTGACTATCCCTTCGCCCGCGAAAAATTCGTTGCCGTTATAGTACATATTCAAGCCCAAAAGACCGCTCTCTACCGCCGTCGCAATTTTACCTGCACAGCTCGCTTTCGCGCCGTCGCAAATAATACCTGAATCAATGGCAAGCGCGTTGACGAGCGTATGCTTAATTTCTTCTTTGCCACCGCCAAGCAAATACGCAATACCGCAACCTGCGCCCGCGCCTGCCGATACGACTCCGCAATAAGCGGACAGCGTACCGATACCGCTTTTTAAGTGAATGGTAATTAGGTTCGACACGCAAAGCGCGCGATACAGCTTTTCTTCGGACACGTTCAAGCCCCGTGCGTATACGATAACGGGCACGGACGCGGTAATACCTTGGTTTCCGCTACCCGAATTGATGATAACGGGGAGCTCGCAACCATTCATACGCGCGTCGCTCGCCGCCGCCGCGTACGCTTTCGCCGTGATTTTGATATCCGGCTGATAGGAACGGAGCAGTACCTTACCGATATTCGCGCCGTAATTTTTGGACAACCCTTCTTCCGCTATCGCCATATTATAAGCGATTTGCCGAGCTAAAACATCTTTCACTTCGTCAATATCCACGCTACGGGCAAAATCACAAATATTTTCCACGCTCAAAATACTTCTATCCGTCTTTTGCGGACGCTTTTCGAGCGGTTTTTCAAACAGCGTTTCGCCGTCCTTTTGAATACAAACGATATTCGTATGCGTATCTGCAATCCGCACGAATGCGGTGTGGTTTTTGGAATATAGCGTAACGCAAATATCGAAAATACGCGCCGTTTCGGGCGTCGTGATTTCCACGTTAAAGGTATCTTTTATACGCTTGATTTCCGCAAGCGTACCGTTTTCCACGCCGGCGAGCACTTCCAAGCCCGCGCTTGCGTTCCCGACCGCAAGGCCTGCCGAAAACGCCGATTTAATACCGCGCATACCGCCCGTGTGGGGCACGGTTACGCTCTTGGCGTTTTTGAGAATATTACCGCTTACGGCAAGCTCCGCACGGCAAGGGAATTCCCCCAGCGTTTCCCTTGCTTTCGCCGTGGCGTAGGCAATGGAAATAGGCTCGGTGCAACCCATGGCAGGGACTAATTCTTCTTTTAAGATGTTGACGTATTGTCGGGACAGTTCCTGAGTAAGCATAATCTATTTTTTTACTGTTCCACTCTAATGAGCGATTTTACTTCGCCGATTCCGAGCGCGTTGATTTTTTCTACCGCCTTGTTGATACTGTTTTCCGTCGTCTTATGCGTAACGATTACGAGCGGTACGCGGTTGGGCTCGTCCGAAAGGAAAGTTTTATTCTTATGCGCGATTTGCGATACTTCAATCAAGGATATACCGCATTTCCCGAATACGCCACTGATTTTAGCAAGCACACCTGCCGTATCGTCTACCGACAGTCTGAGATAATAAGCCGTGGAGAAATCGGACACGAATTTCACGCTCTTATCCGCGTTTTCCGTGTTCTTGAAGGTGGAATATTTAATTTCCGAGTGCGTCGCCGCGTAAATGACGTCGGAAACGACCGCGCTTGCCGTCGGTAACGCGCCTGCTCCGCGACCGTACAGCATAACGTCGCCTACCGCGTCGCCTACCATATACACCGCGTTAAACGAATCGTTTACGCTTGCCAAGGGGTGGGAGTTGGGAATAAAGGTCGGGTGCACGCGCACTTCTACGCCCTTATCCGTATTTTTACCGATTGCGAGTAGCTTTAAGGTATACCCAAGCTCTTTACCGTATGCAATATCCTTACCGTCTACTCCGCTGATACCCTCGCGGAAAATCTTGGTGTAAGGAATTTTGGTATGGAACGCCATGGACGAGAGAATGGACAGCTTATACATAGAGTCGTAGCCGTCTACGTCCGCCGTCGGGTTCGCCTCCGCATACCCTAATTTTTGCGCCTCTTTAAGCACTTCCGCATAGTCCGCGCCCTCGTACGCCATTTTGGTCAAAATATAGTTGGTCGTACCGTTGACGATACCCATCATGCTTTGAATATGGTTTGCCTGTACGCCGTCTAAAAGGGTACGGATAATAGGCACACCGCCTACACAGCTTGCCTCGTAATACAAACCGCAACGGTTTTTCTTTGCAATTTTTTCAAGCTCGTGCGAATATTTACAAATCATTTCCTTATTCGACGTTACCACCGTTTTCCCTGCGTTGAGCGCGGACGTTACGAACGATTTCGCCACGCCGATACCGCCGATAGTTTCAATCACGATTTGGATATTCGGGTTATTCACGATATCGTCGATACTCTTTGCGATTTTTTCTTGGGGAACGCCCAGTTGCATGAGTCTATCGAGCGCCTTATCCAAAACGAGCTCTACACTAATATCCACGCCTTGCGTTTTCAAATAAAAATCACGGTGGTTTACGAGCGTTTCATACGTTCCGCCACCTACAACGCCAAGTCCTAAAATCGCTACGCCTACTTTCTTTGCCATATTAAAAACTCCTTTTTTCTTTTCTTCCGTCTTTCTTCATTTTCCCTATTCATTTATAGCGTTCAACGCGTACCTGCCCCTATGCTTTTTCCGTTGCATTCAAATCGTACAGGTATTTCAACCCCTTTAAGGTGAGCAGTTTATCCACGACGTCAATTCCGTCGATTTCCTTGGAAATAATATTGCTAAATCCACCCGTGGCAATCGTTTTTACGTCGCTCGTTTTAAGTTCCTTTTTAATGCGCTTGACAATATATTCCACAAGCCCCGCAAAACCGAATACGATACCCGCCTGCATATTCGTTACCGTGTTTTTCGCGATAATACTGCTCGGCGCTTCAATTTCTACGCGAGGCAGTTTCGCCGTACCGTTGACGAGCGAATCGAGCGAGCCTTTAATCCCAGGGGCTATAACGCCACCGATAAATTCATTGTTTGCGCTGATGATGTTAAAGGTGGTTGCCGTACCGAAATCTACGACAATCATAGGTTTATTTTCGCCGTAGCTAACGATTGCCGAAACGCAGTTGACAATTCTGTCCGCGCCCACTTCCCTTGCGTCGTCGCAACGGATATTTAAGCCTGATTTCAGACCAGGGGCGATATGCATCGGTTTCATATCAAAGTATACTTCGCACATTTTATCAATGGTATAATCGAGCGACGGCACGACGGACGATACGATACCGCCCGTGATATCCTTGGCTTTAATACCCTTGATATCCAACATACCGATAATTTGCTCGCCGTATTCGTCCGAAGTACGCTTAAAATCGGTGGACACGCGGAAAGACACGCGAAGTTCGTCCTTGTCGTATACCGCGTATTTAATATTCGTGTTTCCTATATCTATACAAATAATCATTTTTTACTTCCTTGAAAACTGTTTATCCATAATACCGATTACACGGTGTAAAGCAGGCGCAACGATAAGATTGACTGCTAATTCTATAAAGAAATTAAAGGTAACGAGCCCTACGAGAATAAATCCAAGCACGTTTTGCTCCCCTGCCATTACGTGCACCGAACCCGTCATAAACAAACAACCGACGATAAACAGCGCCGTATTGATAAACGGAACGATACCCGACGCAACGAACACCGCCACAAGCCCGTTTTTACCCGATAATAATTTATACACCCAACCCGAAACCAAACCTGCCACCGTCGTTTTAACGATACAGGTAAGCGTGGTTACAATCGGGTCGTTCGTCCAAATTAAAACGTAGAAAGGCGACATACCCATAATCACTTGGACTAAAACGACGACGCCACACGCAAAGCCCAAAAACGCGCCGACGAGCGGTCCGTATAAAATCGCGCCGAGTACAATCGGAATGAGCGTAAAATTGAGTTGCACCGCTCCGATGGCAATTGAACCGCCAAACGCCTGTAACACGATTACGAGCGCAAGCAATACCGCCATACCCGTAACCCTTTTCGCCGAAAAGAATTCTTTCCGTTTCATAATAACCTCCATCGAGTTCTTTCCTAAGATACCCGTAGAAAAATAAGTATTTATCCGCGTTTTGGGTTTTCGGTCGAACCGCGCCTTGCGTATTCGCCCCCATAATACGAATATACAACTATTATAACGCATTTTTTTGATTTTCGCAACAAATTGAAAGCGCTTTTATATTTTTTCTTTTTTTACTCTATTTATTTTACACAAAAAGACGCTACCTTGAATATTATGTAATAGAAAGATAAAACCGCAGGAATTTTCCGTTACGGAGACATTTTACATACCCCTGCGGCGAAACACAGGAGGTTTTTTATGAATTGTTGTTTAACGGGTAACACCACCCTTTGGATTCTTATCGCTTTGCTTGTACTCGGCTCAAAAGACGGAATTTTCTGCTCTAACCTTTTCAGCGGTTGCTCTCTTCCTATCCTTTTGGCTCTCCTTTACTGCCTGTATAAAAACGGAACGCTCGCGTCCCTTTTAACTCCCACTTGTAATTGTGGTTGTAACTGCGGTTGCGGTTGCCGTTAATTGTTTCTCTCCTTTTTCTTTTTCTCCTTAATTAGGAAAGGTCGGGGTTTTGCCCCGACCTTTCTCTTTATCGTAAAAAGTACGCTTGTAAAGCGATAATCGTCTTTGCGTCCTTGATTTCACCCTTTTTGAGCATCTCTTTCACCCGCTCCAAATCCAGCCACTCCGCGTCTAAAAACTCCCCGTCGTCTAAATGGCGTTCTACCTTTTCAAGCCCCTTTGCCAAATAGATAAAAATTCGCTCGTTGGTATACCCAGGTGTGGGATAAACTTCGTATAAAAGCTCTACTTCCCTTGCGCGAAAGCCCGTTTCTTCTTCCAGCTCCCGCACGCAAGCGCTCATGGGATTTTCCCCGTCGTTTAATTTCCCTGCGGGAATTTCGTATACGCTTTCGCCGTAAGCATAGCGGTACTGTCGCACCAACAGCACCTTGCCTTTTTCCACGCATAAAACGCACGCGCCACCGCTATGCTCGATAATCTCGCGTTTGCAGGGTTCGCCGTTAAACAGCTGAGCGTCGTCGCAACGCAAACTCAGTATTTTGCCTTTGTATATATAATTTTTCTTGACGGTTTTTTCTGTGTATTCCATCTTCGCTCCTTTAACAAATTGAACAATAATTCTATGGATTGTTATCATTATAGCACAAAATCCCGAATTTTTCAAGATTTTATCTTAGAAGGGCTTGATTTTTTCCAAACTTTTATGTATAATGTAGGTAATTAAATTTGGAGGTGCATTATGAAATCCATTAAAATTTCTTTGGAAATGGCACAAAGAGTAAAAGAGTTCGTGAACGTTACGCAGGATTATCCTTTTGAAATCTTGCTTAAAAGCGGTAGATACGTCGTTGACGCGAAATCCATTTTAGGTATTTTCTCGCTCGATTTATCCAAGCCTATCGTAGTTGAAGCTTATAGCGACGATTGCGACGACCTTATGGAACGCTTAAAGAAATTTGAGGCGTAACCTACATACGAAAATCCCGAAAACGGTCGCACGGGTAATCCTTTGCGACCGTTTTCCTTAAAAAACTTCGTGGCATTGCCACACATAGGAAATACATATATGCAAATTCAGGGTGAAACGTCGGTCAATAAACTTATCGTGCTTTTCGTTTTCGATAAAATGGAAAGCGCGCTTTCCGAGCGCACGATTGTCGAAATGTGTACCGCGGGCAATAACTGGCTCAATTATATGGATTGTATGGAGCTGTTGCCCCGCCTTTTGGACGACGGGTTCATTTGCCGTATTTCTTCCCCCGAAGAAGAACCGCTCTATTCTATTACGAGCGACGGCAGAGAGAGTTTGAGTAATTTCTATATCAATATACCAAAGAGTATCCGCGACGAAATATCCGCGTTCGTAAAAAAGAACAGCGGAAAACTCCGTAACCGTCAAGAATGTAAATCGGATTATTATCAAAACGTAGACGGTACGTACACGGTATATTTGAAAATCCTTGCGCCCGTACAGCCTATGTTAGAGCTTAGATTTGTCGTTCCCGATAAAAAGACGGCGCAAAATATTTATAAAAACTGGGAAAGCAAAGCGTCCGAGCTGTATTCGGCTATTTACGATACGCTCGTGGACTAAAAATAAAAACAAGCGAGGTTGTTATGTTTACTTATTCTACGAAAGGGACTTGTTCCCGTCAAATTTTATTCGACGTTGACGAAAGCAATGCATTGCACAACGTCCGTTTTATCGGCGGTTGCGGTGGCAATTTGCAAGGTATCGCACGGCTTGTGGAAGGTCAAAATATCGACGATATTCAAAAGCTTTTAGCAGGTATCCGTTGCAAAGGCAACACGTCTTGCCCCGACCAGCTCTCCAAAGCGATTGCCGAGTATAAATCGACGAAAGAAAACGGTTAACGATAAAAACGAATATAAAAACGCCTTGTACCGAATGTGATACAAGGCGTTTATCTTTTTAGTGCTTAAAGTGTCTATCGCCGACGAAAATCATAGCAATGCCTGCCTCGTCGCAAGCGTCAATCGAAAGCTGGTCGTTCTTACTGCCACCTGGTTGGATAATGGCGGTAATGCCTGCTTTTACACATTCCGCTACGCAATCGGGGAACGGGAAGAATGCGTCGGACGCCATTACCGAGCCTTTCGCTAACTCCCCTGCGTGCTCGATTGCCTGTTGCGCCGCCCAAATACGGTTAGTTTGTCCCATACCGATACCCGTCGTTCTATCTTCTCTACCCACGACGATTGCGTTGGATTTCGTGTATTTAACGACTTTCCAGTTAAAGAGCATTGCGCGCATTTCTTCCGCCGTCGGTGCACGCTTGGTTACGACCTTCAAATTTGCCTCGTCAAAGAGCGTTTCGTCGTAGTCTTGTACGAGCAAACCGCCGTACACTTTCTTCATATCGTAAGCGGTCTTTTCTCTTCTTTCGCGAATGTCGGGCAATTCCAAAAGACGGATATTTTTCTTGGTCTTTAAGATTTCCAGCGCACCGTCCGTATATCCTTCGGCAATAACGATTTCAATGAAAATTTTATTGATTTCCGTCGCCGTCGCCTCGTCCACGATACCGTTAATCGCCAAGATACCGCCAAAGACGGATACGGGGTCGGATTCGTAGGCTTTGATATACGCTTCGTGAATGGTCTTACCTACGCCCACACCGCAAGGATTTGCGTGCTTGCTTGCAACAACGCACGGTTCGTCGAATTCTTTGACAAGCTCCAACGCACCGTTTGCGTCGTTGATATTGTTATAGGAAAGCTCCTTACCCCAAAGCTGTTTTGCCTTGGAAAGCGAGCCTACGCGGGGGAATACTTCACTATAATAGGACGCGCCTTGGTGGGGATTTTCCCCGTAACGCATATCCTGCGTTTTCTCGTAAGCAAAGGTTACGCTATCGGGATAGCGGATACCCAGCTGACCTGCTAAATAGTTGGAAATCATACTATCGTAAACCGCCGTATGCGCGAATACTTTATATTGTAAATATTTTTTGGTATCCAGCGTAATTTCGCCTGCTTCCAGCTCGGAAAGTACTTTTTCGTAGTCCTTAGGGTCTACGACGACGGCAACGTCTTGGTAATTTTTCGCCGCCGCGCGAATCATAGTAGGACCGCCGATATCGATATTTTCCACCGCGTCCGCAAAGGTTACGTCGGGTTTAGAAATGGTTTCCTTGAACGGATATAAATTTACTGCTACGATATCAATCGTGTTGATATCAAGCTTAGCAAGCTGTTCCATATGCTCGGGGTTGGAACGCATAGCCAAAAGCCCTGCGTGTACGACGGGGTGCAAGGTCTTTACGCGCCCGTCCAAGCATTCGGGAAAGCCCGTAAGCTCGCTAATGCCGATAACGGGCAGATTCGCGTCTTTCAAGGCTTTTGCCGTACCGCCCGTGGAAATGATTTCAAATCCACAAGCAATCAGTCTTTGACAAAATTCGACGATACCCGTTTTGTCGGATACGCTAACCAGTGCTCTTTTTTTCATAATCTGTATACCTCTGTAATTTTTTGCGATTTTTGAAACAAACTACGAATATGATTATCGTTTATATTTTACTCGTAGCTTATATTTTAGCCATCAATTTCTATGCCTTTTTATTAGTCAAATCCTTTCGCGATAAAGAACGGGAAAGCGAACTACGCCGTGAAAGCGCGCCACTTTCCGATACCGCGAGCCAACCACCGCAAAACGAAAGATTTTTAGGTAAGCTCTTAATTACAGGTGCGCTTGGCGGAGCTTTGACCGTTTATATATGTATGTTTATCTTCAAATTCCGTCGCTCGGATTTATTGTTGATGGTGCTTATGCCCTTACTTGGGGTTTTGAACGTATATTTATTCGTCATTTTATTCCGCTCGGGCTTTTTATTTTTTCGCGTGCGTTAATAATATATATTGTAGCACATTTTTTGAAAATAGGAAAGCAAAAAAAGGAAAGATTATATTATTTTGTGAATTAAGATAAAAATTCACATTTTTTCGCAATTTTTTGTGAAAACGAAAATAAATAAAAAAAATTACGAATTTTTTGAAAAAACGCGCGAAAAGTGTTTGACAATTTTTGCGAATAATGCTATTATATACAAGCGTTGTGAGTTCGACGTAAAAGCGAGATAAATGCGGGTGTAGTTCAATGGTAGAATTCCAGCCTTCCAAGCTGGCCGCGTGGGTCCGATTCCCATCACCCGCTCCATTCTATCAAAGGGCATACATTATGCGCCTGTAGCTCAGTTGGATAGAGCAACGGCCTTCTAAGCCGTGTGTCAGGAGTTCGAATCTCTTCAGGCGCACCAAATAAATGGCGGGTGTAGCTCAGTTGGTTAGAGCGCCAGAT
>JAFXHR010000013.1 GCA_017536305.1 Clostridia bacterium | reverse complement strand
GATTGCGTGCAACCGAAATCGCGCATCAGCTGTGCCGTAGCTTTGGTGATATACGCGCCTGCGTTACCGAATTTTTTCGCGTAAGTAATGCCGTGATAGCTATCGTCCGGCGTGCAAAGTCCAGGGAATTTATCCGCGTGCGCCAGCCAGTCGAATTTACCCGAATCGACGATACAACCGCCTACCGCTACGCCGTGGCCGTCCATATATTTGGTGGTGGAGTGGGTAACGATATCCGCGCCGAACTCAAAGGGACGGCAGTTGACGGGGGTGGCAAAGGTATTGT
The DNA here is from genome assembly GCA_017536305.1 of Clostridia bacterium. Lineage (GTDB taxonomy): Bacteria > Bacillota > Clostridia > Christensenellales > Borkfalkiaceae > Scatosoma. The sequence goes on along the minus strand of JAFXHR010000013.1, from coordinate 73,946 downwards.
CGATAATCAAGGGTACGCCGTGCGCGTGCGCGACCTTAGCGAATTTTTCAATATCTAAAACGGTGAGCGCGGGGTTGGCTATCGTTTCGCCGAATACCGCTTTGGTGTTGGGCTTGAACGCCTTGTTTAATTCTTCTTCCGAACAGTCGGGGTCAACGAAGGTAAAATCAATGCCCATGCGTTTCATAGTAACGGCGAATAAGTTATAAGTACCGCCGTAGATACTGGACGAAGATACGATATGGTCGCCTTGGCTCGCGATATTAAAGACCGCAAAGAAGGACGCCGATTGTCCCGACGATAACAGCATTGCCGAAGTACCGCCTTCCAGCTCGCAAATTTTTTGCGCCACCGTATCGCAGGTGGGGTTTTGCAAACGGGAATAAAAATAACCGCTCGCCTCTAAGTCGAAAAGCTTGCCCATATCTTCGCTCGTCGCGTATTTGAAGGTGGTGCTTTGAATGACGGGTATTTGACGCGGTTCGCCGTTTTTCGGGGTATAACCGCCCTGTACGCATTTCGTTTCAATTCTACTCATATAAACTCCTTTCCGCGCAAGTTCCGTTTTTTGCGTGATTTGATACATTTTGATTAAGTATACCACAAAAACCGCTTTTTCGTCAAGTATTTTCACTGTATAAAAACCGCTTGGAAGAGCAAAATAAAGAGTATGAAAGCTTTATTAAAAACAAAGAAAGGGGTTGCGGTTGCGCTGGTCGCTATCTTTTTGACGGGTAGCCTTTCGGCGTGTCGTAAAAATAAAACGGAAGATTTTACCGCCGATATTATTACGCGCGAAAATTATACTTCCGTGTATAGTCAAATCGGTAAAGGCTTGACGATTGATAAGGTGGTGGAAAAGGACGACGGTAGGGCGTATACCACCGTGGACGGGAAAGAGTACGAGCTGGGTATGGATTTTTTATCTATGGCAATGGTATACAATACCACGCCCGTCGGCGAATTGGATACGCCTACCAAGGTATATAACGAATGGTGGCGGTTGTTTATGCAACGGTGGAATTGGCTCGTGCCCGAAGTGCCGTTGTATTCCAACCAGTATTACGATATTTATAACGCCAAAATTAACGAGCTCAAAACCAACCCCTATTGGAGCGTAACGGACGCGATTGTAGGGGCAAAGGTGGTATCGGGTGAAAACGCGGTGGTGCTCGGTAGTCATACCGAGCTTTCGGGGGCGTTCCGCGACGCGTCCTTTGGGAAATCGTCGCCGAGTGCGGGCGATTTAGCCGTGCAAACGCTCACGAGCGGTTATGCTACCGTCGCGACCGACCAAAAGGGCGTGTACCGATGGGCGGACGAAGATATTTTACCTGCGCATACGCAAACGGAAAACGACGACGGGAGCATTACCTATACCCTGTCTATCGCGGAGGATTTGACCTTTTCGGACGGCTCTGAAATCCGTGCGGAAAATTACTTGGCGTCCTTGCTCGTAGGGAGCAGTAAGGTTATGAAAAGCGCAGGCGGTGGCGACGCGTCGGGGTTGACCGTCGTAGGTTACGAAGAGTTCAACGCGCAAACGGGCGACGGCGCGCCCGTGCCCTTTTCGGGGGTAAGACTTTTAAGTCCGCATACCTTTTCGGTAACGATAAAGCCCGAGTACGCACAGTATTATTATGCGCTCAGATACGGTGCGTTTACGCCCGTACCGCTTAAACTGTATTTGGGGGATTATCAAATTAAGGACGACGGACAGGGTGCGTATATCGAGAGCGGATTTTATCAAAAGACCGAGAAAAACGGCGTGGAAACGTTCGTGATGAGCGATATACTTGCGCAAAATATCAATACCGTTTCGGTTACGGCGTTCCCGTATAGCGGACCGTATTTTGTGGAAAATTACGACGTGAGCACTAAGACGGCTACCTTAAAACGCAATCCCTATTATAAGGGGGATATTCGCGGTAAGGCGAGTATCGAGCGGATATCGTACGTGAAAATCGTTTCCGAAACACAGCTCGACCAGCTGAAAAAGGGGCGCGTAGACGTGCTTTCGTCCATTACGGGCGGAGAAGAAACGAAAGCGTCGCTTGCGCTCGTGGACGGGGTAAAGTTTAAGGAAACGCATTACGACAGAGCAGGGTACGGTAAGCTTGCGTTCCGTTGCGATTTTTCGCCGACGGGGTTTGCCGAAGTCCGCCGTGCAATTATGCATACCATTGACCGCGACGAGTTTGCCCAAGTTTTTACGGGCGGGTACGGGAGCGTAGTGGACGCGCCCTATTATACGGGCTCGGAGAGTTATCTTGCCGTAAAAGATAGGCTCAAACTCAATAAGTACGAATACAGCGTGGAAAAAGCCAAGGCGTGTTTAGTGGCAGGGGGTTGGATTTACGACGAAAACGGCAAGGCGTATAACGAGTCGCGCGGTGGGGTGCGGTATAAAAAGCTGACGGGATACGAGCGGAGCTTTCAAAATTTGGCGTTCGCGTCCACGGATAATAAGTATAAGACGGTCAAGGTGGACGGGGAGTATTATATGCCACTCGTCATTAACTGGATGGGTACGCAACCCAACCCCGTTACCGACCAGCTGATTACCGCTTGGCAAAACAATCCCAACGCCGGCGAAAAAATCGGTGCGTATATCACCTATTCGTCGGGGGATATGACTTCGGCTTTGTATGGGGAATACTATCAAATGCCCGCCTACGGTTTTACCAAGGCGCGTTACGGTGCGGTCAATTTTGCGACGGGCTTTACGAGCGCGGTGTACGACCAGTCCTTCTACTGGACGATTGACCCTGCTATGTATAGCAATTACAGCAGTAATTTCTTGATGGACGAAGCGGATTTTTATTAAAAACAAAGAATATGCTACGCAAGAAAAATGAATTGCAAGCGTTGCTTGCGTGAATTTTCGTATATACTCAATGAATTGCTCGCAAGCTCGCGTGAATTGCAATGCTTTGCATTGCGTTATTGTATTATTTCCACAATGCCACCATAGGTGGCAATTCACGAACGCGTAGCGTTCAATTCACGCGTACGAAGTACGCAATTCACGACGATAGTCAATTCACGAACGCCTTGCGTTTATTTCATGGCGTTGCGCATTTTAGGACGTTTCTATGCTTAAATATATTTTCAAACGGCTGGGATACCTTTTGGGGGTGCTACTGCTTTTGTCCCTGCTCGTGTATCTCGTATACAATTTAATCCCCGTCGATAAAGCGTCGGATATGGCTATGCAGGAAATTGCAGGGAATAAAAATTTGAACTACGCCGAGCGGTATTTATACTGGCAACGCCGATACGGCTTGGACGGCAATTTATTCGTTCGGTACTTGCGTTGGCTTGGGTTTGCGCCCTTTTACGACGGCTCGTATAACGGGCTCTTGCAGGGGAATTTGGGTTCGTCCATTACCTACGGTAAGCCCGTGGCGGAAATTATCAAAGAACCGCTGTTAAATACGATATTTTTGAACTTGCTTGCGACCGTGCTCGCCCTTTCCATTACCATACCCTTGGGGATTTTTTGCGCGAAAAAGCAGGGCAGTAAACGGGATTTTGCCGTGCAGGTGGGCACGATTGTGGGGTATAGCGTACCTACCTTTATTATCGCGATTTTATTTATTTGGTTTTTCGCTATTCAGCTCAGCGTATTCCCCGTGTCGGGTATGTCGTCGGTGGGGAAAGAATATACGGGCTTTCGAGCGGTTTTGGACAGGTTGTACCATTTTGCTCTACCCTTGCTCGTTATGACCTTTTCTTCTCTCGGTGGTATGACGCGGTACGTGCGCGCGTCCATGCTGGACGCCCTGCGCTTGGATTGTATCCGCACGGCAAGAGCCAAGGGTTTGAATGAAAGACTGGTAGTGCGCTCGCACGCTTTTCGCAACGCGCTTATTCCGATTATCGCCCTGCTCGTGGGTTGGCTTTTGAGCATTTTTTCAGGCTCGATTATGATTGAAAACGTCTTTGGTATTAACGGTATCGGGCGCGTATATTTTGAAGCGCTCACCACGGGGGATAACGAAATCGCCTTAGCTATGCAAATGTTTTATATTCTCATTGCATTGTTGGGTAATTTGTTGGTGGATATTGCGTATGGGGTTGCCGACCCAAGAATAAGATTAGGGTAAAAACGCGTACAAAGTACGCAATTCACGCCCAACGGGCAATTCACGAACGCATAGCGTTCCATTCACGGCGTAGCCTTGCTACGCATTTATAAACAGGAGTGATTATGTCCCAAACGAAAAAAGAAAATTTCATAATCCGTGCGGGGAAAAAGCTGGGCAGTTGGGTCAATCGCGCCGTTTTGGGTGGGAAATGGAAACAAACGGACGAAGAAATTGAAAGTCCGTCCAAGCTGTTGCGCGAAAAATTTTTCCGTAAAAAGGGAGCGGTGGTTGCGCTTATATTGCTCGTGTGCCTTTTTTTGTTCGTCTTAATCGCGCCCGTGTTTTTGCCGATGGACGAAAATTATACCGACCCTTTACAGCAAAATATCGCGCCCGTGTATTCCCTGCGCAAAGTACCCAAAAAATTAAAAAATTCCGTGCGGGAAATCAACGGTTTTTCGGGGTTTACCGTCGGGCTTTCGGAGAGTGGCGAGCCGTTCGTTTGGGGGAGCAGTAAGGATAAATTAAAAAAGACGGACTTAAAGGATATACCCAAAGAAGTGCTTTTAGACGGCGTCGCTTATATTTCGGCGGGGAAAGACCACATTCTCGCGCTGACCAAAAGCGGTAAGCTTATCGGCTGGGGGGATAACAGTTGCGGTCAGTACGGGTTTGAGCCCGTTTTGAACGCGCTCACCGCGCCCGAAGAATTGAAAAGCGGAATTGCGCCCGAAAAGGTCGAATCGCTCGTTTGCGGGTATCAGGTATCCGCGCTCGTAACGAGTGAACACAAAGCGTTCGTGTGGGGCAATATCAACGCCGTGCGTAACCTGCCGTCTATGCAAAACTTAGAAAAGGTGCAAGAGATTGCCTTTACCAACTCCACGGCGGTAGCGCTGTTACAAGACGGTAAAATCACGACGGGGAGCGAGCGCGTATTTACTTCGCTCGTTACTTCCAAGGGCGTTACAAGCGACGATTTCGACGGGTATACGAGAAATAAAAGGGTGGTTGCTATCGCGACGACGAATAAATGCTTGGCGCTGTTGACGGACGAACACGAGCTGATGGTAACGGGGGTATTCGAGAACGGCGAAGAACAGTTGCCCGTTTTAGAAGACGGGGAATATTTTACGCAAATCGACGGGGGAACGCGACATTTCGTAGGCGTTACGAATTTGGGGAACGCGTATGCTTGGGGGCATAACGCGTACAAGCAATGCGATTTGCAAAAGGACGGCAAGACGGTGCGCGTTTTTGCAGGCTCGCTCCAAAGCTATACAATAGACGGCGACGGAAAACTGCTCCAAAGCGTGGGCTTGAAAGGGTATCCTTTGGGCACGGACGGACGGGGCAGGGACGAGTTCACGCGTATCGTGCACGGGGGCAAGATGACTATGACTATCGGCGCGGTGGCGGTGCTCGTATCGTCCGTAATCGCCGTTATTATCGGTTGCGTGTCGGGGTATTTCGGGGGCGTAGTGGATACCATTTTAATGCGTATAACGGAAATTTTTTCGTCCATTCCCTTTTTGCCTTTTGCTATGCTCCTATCGCAAATTATTAAAAATTACAATATCCCCGAAAATACCCGTATCTTTATTATTATGCTCATTTTGGGCGCGCTTTCTTGGACGGGGCTTGCGCGTATGATTCGCGGTCAAATTCTCGTCGAGCGAGAAAAGGAATTCGTATTATCCGCGCGCGCTATCGGCGTCAAGGAGCGGACGATTGCCTTTCGGCACGTGCTCCCTAACGTAGCCAGCGTGATTTTGGTGAGTATGACGCTCGATTTTGCCGGCTGTCTTTTGACGGAGTCGTCGCTGTCTTATTTGGGCTTTGGCGTGCAACAGCCCAAGCCTACTTGGGGGAATATGCTCACGGGCTGTAATAACAGTACGATTATTCAAAATTACTGGTGGCAATGGCTGTTCCCTGCGCTTTTCTTATCCCTTGCGACCATTTGTATCAATATCGTCGGCGACGCGCTACGCGACGCGTTAGACCCCAAGAGCAGTTCGGAAAAATAGGAGAGAGCAATGGCACTTTTACAGGTAAACGATTTATTCGTAAGTTTCAAAACGAGAAAGGGCTTGGTGCACGCCTTAAACGGCGTGTCCTTTGCGCTGGATAGCGGTCAAACGCTTTGTATCGTGGGCGAGTCGGGGTCGGGTAAAAGCGTGGCGTCTATGAGCATATTGCGCCTTTTGGACGATAACGGACAAATCGACAAGGGGGAAATTCTTTTTGACGACGACGGGGAAAGGATAGACCTTGTGCGCCTGCCCAAAAGCGAGCTTTGCTCCATCCGCGGTAATAAAATTTCCGTTGTTTTTCAAGAACCTATGACCGCGCTCAATCCCGTTTTTACTATCGGTAGACAGCTTATCGAGCCGTTGACTTTGCATAGGCACTTGGATAAAAAATCGGCGCGTATAGAAGGGGAAAGGATGCTGGAAAAGGTCAAAATTCCTACGCCAAGGCGGGTGATGAAACAGTACGCGCACCAGCTTTCGGGGGGTATGCGACAGCGTGTGATGATTGCAATGGCGCTTGCGTGTAAACCGAAAATTTTAATCGCCGACGAGCCGACGACCGCGCTCGACGTTACCATTCAGGCGCAAATTTTACAGTTGATGCAAGAGCTACAAAAAGAGAGCGGTACTGCCATTTTATTGATTACCCACGATTTGGGCGTGGTCAACGAAACGGCGGATTTCGTTGCCGTGATGTATTGCGGTCAGGTGGTGGAATACGCACCGCGCGCGAAGATTTTTTCACGGAGCGTTTATTCGCACCCGTATACCGAAGGGTTGCTACTCGCTATGCCCGAGCATGGAAAAGCAGGGGAACGGTTGGAATGTATCGAAGGGAGCGTGCCGTCGCCGTTGAACCTGCCCAAGGGGTGTAAATTTGCTCCGCGTTGTAAGTATTGCACGCAAAAATGCGTGGAAAGCGAACCGCCGTTATTCGAATTTACGGGTGGACAAAAGGTGCGGTGTTTTTATGCGAAGAAGGAGGAAAGAAGAAGTGCCGAGCACGAACAGCTTATTATCCGTCGTTCGACTTAAAAAGTATTTTCCCGTGTCCAAGGCGTTGTTTTCCAAAAACCGTCGGTATTTGCGCGCGTGCGAAAATATGAGTTTGGAGATAGCCGAGGGGGAAACTTTCTCGCTCGTGGGGGAAAGCGGTTGCGGTAAATCCACCTTTGGGCGCACGCTTTTGCAGTTATATCGCCCAACGAAAGGCGAAGTTATTTATTTTGGCGCCTCCTTGGAAGAAGTCAAACCAAAGTACGCGTTTGAGATTTTGAAAAACGCGGAAACATATCAAGCGGAATACGCGCAAAATCCAAGCCTTGACGAGTATGCGCATAGCTTGGAGTTTTTTTCTGCGCTTAGGGTGTTGGGCGGTTTGGTTTGTCTACCAAAAGAAGATTGTAAAAGGGGCGCGAAATTATTAGCTTTGCATTTGCGCGCGCCGTCTATTCAAACGGAGCAAGCCGTTTCAGCGTTTTTTCAGGGCGTGGAAAAAACGGCGGAGTTTGCAAGCTTAGAACAAAGAAAAGGGGGCGTGGATTTAGCTAAGCTCTCGGTAAAAGAACTTAGAAATCTAAGAAAGCATTTACAAATTATTTTCCAAGACCCCTATTCGTCGCTCAATCCGCGTATGACGGTGGGGCAGTTGATTGAAGAGGGGTTAGCTACGCACGGGATATATAAACGCGGTACGGACGAAATGCGCGAAGAAGTGTTGTCGGTAATGAAAAAATGCGGACTGCAAAGTGATGCGTTGCACCGTTATCCGCATCAATTTTCGGGCGGTCAGCGACAACGCATTTGCATTGCGCGCGCGCTCGCATTAAAGCCGAAATTTATCGTTTGCGACGAGTGCGTGTCCGCTTTGGACGCGTCCGTGCAGTCGCAAATACTCAATTTATTATCCGAACTCAAAGAAAAGGAAAAGCTCACCTATTTATTCATTTCACACGATTTATCCGTGGTGCGGTATATATCCGATAAAATAGGCGTAATGTATTTGGGGGAGCTCGTCGAAACGGGGAGCGCGAAGTCGGTGTTTGAAAATCCCCGTCATCCGTATACCATATCTTTAATGAGCGCCGTGCCTAGCGTGAAAACGCGCAAAAGCGAGCGGATTATTTTACAGGGGCATATGCCCAGCCCCGTAGCGCCTCCGAGCGGTTGTAAATTCCATACCCGTTGTTTTATGGCTTGCGAGCGGTGTAAAAGCGGAAAAGTACCCGTTTTGGAAGTGGAAAAGGGGCATTTCGTCGCCTGTCATTTTGCAAAGCTATCGACTAAGGAAAAGCGAAAACTTGCAAAAGATACGGAAAATAGGTGAAAAAATATAAAAAATTGCGAATAAGGGGAAATTCGCGTTGACAAAAGTTTGAAAAATATATTATAATAGTATTTGTGAAAGTATGCGCTTGCAAGCTTTCATAAAAAATATTATTTTATCTTGGAGGATAATAAAAACTATTATGGACCCCCTACCCCTAACTATCATTATCGTAGTTTTGGTACTACTTTCCGGTTTCTTTTCGGGAACGGAAACGGCGTATTCTTGCGCGAACAGAATTAAGCTTAAGAGCATGGTAATGCTGGGCAAAAAGAATGCCAAAGCGGTATATAAATTTGCCGACGAAAACTACGATAAACTCGTTACGACCATTCTTATCGGTAACAATATCGTCAACTTAACGGCGTCTGCACTCGGTACGGTATTGTTTACTAAGCTACTGCTTGGAACGAACGTCGACCCGACGTCCATTTCCACAATCGTATTGACGGTGGTCGTACTCTTATTCGGTGAAATTACGCCTAAATATTTCGCGAGCGTATATCCCGAAAAATGTTGTTTCCTGTTTTACCCGTTAATGCAACTTTTTTACTGGATTTTATTTCCCTTCGGGAAAATTTTCGACGGGTATAAAGCGGTTCTTGCGAAGGTGTTTAAGCTGAAAAAGGACGCAACCGTTACGGACGCGGAGCTGATGTCGCTCGTGGACGAGGCGGAAGAAGACGGAACACTCAAAGAAGATGAGTCGGAGCTCGTGCGTTCGGCACTTGAATTTGACGATTTGAAGGTAGAAGATATATTAGTACCCCGCGTGGACGTGTTTGCCGTCGAAGAAAAAACTTCTATGGAAGAAGTGCGCGAAGTATTCAAAAAGACGGGGTATTCCCGTTTACCCGTGTATCAGGATACCATTGATAACGTAATCGGGCTTATCCACGAACGCGATTTTTATAACGGGTTCGTGGAAGGCGAAAAGGAAATCGGGCACTTGGTGCAAGAGATTGTGTTTACCACGGAATATACCCGTATTTCCACGCTGTTAAAGCAACTGCAAAAGAAGAAAATTCACATGGCGGCGGTATCCGACGAATACGGTGGATTAGTCGGTATCGTTACCTTAGAAGATATCTTGGAACAGCTCGTGGGCGAAATTTGGGACGAACACGACGAAGAAGAAGTGCTGTACGGTAAAATTGCCGACGACGAATACTGGGTGGACGGTAAATGTGCGCTCGAAGATTTCTTTGCTTTATACGATATGGAAGACGAGGACGAAAAGTACGAGTCGAACACCGTCGGCGGTTGGGCAATGGAAAAGTACGGCGAAATTCCGCCTATCGGCGAAACCTTGCGTTGCAAGGATTTGGAAATTAAAATCGTAAAAGCGAACAAACAAAAGGTCTTGAAAGTGCGCTCTAAGCGCGTGGAAGATTTTGAAGACGAAGAAAACGAAGATTGATTTTTGAAAGATTATCATAAAATCATGAAATATTCGCTATTGCTTTTTGGGGCGGTAGAGAGTATAATGAAAACACGAAAAACAAAACGAGGTGTACTATGGCAACGATTTTGGTTACCGGCGGTTGCGGTTATATCGGCTCGCATACCGTTTTAGAACTTTTGAACAAGAACTACGAAGTGGTCGTAGTGGATAATTTCAGTAATTCCAGCTTTGAAAGTATCCGTCGCGTGCAAAAAATTACGGGTAAGGAAGTAATTTTCTACGAAGCGGATATTCGCGATAGCGTCGCAATGGAAAAAATCTTTTCGGCGCATAAGTTCGACGCGGTTATTCACTTTGCGGCGTTCAAGGCAGTTGGCGAAAGCTGTAAATTGCCTTTGAAATATTACGAAAATAATATCAGCGGTACGGTATGTCTTTTGCAGATTATGGAAAAGTACAACGTCAAGAAGATTATCTTCTCGTCGTCCGCTACCGTTTACGGCGACCCCGAAAGATTGCCACTCGACGAAACCTGCCGTCTTTCTACTACCAACCCTTACGGTAGCACGAAACTCATGATGGAAAACATTATGCAGGACGTACATAAGGCGGATAACAGCTGGAATATCATTTTACTTAGATATTTCAACCCCGTCGGCGCGCACGAAAGCGGACTTATCGGCGAAGACCCGAAGGGTATTCCCAACAACTTAATGCCGTACGTAGCGCAGGTTGCCAGCGGTAAATTAGAGTGTATCAACGTGTTCGGTAACGATTACGATACGCCTGACGGAACGGGTGTGCGCGATTATATCCACGTGGTGGATTTGGCGCTTGGACATATCGCGGCGATTGAAGAGTGCAACGATACGGGCGTACATATTTATAACCTTGGTACGGGGCACGGATATAGCGTGCTCGATATGATTCACGCGTTTGAAAAGGCGTGTGGAAAGACGCTCCCTTATAAAATTTGTCCCCGTCGCTCGGGCGATATTGCGTCTTGTTACGCTTGCTCGGATAAGGCGAAAAAGGAACTGAAATGGGAAGCTAAATTCGGGATTGAAGAAATGTGCGCGTCGCAATGGAAGTGGCAAAGCGGTAATCCCAGAGGCTACGAGGCGTAATAGCCCGTATGTTTCAACCAGACGAAATAATCCGTTCTAATCGTAAAACGATTTCCGTGTGTATTACTCCCTTGGGAAAAATCACGGTTCGCGCACCCCTTAGGTGTAACGAAGAACGGATTTTTGCCTTTTTACGGGAAAAAGAAGGCTGGATAGCCAAGCATTTACGAAAAACGATAGGGGCATGTACGAGAATACCGACGGAAAATTTGGACGGTTTTTCCTTTTTGCTCCTTGGAAAAATGCATACCGTGTCGCTCGTGGACGGGAATAAGGTGGGCTACGATAGCGAAAATTTGCGCGTATTCGTTCCGCGCGTGAAAGCGCGGGAACGCCTTGTGAAATGGCTCAAAGAGAACGCTAAACGCATACTTAGCGAAGTAACGGCGAAAACGGCAAGCGAGATGCAAGTAAGCTACCGCTCGGTATCCGTAACGAGCGCGAAAAGCCGTTGGGGTTCGTGCACGGCGGACAACGCCGTGCGGTATTCCTTTCGGCTCATTTACGCGCCTAAGGAAGTGGTGCGCTACGTGGTCGTGCACGAGCTGGCGCATACGCGATATAAAAACCATTCCGCGCTTTTTTGGAAAGAAGTGGAAATATATGAGCCAAGATATCGGGAAAGACGGAAATGGCTCAAAGAAAACGGGATTTTGATGGAAATTTTTTAATAAAGAAAAGGAAAAGCGTTTGAAGTTACCCCTAAAAGGGGTATATTATACGAGAGAGAAAAATAAGGAAATACGCGAATGTTAGAACTGAAAAATATAAGCTATAAGGTAAACGACGGCACGAGCGAGAAGTACATTTTACAGGATATTAACTTGACTTTGGACGAGCGGTTCGTGGCGTTTACAGGTCCGAACGGCGGTGGAAAATCGACGCTTGCCAAGGTAATTGCAGGGATTATTCAACCGACGGAGGGTAAAATTTATTTCGACGGCGAAGATATTACCGCGCTGTCCGTTACCGAGCGCGCGAAAAAGGGTATTTCGTACGCCTTTCAACAGCCCGTGCGCTTTAAGGGGTTGACCGTGCGCGATTTAATTCATATTTCCGCAGGTAAACCTCTCAAAGTGTCCGACGCTTGCGCGTATTTGTCCGAAGTAGGTATGTGTGCGCGCGATTATATCGACCGTGAAGTGAACGCGTCGCTTTCGGGCGGGGAGTTGAAACGCATTGAAATTGCGACCATACTTGCGCGTAGCACCAAGCTTTCGGTATTCGACGAGCCGGAGGCGGGGATTGATTTGTGGAGCTTTGGGAATTTGATTAAGGTATTTGAAAAAATGCACGAAAAAACGCAGGGGAATATTTTGATTATTTCCCACCAAGAGCGGATATTGAATATTGCCGATAAAATCGTCGTAATAGCAAACGGTAAAATCAAAGAGCAGGGAAAAAAGGAAGAAATTTTACCTGCGCTTTTGGGTAAAGAAGCGTGTCAAGTGCTCACGCAAAAGCTGTAAGGGGGTAGGCAAATGGACGCGATTGAAAAGGATTTATTACTGAAAATTGCCGATTTGCACGGCGTACCCGAAGGGGCTTACAACATTCGTGGGAACGGCGAGTTGTCCGCGCGGAATACGACGGCGAATATTGATATCGTTACCAAAACGGACGGGAAGTCGGGGATTGATATTTATATCCAGCCGAACACGAAAAACGAGAGCTTGCATATTCCCGTAATTATCAGCAAAGCAGGTTTACAGGAAGTGGTTTATAACGATTTCCATATCGGCGAAAACGCGGATATCGTTATCGTCGCAGGTTGCGGTATTCATAACTGCGGTGGCGTGGATATGACTTCTCGCCACGACGGCGTGCATACCTTTTACGTAGGTAAAAACGCCAAGGTCAAGTACGTGGAAAAGCATTACGGCGAAGGGGACGGCAACGGTAAAAACGTGATGAACCCCGAAACGGTTGTGCATTTGGAAGAAGGCGCGAGCATGGAGCTGGAAACCACGCAAATTAAGGGGATTGACTCCACCAAGCGTATTACGCGCGCGACCATGAAAGCAGGCTCGAATTTAATCGTAAAAGAGAAATTATACACGCACGGTACGCAGTCGGCGGATACCGATTTTATCGTGGATATGAACGGCGAAAATTGTAGCGCGGATATTATGTCCCGTTCGGTAGCGTCGGGCAATTCCCGTCAAAATTTCGTATCGACCATGAATGGTAACGCGCCTTGTAAAGGTCATACCGAGTGCGACGCGATTATTATGGATAACGCGTCCGTTACCGCCGCGCCCTGCCTTTCGGCGAACGATATCGACGCCGAGCTCATTCACGAAGCGGCTATCGGTAAAATCGCAGGGGAACAGCTGATTAAGCTTATGACCTTGGGGCTTACGGAGAAGGAGGCGGAGGAGCAGATTATCAAAGGTTTCCTGCATTAAAGCTAAAAAAGTGAATTGCGAGCAAAGCTTGCGTGAATTTTCGCCTTGCTCAATAAATTGCGTGGCAAAGCCACGCGTGAAATGCAATGCAAAGCATTGCGTTATTGTAATATTTCCACAACGCCACCGAAGGTGGCAATTCACGAACGCAAAGCGTTCAATTCATGCGCGTAGCGCAATTCACGACGAAGGCATTTCACGGCGCAAGCCCTATCGTGGCAATCTCATATAAATAATACTATACATTACAATACTTAAAAAAGGAGAAAAATATTTATGAGCGAACTTGCTTACAAAAGAACGAACGTCTATGAAAAGGCGGATGATAAACTCTTACAAGAAATATTCGATTATGCCAAGGGCTATAAGGTATTCCTTGACGAAGGGAAAACGGAGCGCGAGGCTTGCGCGTTTGCGAAAGAGCAAGCAAAATTGCACGGTTATAAGCCCTATCAATTCGGTCAAAAATTATCCGTCGGCGATAAGGTTTACTACGATAACCGCGGTAAAAATTTATATTTAATCAAAGTGGGTTCAAAGGATATTGCCACGAACGGTATTCGTATTTTGGCGTCGCATATCGACAGTCCGCGCATTGACTTTAAGCAAGTGCCGTTATATGAAACGGACGGTATTGCGTTTGCGAAAACGCATTACTACGGCGGTATTCGTAAGTATCAATGGGCGACCGTACCACTTGCGTTGCACGGCGCGGTAGCGCTCAAAGACGGTAGCGTGATTGATATAAAAGTAGGGGAAGATGAAAACGACCCCGTATTCTATATTAGCGATTTATTGCCTCACTTAGCGTCTAAGCAAAACGCGAAAACGCTTGCCGAAGGTATCGGCGGGGAAGATTTGAACGTGTGGCTGGGCAATATTCCCTATACCCTTGCGGAGAATGAAAAGGATAAGACGGTCAAGGAAAATCTGTTGAAAATCCTGTTCGAGAAATACGGTATGAAGGAAGAAGACTTTTTAAGCGCGGAGCTTTGCGTCGTACCTGCGTATAAGGCAAAGGACGTGGGCTTTGATAGGGGGCTTATGGGCGCGTACGGCCACGACGACCGCGTTTGCTCCTATCCCGCTTTTACAGCGCTTTTCGACGAGGAAAATTCCGAGCAAACGGTGATGGTGATTTTGGCGGATAAGGAAGAAATCGGTAGCGAGGGTACGACGGGTATGCAATGCGTGCTCTTTACCGATTTGATTGACGCGCTGGCGCAATCGTTTGGCGTTTCGTCTGCACAAGTGCGCGCAAATTCCAAGTGTCTTTCGGCGGACGTAAACGCTGGTTACGACCCCAACTTCCGCGACGTATGCGAACCGCTCAATACCGCGTATATTTCCTGCGGTGCAGGGGTAACCAAGTTCACGGGTGCGCGCGGTAAGGGTAGCTCCAACGACGCGGACGCGGAATTTATCGGGTTTTTGCGTAGAATTTTCGACGAGAACGGCGTGATTTGGCAAACGGGTGAAATGGGTAAGGTAGATGCCGGCGGTGGCGGTACGGTGGCGAAATATATCGCGAAAATGAATATCGACACCATTGATATCGGCGTACCCGTCATCTCGATGCACTCGCCCTTTGAAGTGATTTCCAAAGCGGATTTATACGAAGTATACCTTGCGTTCCGCGCATTCTTAAAATAAGACGATATAATAAAAAAGACCGAGTTTTGACAAAAACTCGGTCTTTTCTTTTGCTATAAAATTATTTCGTATGCTCGGGGTCGGTAAGAACGGGGGAGTTCTTCGCAAAGCGTTTTACCGATTCTACCGCGCTTTGGCAACGGCGCTTGGTTTTATAATGCTCGCCAAGGCACAAAAGCTGACCGTTACCGTTGAGCAATTTATAAATGTAATCACCGCGCTTGGTCAAAGAAATGCGGAAGTTGCCCTTTTCGATATTCGTCTTATGCGTTTGAATACCGTTGACCGCACCGATATAGGTGGTATATTCTTCGGACGAAAGAAGTTTTTCGCCGTTGTTTGCGTAGAGTTCAAAGTAGAACACTTCTTCGCCGTCGTCGTCCTTATTGCCGACGATAATCCATTTACCGTTATATCCGTCGGGCAAATCTACGATTTCCGCGTCGTCTTCTACGGGTACTTTAATGACGAAGTCTTGCACCGTTTCGTCAATTACCGCCGTTTTTGCGAAACGCTTGGTCGATTCCACCGCGCTTTCACAGCGCATTTTGGTGGGATAGTTCGCACCCGTGCAAAGCAGGGTGTTTTTACCGCTCAAAAGCTTGAAGATATAGTCGCCTTTCTTGGAAAGGGTAATACGGAAATTGCCCTTTTCAATATTTGCTTTATGCGTTTCAATCCCTTTCAAAACGCCGTTATACGAAGTATATTCTTCGGACGAAAGCAGTTTTTCACCGTTGGACGCTCTAAGCTCGAAGAAATACATTTCGTCCTCGTCCGCTCCTTCCGTAACGGCGCGGAATATGGACCATTTACCGCTATACGCTTTTGCAGGCGCTTTTTCTTTCTTTTCTTCCGCTTTTACGGCAGGTTTTTCCGCGGTTTTTGCGGTAGCCTTTACAGCAGGTTTTTCCGCGGTTTTTGCGGTAGCCTTTACAGCAGGTTTTTCCGCTTTCTTTTCTACCGTCTTTTTCGGCGTGGTCGTCTTAGGCTTTGCGGTGGTGGTAGCCGTTTCCGCTTTCACTTCCGTTTTCTTCTCCGCCGTTTTGGTCGCGGGTGCTTTGGGCTTTGCGGTTACTTTGGGTTTTTGAGCTTTTTCCTGCGCTTTTAACTGAGCCTGAGCTTTGGCTTTTTCTTCCGCCTCTTCGCGTTCCGCTTCCAAACGCTCCGCCTCTAAGCGCGCAAGCGTTGCCTGTCTTGCTTTTTCCTTTTCTTCGTCCGTAGGCGTAGGTGTAACGGGGGCAGGGGTTTGCGTAACCGTTTTTTGCGTTGCCGTTACCGTTTGCGTCGGCGCTTTCTTAGCTCGCTTTTTCGCTTTCGAGCGTTTCGCCGATTTCACGATAAGGGCGATAACGACAATCACGATAAGCGCGACGATGCCTATCAAAATATACGCCATCGTCTTGTTTGCTTTCAGGTAATCGATACATTTATGAATGAGTTCCATATCCAAACTCCTTTTTCTTAATCCGCATAGATAGCGGTCGTAATTATTATATTATATATTGTAATATAAAAATGCAAAAATGTCAACACGGCAGGGAATTATTTTTGAAAAAAACCTTGCTTTTTTTCAGTAAATATCGTATAATGGACTTAGCCTGATAAGAATGAAAAGGCAAAATCCATAAGAGTAGGAGCTTGGGATATGAAAAACGAAATTTTCAACGTCACTTTTTCCAAGGAAACGGGCGGAATCGACGGTCTGTTTTTAAGCGTAGAAGAAGACGGTATCAATTTTTGCAAAGCGGGCGGTAGCTTTTTTACAGTCAAGAAATATACAAAGCGCAGGGAAGTTATCGGTTATACCCTGCAAAGTCATGAAGAAAACGAAACGGACGCCACGTCCATATACGAGCGCTACGGCGTACTTGTTACCGTGAAATATACCCTGCAAAAGGACGGGTTATTTGTAAACATACTCGTGGATAATACCAACGATTTCCCCGTGTATCACAAGCAAGCGGATTTCTCGCTGACCATGCCCTTTAACGATGCGTACGAAAGCTCGGAAATTTGTATTCCCAAGCGTTGTAATACTCATTTTTGGGCAGGGCTGGATACCACGTATATCCGCGCCGTGCGTATGGGAAATATTGATAGAAACGTAGGGGTCGTGTTTGATAAGGGTCGTTTTGCGTCCTATTCGCAAGAGGGCTGTCCCAACTCCAACAACCGCGGTTATTTCCTGTTAGATAACGCGCCGTTTATGCTGTTACCCAAACAGCAATACGAAATTTCCTGCCGTGTATTCCTTTATGCGACGGAAGAAGAGTTTGTTTCGGAGTGTAAAAAATCCCCGAATTACTTACATATCGAGAGTGTCAACGGGTATACCTTTTTCCAAAAGGACAAGAAAATCTTTACCGTTACCGCACTTGCGCCTATTCAAAAGGCGACTTGTGTTTGCTCCAACGGCAAAGCGGTAACCAAGGTGTATGGTAATACGCTGAGCGTTCAGTTAAAACCGAAAACCTTGGGGCATAACCGCGTGGAAATCGAAGTGGACGGCGTGAAAACGTACGCGAATTTCTGTATTTATAAATCGGTGGAAGACCATATCCAAAAGCGCGTAAAATTTATCGTGGAAAAGCAACAATGCTTGGAAAAGGACAGTCCATTATATGGCGCGTATCTTTGCTACGATAACGAAGAAGACAGACAATTTTACGATCATAGATGGCGCGACCAAAACGCCAGTCGTGAGCGTGTAGGTATGGGGCTTTTGGTGGCGAAATACCTGCAAACGCATAAGGATAAAAAGGTGGAGCAAAGTCTGCTTTTATACCGTCAATTCGTTGCGCGTGAGTTTTTGGACGAGAACACGGGTATGGTGTGCGACTCTATCGGTATGGACAATTCCATTAGACGACTGTATAATATTCTTTGGGTGGCGAATTTGTACGAAGAATTCTATAACCTGTTTAAGGAACGCGAATATCTCGAAATAATGGTCCGCATTATTCAATATTATTACGGTTTAGGCGGAGCTAAATTCTATCCCAACGCAATCTCTATGTATAAATGCGTCAAGGCGCTTGCAAAGGCGGGTATGAACCAAGAACGGGAAGAAGTGTTGCGCCTGTTTGAAGAGCATATCGATTGTATCGTGGAACGGGACGTGTATTATCCCCCGCACGAAGTCAATTTCGAGCAAACGATAGCAACGCCTGCTACCAACCTGCTGTTGGATAGACTGGCGATTAGCGGAGAAGAAAAGTACCGCAAGGAAGCGGAAAAGCATTTGAATATATTACACCGTTTCGACGGTACGCAACCTGACTATCGCTTGAACAAAATTCCTATTCGGTTTTGGGACGCGTACTGGTTTGGTCGGAGCGAAATGCACGGCGATACAAGACCGCATTACTGGTCGGCACTTAGCGGTTATTGTTTCTGGTTCTACGGCGAAATTATCGGCAGTGAAGTAGCGCGCGAATACGGCAGACAATGCTTAAAGAACTGTCTTTGCGTAACCGACGACGAAGGCAGGGGGTATTGTGCCTATTTATATCCCTATCATATCAACGGCGAGCGCGGTGAGTATAACGATATGATGGCGAATGACCAGGATTATGCGCTGTACTACGCTCTCTTAGCTTTATAAGCGAAACGACGTATCTACGTCGCATTTCAGCGTTGGTGCTCAGTTACGTGCGTTTTAGCACGCGCCTTCGCACCGCCTTGAACTGCTCGTATCTCCGTCGTTTTACCAGCTTTTTTTAGTAGACTGCTTGCATCTTGCTTTGTTTTTGCGAAACGACGTATCTGCGTCGCAATTTATTCTCAAAGGTATACGATTTATGCAAAAAACATTATCCACGGCAATTATAGGCGGTGGCGCGACAGGGTTATTCCTTGCCACGCGCCTTTTTGCTACACATGGCTCTGTGGCGGTGTTTGAACGGGGTAATCGCGTAGGTCGTAAGTTATCCGCGACGGGGAACGGTCAAGGCAATATCAGTAACCTTGCCGTGGAAGAAGCGGAGTATTTTTCCGTGGCGCAAGGCGGAAACGATTTGGCGCGTTCCATCATCACGCGCTATCCTTACTGTAAGCTCAAAGCGCATATGGAAAAGCTGGGTGTGCTTTTATTGTCCGACGATAGGGGCAGGGTGTATCCGACGGGTAGACAAGCGTCTGCAATTACCGACGCGCTCCGTTTTGCCGTGGAGCAAAAGGGGATA
Source organism: Clostridia bacterium (assembly GCA_017536305.1). Lineage (GTDB taxonomy): Bacteria > Bacillota > Clostridia > Christensenellales > Borkfalkiaceae > Scatosoma. The sequence continues at coordinate 54,713 of JAFXHR010000013.1, read as the reverse complement.
CCCGTGTATTTGAATACCCAAGTAACCAAGCTGGAAAAACAAGGTGATTTATTCCGTATTACCGCAAATACCGAGGACGGCGAAAGGGAATATTTAGCAAAAACCGTCGTGCTTTGCACGGGCGGTAAAGCGTCGAAAAATTTCGGCACGGACGGCACGGCGTACGCGTTAGCGCAAGGCTTTGGACATACGCTCACGCCGTTATATCCGTCGCTCGTGCAATTAAAAACGGAAACGAAAAAAATTAAGACCTTAAAGGGTATTCGCGTATCGCCTGCGCGCGTAACGGCGACTTGGCAAGAACGGGGCGTGCAAAAATCGCATACGGTGGACGGGGATATTCTCTTTACCGACTACGGCGTATCGGGGGACGCGATTTTCCGACTTTCCGCGTTCTTTACCCACGCTATTTCTACGGGCGTAAAGCTGTCTATTCATTTTTTACCTGAATTTACGGCGGAAACGATTGAACAAACGCTGAGAAAAAAGCGTGCGATTTTGCCGAATTTGCCCTTTGAAGAACTGCTTGGCGGTATCGTCAATAACCAAGTGGGTAGGGCAGTGATAAAAAGCGTAGGCAAAGAAGATTTACACGCGATTGCAAACGCTGTTTGCGCGTTTGAGCTGGAAGTTTTGGGTACGCTCGGCTTTGATTATGCGCAAGTTACCAAGGGCGGTATTCCCGCACGAGAAGTTACGAGCGGATTGCAAAGCAAGTTTGTGGACGGCTTGTATTTGGCAGGCGAAATTTTGGATATTGACGGTCAATGCGGTGGGTTTAACCTACAATGGGCGTTCTCCTCGTCCGCTTGCATTGCCGAAGAGCTCAACGGAAAAGCTATGAAAGAGCGGGGGCAGGTATGAGTGTAATCACTTTATCCGATATAAAATTACCGCTTGGGAAGAATGAGAGCGAGCTTGTAAAGCTCGCGGAGAAAAAGCTTGGGAAAAAGCCTGCGTATTTTGCGATTTTGAAAAAGTCCTTGGACGCAAGGGATAAGAGCAATATCCGTTTCGTATACACGATAGCCTTTTCTAAGGCGTCTGTGCGCGCGGAAAGACCACCGCTTGAACGCTTGGAGAAAACGAAGTGCCCTGAAAAACCCGTTGTAATCGTGGGTAGCGGTCCGGCAGGCTTGTTTTGTGCGATAAGGTGTATCGAGCGTGGAATTACGCCTATCGTGATGGAGCGCGGTGCGCCTGTGGACGAGCGCGCAAGAGATATCGACGCTTTCGTGGAAACGGGGATATTGAATACGGAAAGCAATATTCAATTTGGCGAAGGGGGCGCGGGGACTTTTTCGGACGGTAAGCTTAATACCCAAACGCACAGTATACTCAATAAAGAAGTGCTGGAAACGTTCGTCCGTTTCGGTGCGCCCGAAGAGATTTTATGGTTAAATAAACCGCATATCGGTAGCGACAATTTACGCGTCGTCGTGAAAAATATGCGCGAATATATCCTGCAAAAGGGCGGTGAAGTGCGCTTTTATACCCGTTTGGACGATTTGCAAATCCAAGGCGGTGGCTTGCAATCGATAACCGTTCGCAATGTAAAAACGCAGGCGGTGGAAATCATGGAAATTTCCGCGCTTGTGCTGGCAATCGGGCACAGCGCGCGCGATACCTTTGAAACGCTCCAAAAAAGGGGTGTGGAAATGCAGGCAAAGGACTTTGCCGTCGGCGTGAGAATAGAGCATTTGCAATCGCGAATAGGGTTTGCGCAGTACGGGGAAAAATACGAGCTGTTACCGCCTGCCGATTATAAGCTCGTCGCGCATACTCCCGAGCGTTCGGCGTTTACCTTTTGTATGTGCCCTGGGGGGTACGTAATGCCTGCCACGAGCGAAGAACACGCCGTCGTTACCAACGGTATGAGCAATTACGCGCGCGAGGGAAAAAACGCGAACAGCGCGCTTATCGTACAGGTTACGCGCGCGGATTTTGGGGAACAGCCCTTGGACGGCGTGGCTTTTCAACGGCAAATGGAGCGAAACGCCTATATCGCAGGCGGAAAAAATTATTCCGCGCCCGTGCAAAAACTCGGCGATTTTTTGTTGGATAAGGAAAGCTTTAACTTTGGCGAAGTCAAGCCTACCTACCTTTCGGGTACGGCGTTTGCGGATATGCGCGAAGTGTTGCCAAGCTATATTTGTCAAACGCTCAAAACGGCAATCGGGCAAATGGACAAACGCTTACACGGTTTCGCCAGCCCCGACGCTTTGATGACGGGCGTAGAAACGCGGACGAGCTCGCCCGTGCGCATTGTACGGGATAACGAAAGCTTGCAATCGGTGAGCGTGGAAAACGTATACCCGTGCGGTGAAGGCGCAGGGTATGCAGGGGGAATTACTTCTTCCGCCTGCGACGGACTGCGCGTTGCCGACGCAATCTTTGCTCGGTTTTCTTGATAACGAATTTTTAAGAGTAAGAAAAACGGATTAGGGCTACACGAAACTTTTTTCATATTCTCTCACGGTTACGCGCGTTGCCTTGCAATGCGCGTAACTTTGTATAAAATAAAAAACCGCTTTTGTAAAAGCGGTTTAATCAAGCTCTAAATCAGGGGAGTTAAAAAGCGGACTGTCTAAAAATTCTTCTATGGTTATTTTTAGACCGTTACAAATTTTATACACGACGGCGAGCGTGGGGCTTTTCGTGTGTCCGCGGTATAAATTTTGCAAAGTGGCAATGGGGATTTCCGCGTCCTTTGCCAAACGATACAAGGTAATGCCACGCGAAAACATATATTCATCTAACCGTTTAGTGATTGCTGTTCCTATCGTCATAGTCGTATTCCTTTTATCTATTATATCATCTATTAGTTGAAAAAATGCATTTCAATTAACACATAAATACTTGCAAAACAGGAAAGATTTTGCTATAATAAAAAGAAAAAAGCGTAAATTCAACCAAAAAGAAAGTGTTTTCAACCGTTCGTTGAGAAAAAACGCTACCGATTTTTATCAATTTGTTGTATAATAAATTTACAATAAATTATTTGGAGGACGACTATGGAAAACAATGAAACAATCGGCGGAAAGATACTGTCTTTACGCAAAGCAAAAGGATATACGCAGGCGGACTTGGGCGCGCGCTTGAACATATCCTATCAAGCAGTATCGAAATGGGAGCGCGACGAATCCTGTCCCGATTTTGATACGCTTTCTAAAATTGCGCAAATTTTCAACGTACCCATTACTTATTTCGAGCGTGGCGGTGAAGAGCTTGCCACAGCGCAAACGGCGGTAGCAAGTGAGCAAACGCGTGAAATGCTCGGTGTTTGTAAGGACTGCGGTAAAGTGGTATATGAAGGAAGCGAAGGGGCAACCACGCCTGCGCTTGTGTGTAAGGATTGTATGAACGCGCGAAAGCTTGCGGTGCAACGGGCGCAAGAAGTGGCAAGGCAGGCACAGGAAAAGCAACGCCAAGAACAGGCTTACCGAGAAAAAGCGAAAAAGGATTCAATAGCGCGTAGCCGTAACAAAGGTTTGATTTGGGGCGGTATCGTATCGGTAATTTGGCTTGTTATCGGCTTTGTGAGCGGTGGCGACGCGATTTTAGGCGGTGTCATTTTGGCGGTGTTTGGATTTTTCTTTACTTCGCAAATGTTCTGGGACGGCGCGGTGTTCGATTGCGCGTGCGCGGGCGGTAAGGTAATCGGTACGCCTGGGGTTATTTTTACCTTTGACTTGGACGGCTTTATCTTCTTAATCGCTATGAAGATACTCTTTGCCGTTTTGAAAGTCTTTATTTTCGTACTCACGGCAGGCGTATGTGTTTTGGCAGGGGTGTTGATTTCCCCGTTCACCTTCGTACCTGCGCTCCTTCGCGTAAACAGAGAAGGCGTTTGATATAAAAACAAGAAAAAACGGTCTACGAAAAGTAGACCGTTTTTTGATGCATTCAAAGGATTATTTGGTTTTCAAATATCCAATTTTAATCGTTTTGACGTTCTCGCTTACCGCTTTGAGTGCATCGAAATAAACCTTGCTCATTAGGCGAATACGCTCGAAAGTAACGTATTCATTGACTTGATGAATGGTATCTTCTTCCCCGCAAATTTCAGGACCGAACGCGCAACCACATTCCAAAGCGCGCGCGTAAGTACCACCGCCGATAGCAATCGGTTTCTCGTTTTTGCCCGTGATTTGGTTATACACGCCCGTGAGCGTAGAAATGAGCGCGCCGTCAGGGTCGTTATAAAGGGGCGCTTGGTAATTATCGACGGTAAACGAAACGCCTGCATTTTCTAAGATATCCGTTACCGATTGTAAGGAAAGCGTAGCAGGGAAACGGATATCCGAAGTAATCTTCAAAACGCCGTTTTCAAATACCGCTACGTCGGGGGATAAGGTCAACTTGCCCGTTTCGTCTTGCAACGATTTCAAGCCCAAGCAGTCGTTGAATAAAATATCGTACGCCTTTTGTATATCTTCGCTAAAATTGCTCAAAAACAGCAACAGCGCTTGCAAGGCGTTTGCGCCCTTATCGGGGGTAGAGCCGTGCGCCGACTTGCCGTACGCTTTTAAGATGTTCGTGGAATTATCGTAGGAAAGCGTCGTGCCTGCTATGGTATTTTCGTAGGTTACGAGCGCCTCGGCAACCTTACGGGTAATTACCGCCTCGGCGTAGTCGCAAACCATATTCGTTCTCGTGCCTGCTTTGAGCGCGGTCATAGGCGCGTTTTCCATTTGGAACGCGGAAGTAAAGTGGAAAATACCCTTTTCCGCATAAATAACGGGGAAATTTGCGTCGGGGGTAAACCCTTCCTTGGGCATTGTAGCGACTTGGTTATAATGCTCGATACATTTCCAACCACATTCTTCGTTACAACCGACAATCAGCTTGATTTTGCGCTTGGGCAAATAACCGCTGTCTTTAAGCGCTTTGAGCGCGTATAAGCAAACGATAGCAGGGGTTTTGTCGTCCATTGCGCCTCTACCCCAAATTTTCGTGCCCGTAACGCCACCTGCGGAAATATCGTCGTTAATCACACCGCCAAAGGGGGGATATTTCCAACCGTTTCCAGCGGGAACGACGTCTAAATGCGCCAAAACGGCAAACGCGCGACCGGTGCCGAATACCACTTCGCCGATATAGTTATCGTAGTTATGCGTTTCAAAGCCAAAGCTTTCGGCAAGCGCAAGGAAGTATTGTAAGCAGTCCGCCGTTTCCTTGCCGAACGGGTATTCCCCGTTGTCGCCCTCGGGCGCTTTCATAGACGAGTCGAATTTCAAAATTTCCACCGTCGAGTTTACGATTTGTTCAAAATATTTGTCCATAAGGTGTTGCATATAGATACCGTCCTTATTCGGCGTTTTCGCCTGATATTTTTGTTATCTTATATATATTATACACAATTTTTTAATTAAGGTAAAGAAAATCAAGGGTAAACGGCTAAAAAAATCATAAAATTCACGCACCCCTTTGACTTTTTGTATAAAGTATGCTACAATAATCGTAGAAAATACCAAAAAGGAGCAAAGCAAGGTGCAAGGCGAGAATAAGCAAAAAAAAGCAAATAAAGTCCGTCGAAGCGACGAACGCGGTTTGCGCGCTTATTTCGTGCGCCTGTTCGGGAAATACGATATCCGCGACGAGAAACAGTTTATCTCGCTTGGCAAATGGCTGATTTTCGTCGTGCTCGTGATTGTAGAAGCGCTCATTCTATTACAGCACCTGTACGAATTTTCCGAGCGTGGCGGTTGGGGTATGCTCCTTGCCGTTCTTATCGTTGAAAGCGCGTTGACGCTATCGAGCGTGATGAAATTTTTCGTCGTGCAAAAGAATAAAGGTCGGCTGGGGTTTTATTTATTCGACGTGGTCGCGGGCTGTGCGTTTTTGTTTATCACCGACGGCTCGTACCCTTTAATCGTGTATTTGCTCGTTTTGACCGCGCTGTATTTCGGGGCGGAGAAATCCATCTCCGCGTGGGCACTGATTTGTATTGCCGTACCCATGTACGCGGTGAGTTATGCTATCAATACTTATATCGGTTACGATGGGAATATACAATTAGTACCTTTGCTTACGCAATCGCTCGGCTCGGTATTTGCAATTGCGGTGCATTTTTTAGTCGTGCAGGTCGCGCTTGCCTTTTATCGGCAGTATTTGCGTTTGAATAAGACCTTGCGTGAGCTGGACGAAAGCAAAAAGGAGCTGGAAAAGGCGTATGCGGTGGTGGCGGAAGTAACGGCGTTGGAAGAACGCCAACGCATTGCCAAGGAAATCCACGATACCGCAGGTCATTCGCTCACCACGGTGATTATGCAAACGGAATCGGCAAAGCTGATGCTAGATAAAAATCCCGACGAGGCACGGCAAAAAATCGTGTCCGCGAATTTACAAGCCAAGCACGCCTTGGAAGAATTGCGCGACAGCGTGCACCTGCTTTCGGGTAGTAACGCGAATAAGACCTTGCAATCCGCGTTGTTAGATATTATCCACGAATCGACGGACGGTACGGGAATTACCATTCGTTCGGAAGTGGAAGACGCGCGCGTATCGCCGGCGAAATTCCGTTTTCTTTGCAATACCTTAAAGGAAGGTATTTCCAACGGTTTGCGACACGGCTTAGCGACGGCGTTTTGGTTTTCGTTCAAAAAGGAAGGGGAACGCCTTTGCTTTTTGCTTTCGGATAACGGTAAGGGCGTGGATACCGAGAAGTTGCAATTCGGGTTTGGACTTACGAGTATGCAGGAGCGTGCCAAATCGCTCGGCGGTGAAATAGAAATACAATCGGAGATAGGGGAAGGGCTGGAATTGCGCTTAACTCTGCCCGTAGATACGGAGGAAAAGGAATATGTCAAAGATTAAAGTGCTCGTTACGGACGACCAAATAGAGCTTGCAAAAGAGCTCAAAAGCGTTTTGGAAACGGACGAAAGCTTAGAAGTCGTTGCCTTAGCAAAGGACGGGTTTGACGCGTTAGAAAAGATTGAAAGCTGTGCGCCCGACGTCGTGCTGTTGGATATCCGTATGCCGAATATGAACGGTGTGGTTGCCACCCAGCGTATTAAATCGGAGTATCCCGAGATTAAGGTGGTTATTTTGACGACCTTTGACGATAGCGATTATATACTCAACGCGATTAACAACGGTGCGAGCGGGTATCTTTTGAAGGATACGAGCGCGTCCGCGCTCATTGACGCGGTCAAAAACGCGTATAACGGGGATACGATATTACCGTCGAAAATTGCGCGCCGAATCACGGAAACGGCTAAAAATATCACGGCGGATAGAGAAATTAAGCTTGCGCGCGCGTTTGCGCTTTCGGATAGAGAAATTCAAATCGCGCTGATGCTTTACGAAGGTTTTACCAACCGTCAAATTTCTTCCGCGTTAAAATTGACGGAAGGTACGACGAGGAATTACGTTTCCGCCATCTACGTAAAAACGGGTAGCGAAAACCGCGCCGAGGCGGTACGCGCCATTCAATCGGTTTTGTAAGGAGTGAAGATGAATATTCAAGAGAATATAGAAAAAACAATCGGTAACACACCGCTTGTGCGCTTACAAAATATAGAAAAGAAATACGCGCTCAAAGCCAAGCTGTACGCAAAAGTGGAAAGCAAAAACGCAGGCGGTTCAATAAAAGACCGCGTGGCGAAATATATGATAGACGACGCGGAAAAAAGCGGTGCGCTGAAAAAGGGTGGAACGGTGATTGAGCCCACTTCGGGGAATACGGGTGTAGGACTTGCGCTCGTTTGCGCGTCGCGTGGCTATCAGGCGGTTATCGTTATGCCCGATACTATGTCTATCGAGCGTAGAAAGCTCATTTCCGCTTACGGAGCTAAGGTGATTTTGACGGACGGAACGAAAGGTATGCAGGGCGCGGTGGATAATGCCAACGAGTTATGTGCTAAAACGCCGAACGCCGTCATTGCAGGGCAGTTTGATAATCCTGCCAACCCCAAGGCGCATTACGAAACGACCGCGCCGGAAATTTACGACGCTTTGGACGGAAATGTGGACGCGTTTTTGGCGGGCGTCGGCACGGGCGGTACGATTACGGGCGTAGGGAAGTATCTCAAAGAAAGAATTGCAGGCGTTAAGGTTTACGCGGTAGAGCCTGCGTCTTCGCCCCTGCTGTCCAAGGGCAAATCGGGCGCGCACGGTATTCAAGGTATCGGCGCGAATTTCGTGCCCAAGGTGCTGGATATAGGCGTGTACGATAGCGTGCTTACGGTAACGGACGACGACGCGATTTCTATGATGCGCGAGCTTGGAACTCTCGAAGGGATTTTTGCAGGAATTTCGTCGGGCGCGGTATTATCTTCGGCAATCGAGCTTGGGAAACAGGAAGAATGGAAAGATAAAAATATTGTGATAGTGTTGCCAGACGATGGGGGCAGGTATCTATCCATTATATAAAAACGCGTATATACTTCGCATTTCTTCGTCGCCTTTCAGTTACGTGCTATTTGCACGCGCCTTCAAGGCTCCTTGAACTGCTCGTATCTACGTGTTTTTATCGCTTGGCTCAGAGGTTACAAGTATACTTGTATGCGCGCGTCGAGCAAAACCGCGTGTTTTGCAAAAATTAGACGCACTCTCCGCATTTTTACCAGCTTGGCTTGTTATAAAAACAAAAAAGACGAGATGAAAATCTCGTCTTTTTTCGTATCAGTTTTATTTATAAAGTGCCCAGCATGGCAACCGCGAATGCGCAATAGACGGTCAAGGACAGTACGTCGACAATCGTCGTGATAAAAGGCGACGCGACGACAGCAGGGTCTAAGCGCAATTTTTTGGCAAGCAGGGGGAGCATTGCACCGATTAATTTTGCAATCACTATCGTTACGCACATGGACAGGGAAATGACCAGTCCAACGAGCGTGCCGTTTGCCACCGCGTATAATTTGTCAACCAGCATTACTTTGGTAAAGCAAGCGACGGACAAAATAGAGCCGAGAAGAAAGGATACGCGCACTTCTTTCCATACGACTTTCCAAAAATCGGAAAAGTCTACTTCGCCGATAGCGAGCCCACGAATAATCATTGCCGACGCTTGCGAGCCTGCGTTACCGCCCGTACCCATTAGCATAGGCATACACGCCGTCAAAACGATACCGTAAATAGGCATATTTAAGGTATGCTCGTTCGCGGAAATAATCAGTCCTGAAAAGGTGGACGAGAGCAAAAGCAGTAAAAGCCACGGCAGGCGGTTGATACAAATGCGCCAAATGCTCGTTTTTAGATACGGTTTATCCGTGGGCGTTACCGCCGACATTTTCGCAATATCTTCGGTGTTTTCCGATTGCAGGACGACCATGGCGTCGTCTACCGTAACGATACCGACCAGCCTTGTTTCTCTATCTACGATAGGGAGCGCTAAAAAGCCGTAGTCGGAAATCATTCGTGCAACTGTTTCTTTGTCTTCTTCGGTATGCGCGTAAATGACGTTCTCGTTCATAATGTCCGCAATCGGCGCACTCTTTTTGGCTAGCATTAAATCCTTTGCCGTAACCAAGCCGATAAGCTTATTCGTCGGGTCGGTTACGTAGCAGGTATAAATGGTTTCCTTGTCAATCGCCGTTTTGCGTATTTTTTCAAACGCGTCGTCTACCGTCATGGTCGGTTTGAGCGAGACGAACTCAATCGTCATAATACTGCCCGCGCTGTCTTTGGGGTATTTCAAAATTTCATTGATATACGCGCGCGTTTCGCTGTCGCTTTGCGCCAACACGCGTTTGACCACGCTCGCCGGCATTTCTTCGATTAAGTCGACCGTATCGTCTAAGAAAAGCTCGTCCATAACGGCGCGGAGCTCTCTATCGTTGAGCTTGTGAATAAGCCGTTCCTTTAAGTCGCTATCCATTTCGACGAACGTTTCGGACGCCAAATCCTTGGGTAAAATGCGGAATAAGACGGGGATATCGCTCTCGTTTTCAATCTGCTCGAATACCTTGGCAAGGTCAATGCCGTTCATAGAAGAAACGAGGGGTTTTAAGACGCTGAAATTGCGGTCGGTAAGCAGTTGAACGATTTCTTCGCTTTCCGCGATTCTACGCACGATTTCTTGTGGCATTTCTTCGATAATGTCCACCGTTTCGTCGACGGACATTTCTTCAAATACCTTTTCCAGCTCGTCGTCGCGAAGACCGTTGATGACGTCTTCCTGCAAGGCAGGGGGTAACAGTAAAAGCGCGTCGGCAAGCAGGTCGCTGTCAATTTCCCGACAAAGCGCGGGAATATCCGCTTTTTCCATTTCCTGTAATACGTCCGAAAGCTGTTCGGGCGTATATTTGTTTACGAGTGCTACGGCGTTGACGTAGTCCTGCGCCGTTAAAAATTCAAAAAGTTCCTTTTCCATAATACTCTACCTGTTCTACGTTGTCCTTTTGTGGTAGCGTATTACCGCCGTTTACGGCTATAAAAGTGCGCAAAGCGACCTTATGGCCGAATTTAGAGGTATTACGCCGTTACTACTTAGATTGTCCATAGTGTCGCTCCTTTTTCAAAATTTATTATTTTTCTTTCTTATAATTAAATAATCCACGAGAATACATACGAGCGCAAAGCCTAAAATCAAATAGGCAAGTCGCCATACCGCGTCGCCGTTGCTCTTTTTTGCGCCGTAGATGATTTCTTCGCTCTCAGGCGTTGCACCGTCGATTTCGCTCGTGTAGCTCTTGGGAACGTAACCCGTCTTTTTCGTGCCCGTTTCGTCCGTGTACGAGATATGATAATATTCGTTATCCAGCTTATTGACTTCGCCAAGCAACTGAATTTGGGCGTTTCTTTGCAGGCGCGTTACCGTCAAAAGCTCCGTTAAATAGGGGAATTTATAAAGGTATACGTCGTTTGTGATATACGACGTTTGGGGCGTTTCGTAGGTCTTGGAATATTCGTTGGTTTCCAAAACCTTGCAAGCGGAATTTAATACGAGATAGGTGTCGTATTTGTTTTGCGTTTCGTTGAATACCGCAATCAATGCGTATTTGTCCGCGCTACCTATTTTCAAGACCGTTTGCGGTTGGGTTTTCCGTTCCGTATACAAATACGGGAAATGCGTTTTTTCGGGAAGTGCGTTTAAGTCGAAGGCGATAAAGAGTGCGTTTTCGTGCGTTTGTACGACGGAAACGGTTGCGCTTTGTTCGCTGAAAATGTCTTCGTCTACATTTTCTACGGGGATTTGCTTGACTGTCGGTAAGCTTAACCGCGCCGAAGATACGATATAATTTTCGTCGCAAAGAAGATACGTTTCGTTTTCTTCAATGCTAAATGCGAACGCGTTGGTTGTAACGCTTTGCGCGTAAACCTGCGGAGCTGAAAAATCAACGGGGGTGGGATTGTCGTTGCAGTAAATCTTGTTTTCGCTCAGAGCATAGATATTCCGCTCGTAATCCACCGCGATTGCCTGCGTTTGCGCGGGCAAGCCGTCGAAAACTGCGTTTCCGTTCGCGTTCTCGTCTATAAATTCCGTTTCCGTAAAGGCGTACACGGTTAAACCGTGCTGAATATATAAATTACCGTAAGCGTCCGCGGTGAGCGTAGACGGATAACGGGTGGACGACGCTTTGTGGATTTCCGTTCTCGTCCAAGCGCCTTGCTCGTTTTTCTCGAATTTGTAAAAATAGTTGTCCTTAGTAACCAAATAATGCTTGCCGTATACGCTGGCTACGCCGGTGATTTCCCCTTCAAAGTCGGTAAAAATCTCGCTCGGCGAGCCGAAGTCGTCGCTGTTTACGCTATATAATACCGCCTGCGTTTGGTCTGCCGTCAATAACGCGTTTTCGTCCGCGCTTATAAATTGCGGAGCAATCCTTGCGGGGATTGCGCTTGTGAATTCGTCCGCTTGCGTATCGTAAACGCTAAGGCGCGCGTTTTGATTGTCCGCGATAAACAGGCGACTATGCGATAAACAAAGAGCTTTTGCACCGTCTAAGCGGTTGGGTGCGGAAGAGTTGGCACAAATTTCAAAGTCGGTAAAATTTTTCGCCGTCGTATCGTACTCTTTGATAACGCCACGCGCCGTTTGTACGGCGTACAGCTTGTCACCAAACGCCGAAAGGGCGGTAAAGTTGCCGTTTTCTATTGTAAAGCTTGCGCTCGTTTCGTCGCGACAGGGCAGGGCGTAGGTGGAAAAATCGCCGTTGTCGGTCGTGCAACCGAGTACGCCGTTTGCAATCGCAATCGACGAGATGTTATTCGTGAACATTTTTATGTGTGTGTGCGTGGATTGTTCGCCCGATTTTGGATTGATTTTTGTTAAATTCAGTTTAGCTTGTATAAAGTACAGCTCGCTGTTCCAAAAGGCAAGGGAAGAAACGGCGCTGTAATGCAAGGCGATAGAAGTGGGCGTATCGACGGCTAAATCGGCGTAATATAAATCTTCCGTGGAATTTGTGAAATATAAATCGTTGCCGTTGATGACGAAGGTACCGCATGCAAAATCTAAACGCGTTTCCGCGCTCGTTTCCACGTTGAAGGTATAAAAATTCGTGCTCGTCGAGCCGTCTAAAAAGTACAGCGTGCCGTTGTCGTCGAATTGTAATTTTTTAATATGCGATTCGGGCGCGCCGTTGCCGTGCTCGTATTTCGTATATTCATTTTCGTTTCTATCGTAAATATAGAGAAAATTTTTATCCGCAATCGCCGTGTGGCGCTCGGAAACCGCAAGAGCGGTAGGCTCGTCTAAGGACAAATATTGCTCGTAGGAAGTGGGCGCAATCAGCGTATCTGAAAGCCCGTCGGCGCTTGCCGTTTGGGGGCTTTCAAGCGCGCAAACGCCTGCTACCGCTGAAAGTAAAGCGGTAGTGGATAAAAGCCCTATTGCCCTTTTTCCAAAAAATTTACTCATACACTTTTATTATACCACAGTCGTGGAAAAAAAGCAATAAATCCGCGTAAAAAAGTTTTTTGCTTACATACGCGTATTTTTTTTGGAAAATTTTGGTAAAGTGGCATAGCGCTGTCATATTTAGCGTGCTATACTATACACAAATACGAACAAATGTTCGGATTTTTCCCAAAAAAGTGAAAGGGTGGACTTGAAAATTTGCCAAAGTATGTAATAATGGCAACGCGAACGGGAAGTGGGGTTTGCGGTAGGATGAAAGCGGATTTGAAATACTAAAGAGAATACTAAAAATAAATTTCGTATAGAGAGGTGAAGGGTATGAAAAATTATACGAAAGCGGTGCTGTATGCGTATCCGCTAATGAAAAATATCGAGGCGGATTATGCCCAGCATATTGAAAATTGTGCGTTGCTTTCTTATCGGAGTGCGCGCTCGGCGGAAGAAAATATTTTGTATATCGCAAACGAGATTATCAAAAAACAAAATTTTGCGTGGCTCAAAGCTTGCGTGGAACGGGTGCTGGATAAATTGTCGCTCGTGGAAAGAACGCTCATTGCCATTCGCTATTTCGGTAAGGAACGGAAGATAAAAAGGACGACGCTCGGTGCGGAAAAGGAGAGTGGCTACGGGCAATGGAGCGACAGTAAATATTTCCGTAGGCTTAGAAGGATTTCCGATAAGGTCGGTATGATGTTGGAGCGCGAAGGGGTGAGCGAAGAAATTTTTTTAAGGGATTTTGCAGACGACGAGTTATTTCAAAAAAATTATAAGTTCGTTTGCGAAAAAAGGGATAACTCGCTCTCTAAAAGTGAACGGCGGTGGCTAGGGTGTTAATCGTCCGTATCGTACGGCGGTCGTTTGGGCGGTTTTAAGACGAGCGCGGAGAGTATGGGTACGAGCAGGCACAAAGCGATTAAAATGGCAATGAGCGCGGGGCTGGTTTTGCTCGTCGGTTCTTCCGTTTGCGGTTCGTCCGTGGAGAGAGTGGGGGCAAGACGGTCGGCGTATTCCGTGCTTTGTGGGTAGTCGAGCGTGTCCGGTTTGGGGATATAGCCGAACTCGTCGCCACGAAGGACGTAGCAGTAGGTTTTCGAGCCGATTTTGTAGTCGCCGTAATAAGCGCAGGTTACCGTGATTTTATGAAAGGCGTTGTCCGTATCGTCGCTATCTAACAGGTAATCAACCTGAAAAAGGTGTTCAAGATAGGGAACGCTGGGGGTGTAATCGACGAAGGTGAGCTGAGCGGTTTTGGCGTAGCCGACTACTTTTTTAAGCTCCGCCGTGTCGTAGAGATATTCCACTTTACAAAAGTCGGGTGCGGTTTCCAAGACTTTGACGAAATAGGTCTTGGGGAGAAGAAAAAGTCCTTGCTTTTCGTCGCGCGCGGTATAGAAAAAGGTGTTTTCTTCGAGCACGCAGGCGTAAGACGCCGTCCCGTCCGCTTTGGAGCTTTGGACGGGTAAGGGTGTGAACGCACACAAAAGATAGAATAGAATTGTCAACAAAGAAAGCATATACTTTTTCATAATTTTGATTATAGCGTATAGGGAAAGGAAAAATTTTGCCTGTTTGGGGTGGATAATGAGAGTTCTTGTAGAAAAAATTCAACAAATTGAGGCGGAGCAAAAAAAACGGCGCGAGGGGGATTTTTTGGCGTTATACAATACGGGCGATAAGGTGCACCAAAAACAGCTTGCTTTTCATAAGTGCGATAAACGCAACCGCTGGGTCTTCGGCGGTAACCGTTCGGGGAAAACGGAATGTGGGGCGGTGGAATGTGTGTATATGGCAAGGGGGGTGCACCCCTATCGCGAAAACCGTAGGGATACGCAGGGGTGGGTGGTTTCCCTTTCTCAGCAGGTGCAAAGGGACGTCGCGCAAAAGAAGCTTTTGCATTATCTGCGCAAGGACTGGATTGACGAAATCGTGATGCTCAGCGGTAGAAAGGACGCGCCGGAGGGCGGTGTGATTGATTTTATCCGCGTGAAAAACGTGTTCGGCGGTATTTCCGTGATTGGATTCAAAAGTTGCGACCAAGGTAGGGAAAAGTTTCAAGGGACTTCGCTCGATTTCGTGTGGTTTGACGAAGAACCGCCTAAGGATATTTATTTGGAATGTCGTATGCGCGTGCTCGATAAAAAGGGGGATTTGTTCGGGACAATGACGCCCTTAAAGGGCTTGACCTTTATCTATAACGATATTTATCTCAACCGTTTTAACGATAAAGAGGTTTGGTACGAGTTTATGGAATGGAGCGATAATCCCTATCTCGACGGCGCGGAAATTTCCGCGATGGAAGCGTGTATGGACGAGGAGAGCTTGCAGGCGCGCCGTAGCGGTCGATTTGCGAGTGCCGAAGGTCTGGTATACCCTGAATTTGACGAAAGGGTACACGTGATTGAGCCGTTTGCCGTGCCCAAGGAATGGCAGGATACTATTTCCATTGACCCTGGGCTGAACAATCCGCTGTCTGCGCACTGGTACGCCGTGGATTTTGACGAGAACGTGTACGTGATTGCCGAGCATTACGAGGCGGGTAAGGACGTGGATTATCACGCGGAAAAGCTCAAAGAAGTGTGCGATAGGTTGGGCTGGTACAGGGATTCGCGGGGGCGCATTTGCGCGCTGATTGACAGCGCGTCTAAGCAACGGACCTTGGCGAGCGTGAAAAGTGTTGCCGACCTGTTTTACGAGCGCGGAATATTGGTCAATCCCGACGTGAACAAGGATTTGTTTTCGGGGATTGCGCGCGTGAAAAGTTATCTAAATCAAAAGAACGGTTTGCCGAATTTGTATATTTTTAAGGGGTGTACGCATTTAATCCGAGAACTGAAAGGGTATTTTTGGGGGAGCGGGGACGTGCCGAGAAAGGCGGACGACCACGCGCTTGACGAGCTTAGGTATTATTTGATGTCCAAGCCGAAAAAGTTGCCTTTGGTTATGGAAAAAAGCGCGGTACAAAGGGATAAAGAGAGTTTGATGCGGAAATTGGCGAGAAGAAAATAAAAGGAGGCGGTATTTTGGAAAAGAAGGATACGGGCGAGGAGCTGTCTAAGACGCTCTTGAAGGTGGCGCTGGGGTTTAAGGTTGCCGAGGTTACGGAGGAGTTTGCCGAAGTGGACGGAGAATTGAAGCTCACCAAGCGCAAGCGTATTAAAAAGGACGTGCCACCTGATTTGAAAGCGGTACAGCTACTGTTAAGCGAGAGCGGGAGCTCGATTGCGGGGCTTTCCGACGAGGAATTAGAAAGGGAAAAGCAAAGGTTGTTAAAGCTGTTAAAGAGCGAACAAACGGCGACGGTAAAAAAGCGGGTTGTGAAGAAGAAAACGGAAAAAGGTGGTGAGCAGGTACGAGATGAAGAAAGTAAGCCTGCCGTGAAAAAGAGAGCGAAACCGCGTAAGCGGGTAGTGAAAAAATCGTAAAAGGAGATAGAAAATGTTGGACGAATTAGGACTTTCCGAAAGGGAAAAGGCGGTCGCAAAGGCGAAGGCGGACGCGAAGCGAGCTAAGGAGATTACCGAGGATTTCGAGCGTAGACGGGAGGAGCGGAGAAGCTTGGAGAGCGGTTGGCTGTTGAATATGAATTTTTACAGCGGTAACCAGTATTGCGACGTGTCGCCCTTTGGCGGTGTGCAAAAGGAGGACGAACGCTTTTATTGGCAATCGAGAAGGGTGTTTAATCACATTGCGCCGATGGTGGAGGCGCGCATTGCTAAGCTGGAAAAGCTTAGACCGAAGCTGAGCGTGCGTGCCTTTTCGGACGAGGACGCGGACGTGAAAGCGTCCAAGCTGGCTACCGGTGTGCTCCGTTATGCGCAGGAGCGTATCCGTTTTTCGGAAACGGTGTCGAAGGTAACCGTTTGGGCGGAGGTGTGCGGTAGCGGATTTTTTAAGGTTGCTTGGGACGAGAAAGGGGGTAGACAGGTTGCCGTGGACGAGAACGGCGCACCCGTGTACGAGGGGGAAGTGAGCGTAACTGCCGTGTCGCCCTTTGAGATATATCCCGATAAGCTTAGTGTGGAGAGCGTGGAGGAGCTGGGAAGTTTAATTCACGCTCGCGCCGTTACCGTGGACGAAGTGTACGAACGGTTTGGCGTGGAGGTGCAGGGCGTGGAGATGTCCGAGCTGACTTTGACGGGGTATAGCGAGCCGAGCGCGGGGAAATTGCCCTTAGAAAGCGTGGGTATGCGCGCTACGGCGGAAAAGGTGGGCGTTATTCTCATTGAACGCTACCAAAGACCGAGCGGAAAATTTCCCGATGGAAAACTGGAAATCGTGGCGGGCGGTAAGCTGTTGTATACGGGCGCGTTACCGTATATAAACGGCGAGCGGAGCGAGCGCGTGTTCCCGTTCGTGAAGCAGGATTGTATGCGACTGCCGAGTGCGTTTTTCGGGGCGAGTATCGTGGATAGGTTAATTCCCGTGCAACGGGCGTATAACGCCGTGCGGAACCGTAAACACGAGTTCTTAAATAGGCTTTCCATGGGCGTTTTGACGGTGGAGGACGGTTCGGTGGATATTGACGAGCTGGCTGAGGACGGGTTACAGCCTGGGAAAATTCTCGTGTACCGTCAGGGCGGAAAAGCGCCTGAAATGCTGGATACGGGGAGCTTGCCTGCGGAGTTTTCCGTGGAAGAAGAATGGCTGGAAAAGGAATTTGCGCTCATTAGCGGTGTGAGTGATTTGTCGCAAAATTCTACGCCGTCAAGGGTTACGAGCGCGACGGGGTTACAGCTGTTGCTTGCACAGGACGAAACGAGATTGTCGGCGACATTGAAGAGTATGGAAAGCGCGCTCAAGGAAGTGGGTAGACAAATTTTACGCTTGTACCGTGAATTTGCAGGCTCGGCTCGGCTGATGACGCTCACGGGGGAAAATAAGCAGATACAGGTGAAGTATTTTAATGCGACGGACTTGTCGGTGAACGACGTGCAATTTGAAACGGAAGATGCGGAAACGCCCGACGAGAAGAGAGAAACGGTATTGAAATTGTATGAGGCAGGATTGTTTACAGACGACGACGGGAAAATTTCTACGGTAAATAAGAACCGTATTTTGGACGCGTTCGGCTTTGGGAGCTTTGAAAACGCGCGGGATATATCCGCGCTCCATATCGCAAAGGCGAGTGAAGAAAATTACGAACTTAAAAGCGTAGAAGTGGCGGTGGACGAGTATGACGAGCATAGCTTGCATATTACCGAGCATACGCGGTATTTGCTTTCGTCCGAGCTTAAAAAATCAACGAAGAAACAGGAAATTAAGGAGCGGTTTTCGGCGCATATTCGAGCGCATAAAATCGCTTTGGAAAATCAAAAAAAGGAGATGTAAAAAATGGTGGAAGAAAAGGAGAACGTTGGCGTGGAAACGGCGAGTACGGAAGAGATTGCGAAGGCAAACGGCGCGGTGGCGCATAATCAAGAGGCTTTGTCGGTGCTCGGAAAGTTTAAGGACGTGGACGCCCTTGCAAAGGCGTACGGCTCTTTACAGGCGGAATTTACAAGGCGCAGTCAAAGGTTAAAGGAGCTGGAAAGACAGGCGGAGAATTTTAATGCGCAAACGGAAAAAGGCGAAGAACAAAGCGGAGCGGAAAAGCTCCGTAAAAAGGCGGAGCTGAAAAAGGTGGAAGAACGCGCGTTTGACGAGTTTGTATCCGAGCTGGAACAGGGCGGGGAAAACCGCGGGGAAGGCGAAGAGAATAATGCATTAGAACCGCTTATCAAAAAGGAGCGTACGCTCGGTAGCAGTGGGGATACGGGTATGCCCACGAGCGAAGAAGGTGTCTTAGAAACGAGCGCGGAAACGGCATTGGGCTTGGAGAGGGACGCTACCGTCGGGTTAGGTCGCGAGCCTGCCGTCGCGGTTTCTTCGGACGATTTGTATCAGCGTGTAAGTCGCGACGAAAACGTCAGACTTAGAATTATTGGGGAGTATTTATCTTCGCTCGGTAAAGTCAACGCGCCGTTGATGCGCGGTGGAGCGAGTACGCTTGCCTCTCCCCCTTTGAAAGCAAAAAGTATTGACGAGGCGGGCGGTATGGCTTTACGCTATTTCAAAAAACAATGATGAAAAAGGAGAATTTTATTTATGATTACTATTCAAACGGCTGATAATGCTTTGAAATCTTTTTACTTGGATGCGGTTACGGAGGCGTTGGACTTAAAGGCGAATCCTTTGCTTGCACAAATACAAAAAACGTCCGCGAACGTCGTGGGCAAGGATGTGAAAAAGCTCGTGCGTTTGGGTATGAGCGGTGGTATTAGCGCCGGTACGGAAACGGGTGCGCTCCCTACGGCGAGTGAAGCGGAAAAGGTGGTATTTACTTCTACCTTGAAAAACCTGTACGGTACCATTGAAATTTCGGATAAGGCGCTCCGCGCGTCCGCAAGCGACGAAGGCGCGTTCGTGAATATTTTGAACGACGAAATGCAAACGCTCATTAAAAGCGCGTCTTTGAATTTCGGTAGAATGCTCTACGGCGACGGTACGGCGAACATTGCGATGATTACGGGGGTTGACACGGAAAATACGCTGGCGCTGGATACTTTGAAATACGTTATGGAAGGTATGTTCGTGGATTTTTATACGGCGGATGGTAAACCGGTTGAAGGTGCAAGCGGAGTAAAAGTGCTTTGCGTGAAACACGGCGAAGATACCGTTGTGTTCGATAAAAATATCGGTGAAAACGTGAATCCTGGGGATTACGTGTACGTACATGATTCTATGGATAACGAAATTACCGGTCTTGGTGCGATTTTCGGCGACGATAATTTATACGGCGTGGACAGAACGAATAAGTATCTCTTAAAGCCGTATAAGAAAACCGCGGTTGGGGAAATCAGCGAATCGATTATTCAAAAGGCTATCGATAGTATCGAAGAACGCTCGGGGGAAAAGGTCAACTT
This sequence comes from Clostridia bacterium, assembly GCA_017536305.1. GTDB lineage: Bacteria > Bacillota > Clostridia > Christensenellales > Borkfalkiaceae > Scatosoma. The sequence goes on along the minus strand of JAFXHR010000013.1, from coordinate 35,002 downwards.
TATCGTTTGTTCTTGGGGCGTAAAACGCGCGCTTGCCGAGTATTACAGAGAATTTAAGGTGATGATGCCGAGCGTAGAGCTTGCTGGCGGATACAAGGCGGTAACCTTTAACGGTATTCCCGTCGTTGCCGATAGATTCTGCCCCGTTGGGACGATGTATCTTCTCAATACCGACGCGTTTAAGATTAATCAGCTTTGCGATTGGAAGTGGTTGGAAGGCGAGGACGGTAAGATTTTGAAACAAGTGCCTAATAAGCCCGTATACACGGCTACGCTTGTGAAATACGCCGAGCTTATGTGCGAAAAACCCTGCGCGCAAGGTATGCTTTCGGGGATTGTTGAAAAGTAAGAGTGCGTAGCGTAGGCTACGGCTGGTAAGTAGGGTGCGCCCGAGCGGACGATATGCGCGCTCGGGCGTATAATTTTTTCAAAAGGAGATTGTATTATGACGGTTGTGGAGATTGTTTTGGCTTCGGCGACGGAGCTTGGCCTTGCGGACGAGGTGCAGGCGTTTTTGGACGGGACTTCGACGGACGGCGAACGGCTCACTGAAAATTTGGTGCGCTGTTTTAATCTGGTGGAAAACGAACTTGCACTCGATTATTTACCGCTGTTGGCGGAAGAAAAAATCAAAACGGACACGGGCGCGGTTTATTTTACCGAGTTTTCCAACGCTGTGTCTAAGATTGTCAAAATCGTGGACTGTAACGGAAATTCGTTGCCGTTTAAGATTTTTCCCGAGTATTTGAAAACGCAAGCGGGTGAGATTACGATAACCTATGCGTACGCGCCTAAGGAAAAGAGTATCTCGGACGAGAGCGATTTTAAGGCGTATGCGTCCGTGCGGTTGTTTGCGTACGGCATTGCTTGTGAGTATTCGCTGGCGAGCGGTATGTTTGAAGAAGCGTCCGTTTGGGATAAAAAATATAAGGAAGCGATTAGGGCGTCCTACCGCGCAAATCCTGCTAAGGTGATGTCTTCGCGTAGGTGGGTGTGATGCTAAGAAGAGAAAAATCTGCGTTTTGTGCGGATATGCAAAAAGATATAATCGTTTATAACAGCTTTGCGCTTTTTGAAAGCGATAATAAGGGTGCACTCGTGGCGAGCGAGAGCAAAAACTGCGATTGCCACGACGGCGTATTAAGGGGCGGTTTGGGGTGTACTTATTATTTGCGCGCGGACGGTACGCCTTACGTACTTCCAAAGTCTATGCCGGACGTCGAAGCGTATTTATATTATACGCAAAAGAACGACGACGGGAGCTATACCGACCAGCTTGGTTGTGTGACGAGAACGGGTACGGCGTTTACCTATAGCGAAGAAGAGCTTACCTTTAAGGGTTTGCAAGGGTTTTGGGGTAGAATGAAGCCGATAAATATTATCGACGGCGACGGGGTGATAAGAACGGCGTTCGTTGGGCACGACGGGGTTATGTTTTATACGAAAGCGGAAGGGATAACGAGAACGGAGATAAAGAGCGCAATGCCTATCGTGTGTCAGCTTAAAGACCGTTTGTTTTTTGCCTTGGAGCCGTTTACTATCGGGTATAGCGCGCCGTTAGAGCCTAAGTCGGTTTCGGAAAGCGTGGACGATAGCGGGCGCATTTCGTTGCCGAGAGAGGCGGGGAAAATTGTCGGTTTGGTGGCGTTTGGAGATAGCGTTATCATTTTTTACGAGTTTGGGATTTCTAAGCTTACGCCTGCGGGCTCGGCACGGGAGTTTCAAGTGGAAACGGTGGTGTACGGTGGAGCGTTTATTTTTCAGGATACTATGTGTGCCTGCGGAAATAAGATTTTTTTCTTGACGAGAACGGGTATGTGCGTGTACGACGGTAAATCCGTGCGCGAAGTGTGTCGGAATTTGCCTATCTTTCCCAAAGAAGAAAATCAAAAGTGTAAGTCGGCGGTAAGCGACGGGTATTATTTGTTACAATTTTATAACGCGGAAAATCAAAAGACGGATATTACCGTGCACGGGGAGAGTGAACAGGGGTATATATCGTTTGTGGCGAAAGATTTGTGCAACCTGCGCGGTCACAGTATTATGCATTATAACGCAAGCTTGTATGCTTTGCGCGAAAATTGCGATTTGCCGAGCGGAGAACAGCGTTCGTTTGTCGTAAAAGATTATAATTTCAGCGTGGAAGGTATGAAAACGATAAAGCGTATTCGCTTTGTCGGTAGTGGAAATATTACCGTGGAAATTTCCAACGGTTTACGCAAAAAGCAGGCGGTACTTGTAATAGATAAGGGGTTTGCGGATATGCGTTTGCCTATGCGTGGGGAAAATTTTTCGCTGTCCATTTGCTTGGAAACGGGTGCGATTGTGCGGAGTGTGGAAGTAGAGCTGGTACGCTTAAAAGGAGTGAAGTAAGAAGATGACGATTGATATTATTTCTTATACCGATAGTCAATACGCGCTATTGACGGAAGAACAGCTGTTGGAAGTCAAGTCGGCTCAGCTGAAAAAGAATAAGCTGGACGCTGATTTAGAAGAAGCTTTGTTAAAGGAAAAGCACCGCTTGGTGGATAACGGGATTTTCTTTTCAAATATTTGGAAATTACAAGCGGAAAAATTACAGGCTCAGCATGATTTGGAAGTGGAAAATTTGCGGGAATCGCTCTTGTTTTATTTGCGGTTTTCGTCAAAATCGGAGAGTACGGAAACGAATAATCTTCCGTATACTCCCAATTATGCGCTGACGATGGAAGAACGGTTTTATCAGGTGCGCGACGCGTATATGTCTACGTATACCAACGCGCAGGAACGCTTTACGGCGTATAAGGCGGACGCGGTTGCGCCCACTTATTTAGGAGAATATTACGCGCCTTTGTACGATTATATTTCTACCTACGTGTAATGGAAAAATGGGAGTGCCTTTCGGTGCTCCTGTTTTTGTTAAAACGGGGATACCGTGTACGGGATAATGATAAAAATTGTGAGTAGGCGTATTATGCGCTTGCTTTTTTTTTGCGGTTTTGGTATAATAAAGCGGAAAAAAGTTGTTTTCGGGTGCGGTTTGCCGAAAAAAGGAGTTTTTATGCCGACAGTTGCTATAAAAAAATTACACGAAAACGCCGTTGTTCCTACTTACGGTTCGGAATTTTCCGCAGGTGCGGATTTGTACGCCGTGGAAGAATGTGTCATTCCGCCTAGCGAAACGCGTCTTATTCATACGGGGCTTGCAATGGAAATTCCCGTAGGGTATGCGGGGCTCATTTATGCGCGGAGCGGACTTGCGTCTAAGCGCGGTCTTGCGCCTGCGAATAAGGTGGGCGTCGTGGACGCCGATTATCGCGGAGAAGTGATGGTCGCGCTCCATAATCATTCTAAGGTGGAACAGAGCGTTTTCGCTGGGGAAAGAGTGGCTCAGCTCGTCGTTGCGCCCCTTTTGAAGGTGGAATTTGACGAAGTGGAAGTATTGAGCGATACCGTGCGCGGGGAAGGCGGTTTCGGTAGTACGGGTAGAAAATAAAATATTATAACGCTTGCGCCTGCCGTTTTTGGCGGGCGTTTTGGCGTAAGAAGGTATAATATGTCTATGAGAATGAGAAAAAAACGGAATTTTGAAGCGCGTATGGAGGCTTGTGAAGATTTGCTCTTGGCGCAGGGTACGAACGGGATTTTGAATATGAAAGAAGCGGTGGAAAATTTCCGAGCGTGGATTGATTTTGAAAAGGCGTTTGGAAATAACAATCCCGTCGCGCTAGAAATCGGTTGCGGTAAAGGCGGTTTCGTGCGCGCTTTGGCAAAGCAACAGCCTAAGTGGAATTTTTTGGCGCTCGAAAAGATGAGTAACGTGATTTTGACACCGCTTGAAGCGGTCAAGGCGGACGGGGCGAAGAATATAAAGTTTTTGAATATTCGCGCCGAATGTTTGCCTTGCTATATTCCCGAAAATAGCTTAGATTGCATTTATTTGAATTTTTCTACGCCGTTGCCTAAGCTTGGGTACGCGACGCAAAGACTGACGCACCGTAATTTCTTGGAAATGTATAAAAAGCTTTTGAAAAAGGGCGGTAAAATTATTCAAAAGACGGACGACAGGGATTTTTTTGAGTTTTCCATAGAAGAATTTACCGCGTGCGGTTTTGCTTTGGAAGAAGTTACTTTTAATTTGCACGAAAACGGTAATCCTGAGTGGAATATCGTTACCGAGTACGAGCAAAAATGGGTGGAGCGCGGTTTGCCTATCCACCGCTTGGTGGCGGTTTTTAACGGCGCCTGATAAGAGTTGAGCCTTGTAAGGTTTATTTTTTGTCAGGCTAAATATGCCCGTTGGTGCAATCGACGGGAAACGGGCGGTTTCGACGAAAAACGGGGTATGCAGGTATGCGACGAATAATGAATTGTTTTGTCGGAAATCGTAATATGCGGGTAGCGTAATTTGTGGGAGAGTGCATAGATGAAAAGGGTTGCGATATTGTTGGCGCTGAGCCTTAGTTTGGGGGTATTCGGCGGTTGTAAAAAGGATAAAGAGCTGGGAGAAGTGGGCGTGTATATGCCTGACGGTGCGCCCAGCTTGGCGTTTGCGAAATTGATGAGCGAAGACAGCGAAGACGACGGCGTTTTTTATCGGGTTGTCAATCCTGCGCTCATTCAAACGAAAGTAACGGCTGACAAGGACGAAGATAACGCCGATTTTTGCGTATTGCCCGTAACCGCGTCGAGTAAACTTCTGGGCTCGGGGGAAAAATACAAGCTGTTGGCGACCGTAACGCACGGCAACTTGTTTATGGTGTCGAAAATGCAAGCGCCTACCTTTACGCAGGAGAATTTGCATTTGTTAAAGGGAAAAACGGTAGGGGTTTTGCAAATAAAACAAGTCCCCGGGCTCACCTTTAAGAGTATCTTAAAAAGTGCGGATATTCCGTATCAAGAGCTTACGGGGGGCGTGGAAAAAAGCGCGGAAAAGGTCAATTTGAAAGGGATTTCGAGCGCGTCCGAGATTAGCGTAGTGGACGCGGATTGTTTTATTTTGGCTCAGCCTGCCGTGAGTGCGGTATCGAGTAAAGGATTTTATGTCGTTGGCGATTTACAGGCGCTTTACGGAGCGGACGAGCAGGGGAATTTAGGGTATCCCCAAGCCGTTTTAGTGGCGAAAAGCAGTTTTTTGGACGAGCACGACGCGTGGACGAAGGATTTTTTGAAAAAGGTTCGAGAAAGCGTGGCTTGGGCGAATACGGCAAGCGCGGAAACGCTCGTGTCGGCGGTCAGTTCGCATTTGGAAGATAGCGGTTATCAAACGACTTTGAAAGCACCGTTGCTCACGCCCACGGCGATAGCGGGGTGTTCGCTCCGATATGCGCCTGCGAGCGTTTGTAAGGAACAAATTAACGCGTATTTGCTTGGGCTCAAAGGGGTGGACGAGCAGGCGGTTTCGACTTTGAGCGAAAACTTTTTTTGGGAGTAAGAAATAGCGTGCAAAGGGTTTGGAAAAACTGCATAGTCGGGCTATTGACGGTGGCGCTGTTCGTCGGGCTGTATCTGCTCGCTTGGGTGATGGCAGGGAACGAGCTGGTCGTGCCTGCTTTTTCCGATTGTATGAAAAGCTTGGGGAAATTGCTCGTAAGCGGTGGCTTTTGGCGTGCGTTTTGGACGAGCTTTGTACGCGTGGTATGCGCGTTTTTAATTTCGCTCGTTTTGGCAGTGGTTTTGGCGGTCGTTTCGTACCTGTTACCCACCTTTGCGCGTATCATTGCGCCGTGGATAGCGGTATTTCGCGCCGTGCCGACGCTTGCCGTACTCTTGATTATTCTCGTTTGGACGAGCGCGCGCGTTGCACCCGTCGTCGTGGCGTTTTTAACGCTGTTTCCAACGCTGTATACCGCGTTTTATACGCTACTTACGGGCGTGGATAGGGATTTGATTGAAATGAGCAGGGTATATAAAGTGCCCGTGAAAAGACGAATTTTTCAGTTGTATTTACCGTCCGTTGCACCCCAAGCGGTGAGAGAATGTAGCGCGAGCTTGGGGCTTGGATTAAAGCTGGTCGTTTCCGCGGAAGTGCTTGCAGGAACGTATTTGAGCCTTGGCGGGTTTATGCAGGACGCGAAAGCGTATTTGGATATGCCGTTGCTGTTTGCGCTCGTGGGTGTTTGCGCGGTGCTCGGCTTGCTGTTGGAGAGCTTGGGCGAGATACTCGCAGGCGTGATGGAAAGGAGCGGAAGATGAGCGAAATCGTGATAAGCGGAAATAAGCGATACGGGGAAAAGGTGGTGTTTGAAGAGTTTTCCCTGCGGATAGAGAAAGGGGAGATTTTGTGTATTCTCGGTCCGTCGGGTGTGGGAAAGACCACGCTTTTGCGCGCGTTGGCAGGGCTCACCGCGTGGGACGGGGAAATTCTCGGAAATACGGAAAAGGTGGGGTATATTTTTCAAGAGCCAAGACTGATTCCGCATTTGACGGTGATGCAAAATTTGATTTACGCAGGCGCAAAGGAAAGCGAAGTGGACGGTATGTTAGAAAGTATCGGGCTTTCGGCGTATAAATATCAAAAAGCGCGTTACCTCTCGGGGGGCGAAAAGCAAAGGATTAGCTTTGCGCGCGCCTTTTTATCGGGCGCGGAGTTGTTGCTCTTAGACGAGCCGTTTTCGTCCTTGGATATTGCTTTGAAAGAGAAGCTGTACGAAGTATTTGCTACGCTTTGGACGGCGAAAAAACCGACGAGCGTGCTCGTTACCCACGATATTGACGAAGCGGTGGCGCTTGCACACCGCGTCGTGGTGATTAAGGACGGGAAAATTGTTTGCGATTTGCGGTTGGATAGAAAGCAGTTGCCGTCGGTGTACGGGGATTTTGAAAGGGAAAAGAGTGCGCTGTTTCAGGCGTTGACAAAAGAGTAAAACCAAGCGGAAAGGCTTGGTTTTTTTGTCAAAGAATTTTAGGTATTTGTCAAAAATAACCATTGTAAATACGCGGTGTCGGTGGTATAATGTTCGTATGAAAACATAGGCGGTGTATGATGCAAAAAGAATTTACTTGTGCAATGGAAAAAGGCGAAGTTTGGTGGGGCGGAGCTGTGATGGACGGCGTGGATATGCCCTTAAACGAACAAAGTGATTATACGCTCGATTGCATAGTGAACGAAACGTATAACCAAGTAAACGGGTTGTTTACGAGTAGCTTGGGTAGATATATTTACGTGGACGGGGAGTTTGTTTTGACCGTAAAAAAGGGCGTGATGCGGTTTAGTGCGCTGACGGGCGAAGTGGATTTTCAAAGCGGATATGAAAATTTGCGCGGTGCGTTCCGCGCTGGGTATCAAAAGCATTGCGTGTAGACGAGAGCGGTACATAAAAATCTTATGACCAAACCGCAATACTGTACTTGGATGCATTGCTTGAAAGAGCCGAGCGAAGAGAAAATTTTGGAATATGCGGAAACTATCGTCAAAAGCGGTATGCCCGTGGGTACGTTTATTATCGACGCTTGGTGGGAAATTGATTTTGGGGAATTAACCTTTAAGGATACTTTTACAAATCCGAAAAAAATGCTCGCGCGGTTGCACGAGCTGGGCTTTGAAGTAATGCTTTGGGTAAGCCCGTTCGTCAACGAAGGCACGTCTACCTTTGAAAAGCTGAAAGATACGGACGCGTTCGTGCGCGAAAAGGACGGTAAAATTGCCATTCGCGAGTGGTGGGACGGTAATAGCGCGGTATACGATTTGACGTCGCCGACGGCGCGCAGGTTTTTTGAGGAGAAATTAGACGAGCTTATGAAGCTGGGTGTGGACGGGTTTAAGTTTGACGCAGGCGACGCGTTTTATTATAAACACGACGATTTGACCTTTGCGCCGACCACCCCCAACGGACAAAGCTTGTTGTATGCTCAGCTTGCGTCTAAGTATGAATTGTCCGAGCTCCGTGCTTGCGTAGGTATGGGCGGTGAAGGGGTTATTCAACGGCTTTGCGATAAGCGGAGCAACTGGCATCATAGAGAGGGTCTGGGGGCGCTCGTGCCCGATATGTTGCAGGCGGGAATGAGCGGTTATATCTACTGCTGTGCCGATATGGTAGGTGGTGGTCAGGGCGCGGAAGGTAACGCGATAGATTATCAGGCGAAGGAAGAGCTTTTCTTGCGTGCTTGTGCGTGCGCGTCTATGATGCCCTGTATGCAGTTTTCGTTGGAGCTTTGGTCGGAAAAAGTGCCTGAAAAGTTACGTAGTGCGGTGAAAAAATACGCAGGCTTGCGCATAGAGCTTGGGGAATATTTTGAAAAGACGATTGCGGAATGCGAAGAAAACGGCGACCCGATTGTAAGACCATTGGAATACGAGTTCCCGAATGAAAATTTTGCGCTCGTAAACGATTGCTTTATGCTGGGCGAGAAATATTTGGTTGCGCCGATTGTAAAAGAGGGCGTGGAAACGCTTACCGTTCGACTGCCTAAGGGGCGTTGGAAATACCTGCCTAACGGTAGTATGATTTGTGGCGGTAAGGAAGTGGAAGTTTCGGCGGATAGGTTTACTTTGCCTTGCTTTGAAAGGATATAATCCAAACAAGAAAAATAAATATTTTCGCAAATATAGATATGGACTTTGATTATCGTTTGTGATATAATAAACGAAAAGAGAAAGGAGATAAATCATGGATAAAAAATTTACCGTTTCGATTATCGGTTGCGGTTCGCGCGGAGCGTTTGCGTACGGGCGGACAATGCAAAAAATGCCTAACAAATGGGAGATTGTGGCGCTTTGTGATACGGATAGCGAAAAGCTGGATATTTGGAGTAACAATTTCGGCGTAAAAAGGGAAAATTGTTTTTTAGACGAGTACGAATTTTTTGAAAAAAAACGGAGCGACGTGCTCGTGCTGGCGACGCAGGATAGGGACCACGTGCGTATGTGTATTCGTGCGTTGGAGCTGGGGTATTCCGTGCTCTTGGAAAAACCTATTTCGCCCGTCAAAGAAGAGCTGGACGCATTACTTGACGCGCATAAGAAATACGGCGGAGAAGTGGTCGTTTGCCACGTACTGCGCTATGCGCCTATGTTCGTGCGCGTGAAAAAGATTTTGGATAGCGGTGTGCTTGGAAAGCTCGTGCGGATAGAGAGTATCGAACAGGTGGGCTACTGGCACCAAGCGCACAGTTTCGTGCGCGGAAACTGGCGAAACGATAGTGAAACGTCGCCTATGATTATGCAAAAGTGTTGCCATGATTTGGATTTGTTGCAATATTACGCGTCGTCTAAGGGTAAAAGAGTATATTCGGTGGGGGATTTGACTTATTTTAACGCGCAAAACAAGCCCCAAGACGCGACGGCGCGCTGTCAGGATTGTCCGCATATACGCTCCTGCGTTTACAGCGCGGAAAATTGTTATATTACCAACTGGAAAAAGGACGGCTGTCCTGAAAATACTTGGCCGTATAACGTGATTTGTAGTCAAGTTCCACATACGGAGGACGCGTTAAGAAAGGCGTATGAAACGAGCGGGTACGGAAGATGCGTGTTCGATTGCGATAACAACGTCGTGGATAATCAGTCCGTTTCCATTCTCTTTGAAAACGGCGTGAAAGCGGATTTGACCATGACCGCGTTTACGCAGAATATGGGCAGAAGAATGACCTTCCATTGCGTTCACGGGGAAATCCGTTTGAAAGAAGATGAAGAAATTTTAGAAATTCAACCGTTCGGGCAAGAATTGCAGGTGCTCAAAAGTGCGGATATTATTGCCGAAGACGCGCGCGATTCGTTCGGGCACGGCGGTGGGGATAGCGGTGTGATAAACGCGTTCTATCTCTCCCTAATCGGGGAGGCGGAAAGCGGAACGTCGCTGGAAAATTCCGTCGAAAGCCATTTGCTGGCGTTGGCGTCGGAACAGTCGAGAAAAACGGGTGAAATCGTTGTATTGAGATAATCGTTACATAAAAAAGCCGTTCGCGTTATCGCGAACGGCTTTTTCTTATTCTTCTTTGTTTTCCGATTGTTTTTCAGCGTTTTTTTGTTGCGCTATATGAATTTGCTCACGCGGAGAAATGCCGTTGTATTTTTTGAATACTTTGGAAAAATAGTAGGGGTCGGAAAATCCTACCGCCGTGGCAATTTCGCTGACCACTTTATTGCCCTCGTCAATCAAATTGACTGCCGAAAGTATGCGTACCTTGGTTAGATAGTCGACGAAATTGATGTTCAAATCGGCGCGGAAGAGCCGAGATAAATACGCCTCGTTGATGTTGAGATGTGCCGATACCAGCTTTAAGTTTAAGTTGGGATTTGGATAATTTTTTTGTATATACGCCATGGCTTTTTTGGCGTAACCGTCCGCCTTTTTATCCGGTTGTAAGGCGGGCGTTTTCTTTTTGACCAGCTCGCAATAAATTTGCAAAATGGTGGAAATAGCGTGAATGTCCGCAATTTTCGGGTTGTTTTTACAGGTCGTGATGTTGGATAAAAACAACCGCTCCAAAAATTTATACGAGTCGTTCGTGTCTAAAATGGGCGTGTCGGGGGTAAACCCCATTTGCGATAGAATTTGTTCGCATTTGACCCCGATAAAATCAATCCAGTAATATTTCCAAGGATACCGTTTGTTGGGAAAGTATACCGCCGTGTCGTTGGGAAATAGCGCAAACATTTGCCCCTTTTTCAAATAGTACGTTTTCCCCTTAATCGTGTATTCACCTTGTCCCGACACAACGAGATGCAACGAGTACCGCCTGTATGCACCGTACCCGCTGTTCTCAAACGGATTTACGTTCATTTTTGCCTCTAAGCTCGTGTATTGCTGATACCCAGCTCCGCAAACAATGATGTCCGATATGAGCGAATTCATATTGAAATGTATCGTCGTAATGTTTTCCATAATTCGATTATAAAAGATAAAAATATAAAAGTCAAGCGTTTTTTGAATGTCAAAATTTTACAGGTTTTTTGTCAAAAAACTCCATTTGAAACAAGTCAAAAGATTACAGGTTTTTCAAAAAAATGTCTATGGAAATAGGTAAAAATATATGATATAATATTTTCGACAATGGGCGAGAATCTTTTTTGTCCAAAAAAACGAACGAGGTGATTGAATGGAATTGACTGAGAAAAGAAAGAAAAAGGACGTGGGTAGAACGGTGTTTTTATGCACGGTTTTGTCCGTTCCGATTTCGAATTTCTTGATTTTTTGGTTGTACGTAAATTTCGATTCGATTTTGATGGCCTTTCAATATAATAAAGGTTTGGAAGTGTATTGGGGTTTTTATAACTTCACAAGGCTTTGGGGGGATATTACGTCGGCGAGCTCTACCTTTTGGATGTCTATGAAGAATACCATGATATTCTTTTTGACGAATTTGCTCATTACCTTGCCTATATCCTTGCTCCTTTGTTATTTCTTTTTCAAGAAGATTTGGGGGTATAAAGCGTATCGGTTTATCTTTTACATACCGTCGCTCGTTTCGGCGTCTATTTACGTCGTATTGTTTACCTATTTGATTAGAACGAGCGGTCCTTTGGGTATGATTATCAAATCGTTTGGGGGAACGCCCAAGGCGTTGTTATCTTCTTCGGAAACGGCGTTCGATACCATTTTAATGTATACCATTTTGACTTCGTTCGGCGGAAATATTATTTTGTTCGGCGGTGCTATGAACCATATCGACGGTAGCATTTTAGAAGCGGCGAAAATCGACGGCTGTCAAATGGGTACAGAAATTTTCAAAATCGTCATTCCGCTGATTTGGCCGACGCTGTCTACGCTGATTACCTTTGCGTTCGTGGGTATGTTCAGCGCGTCGGGTGCGATTATGTTGTTCCTTGAAGACGGTGCAGAGGGGTTAAAGGCGAGTACGCTTTCCTACTGGATTTACGCACAGGTATATTATTCGGGCGAGTATTATTATCCTGCGACAATCGGTATACTTTTAACCGCGATAGGTCTTCCTATTTCGCTCGGCGTGAAAAAGTTCCTTGGCAATACCATGGAAGCGGTAGAAATGTAAGGGGGATAGCGATATGTTGAAAATGACGAAAAAAGAAAAAGCCGTTTATATCGCGGTGTTCGTAATATTCGTGCTCTATTCCGTTTATATCATTTTACCGCTGGCGTTCTGTTTTAACGGTTCGCTCAAAGGGAGCGGTGCGGAATTTATGAAGAATATGGTGAGTATTCCCAAAAAGCCCAAGTTTGAAAATTACGTGACGGCTATCAATACCTTGGAGTTGAATAGAAATACTTTCTGGGATATGACCGTCAATTCCATTTTGTTTGCAGGCGGTACGACCTTTTTTGGGATTATGTCTTCGACGTTCTTGGCGTACGCGATTTCTAAGTACGATTTCAAAATTAAGAATTTCTTGTACGCGCTTGCGCTGTTCGTAATGATTATTCCTATCTACGGCTCGTTGCCTGCGAACTATCGCTTGCTCAAACAGCTCAACTTTACCAACTCGTGGCTGTACTTATTATCGACGGCAGGGGGCTTTGGATTTAACTTTATCGTTATTCACTCGTTCTTTGAGGGGGTATCCAGAGAATATTCCGAAGCGGCGTTTATTGACGGCGCAGGGCATTTTAGAGTGTTCTTCCAAATTATGCTCCCGATGGCGTTACCGTCCATTACCGCTATCGTCATTACCGCGTTTATCGGGTCTTGGAACGATTATATGACGCCCCTTTTGTACCTTGGTAAGATGCCCACGCTCTCGTCGGGGCTTTGGGCGTATAACGAGAAGATGAAATATACGGCAAATCAGCCCGTGTACTTTGCAGGCGTGCTCATCTCTTTGATTCCTATCGTCGTGCTGTTCTTGGCGTTCCAAAATACCATTATGCAAAAGGTATATGCAGGCGGTTTGAAAGGCTAACGCCGTGAAAGGAATTGCTATGCAATTCGTTGCGGAAATATATATAAAAATAAAAAAATAAAATCACGGAAGGTGGATTATGAAAACGAAAAAAATTGTTTCTTTGCTTTTGGCAGGTACTTTGACAGGCTCGCTTTGCGCAGGGCTTGCAGGGTGTGGCGACGATGCGGATACGCTCCAAATTACGTCGCTGAACGCAGGCTACGGCGTGCAATGGCTGTACGATTTGGCGGAGGGGTATAAAGCGCATCACCCCGAAGTGGAAATTTCCATTGAAGCGGCGGCGGGTAACGAAGATAAGAAATTTACCGACCAGCTGGAATCGGGGGAAACGGACGTCGATATTTATTTTGCGCGTGACGCTATGTACGATTATATGCAACGCGGTCAATCGGTAGGCGGTACGTATTACGATTGCTTGATTGAAGATTTAACCGATTTCTTTAAGTCGGAAAACCCGTACGATAACGGTAAGAAAATCGTGGATAAAATCCGCCCCGACATTTTAGAGGCGATTAGTATGGAAAAGGACGGCGTTTCCAAGCAATACACCGTGCCTTGGGTACAGGACGCGCTTGGTATTCTTTACAACAAGGATATTTTTGCGGAAAATAATTTGGAAGTGCCTTTGACGACCGACCACATGCTTGAAGTGGCGAGCGACGCTAAGGGGAAAGGCTTGATACCGTTTGTGGATTCGTATGCGGATAGCTATTTGACGGTGCTTGTAGAAGACTGGGTAACGCAATACGAAGGGCACGAAGTTATGGAAGGGTTCTGGGCTGGATATACTCCGTCGGGTACGAGATACGAGCCGGAAGTTTTGAGCTATCAGGGTATTTTGGAAACGTACGAAGTACTTTATCAAATGCTTTGCACCGAAAACGGGTTTATGGATAGCGAATGTAACGAATTGACGTTCACCGAAGCGCAAACGCATATTATCGATAAGAGCTATAAGGTTTGTATGCAACCCAACGGCGCGTGGATTCAAAGAGAAATGGAAGCGAACTACGACGCGTCTCAAGTGAACCTTGGTATGATGAAAACGCCGATTATTTCGTCCATTGTAGAAAAGCTGGAATACAGAAACGGTACGGCATATATGACGGATAGTATGCTCCGCGAAGTGATTAAGGCGATTGATAACGGTCAAACGAGCTATGACGGCGTTTCTGCAAACGATTTCAACCGTTTGAGCGAGGCAAGAAACACCGTATATTCTTGGACGTTCGGGCATATCGGTTACATTCCCGTATACAGCGATAAAAAGGACGTGGCAAAGGACTTCTTACATTATATGGTGAGCGACGAAGGTCAACGTATTTTCACGAAAGCGACCTACGGCTGTACGCAACCGTACGAATTCGATTATTTGAACGACTCTGTAACCGCGCCTGCTATGAACGAGTTCATGAAAGACGTATATAAGCGCGTTTCTACTTCAAAAACGGCGTCGATGGAAGGCGGTAAAGACCCCTTGTTCGCTATCGGTGGCGTTACGCTGGCGTATAACTGGACGGGTACGACCATGATTCAAGCGTTTTCCGTAGCACATACCGAGCCTACCTATATGACGGCACAAGGGTTCTATGATTACCGTATTAAATTGTATAGAGACCAATGGGATACCATTTGTACGACGGCAGGTGTAAAGAGAGGAGGCTAATATGAAGAACGGAAAGAGAGTACTTGCATTATCGACGGCGCTGTTTTGTACGGCGTCGGCGATAGGTCTTTCTGCCTGTAAAAAGGAAGCGGACGGAAGCGTGCAAATCCGTTCCGCTTATTCTACCTTAAAAATAATGCAAAGCGATACCGATTTTGTAAGCGGGGACGCGAACATAAACGTACAGCTTGCAAAGGGCGAAACGGAGAGCGGTCAGCTGATTTTGACGGCGCAAGGGGACGTAGGTGCGTTCGAGCTTATCGAGAGCGATTTGTCGCTTGCCGACGGTACGAAATTCGGCTTGGATAATATTGATATTAACGTGCAAAAGTATATCAACGTGCGCCAAAAGACGTCGGGGAATAGAAACGAAGCGTATCCCACGGGGTATACGCCCGATATGTTGCTCCCGATGGCGACTTGCATCGAGTACGGTGAAAATAAGATAGCCGACGGGCAAAATCAAGGCTTGACGGTGGAATTTACCGCAGGGAAAGACGCGAAAGCAGGGGTATATACGGGTACGTTTACACTCAAAGCGGATAAGCAAACGTATCAAATACCCGTGAGCGTGGAAGTGTGGGATATTGATATTTCCAAATGCTACGGTAAAACGTGGTTTGGGATTGAGCAAGGTCAGCTCCTTTGGGGGGAAATGGACAACAGCGACGAGATGTATAAAACGTACTACGACACTCTTTTGAACGAATATAAATCTTGTGGCGGTATGCTCCCGAATACCTATGATTTTGATAATTTCTTAGCGACGGTGGACTCGTATTGGGATAACCCGAATTTTACGACGTTTGAACTGCCCACGCCTAAGTCTTGGTATACCATGGATTCGGTGCTTTTCGACTATTTGTATTTGTTGGCGTCCAACAGTACGCCCGTTAAGCTGTACTTGGAAAAGGCGGTATTCTATCCCTTCGACGAACCGCAGGTAGGTAAGGAAGAAGTGGACGATAGAATGGGGGTTATTTCCCTGCAAATTCAATCGGCGAAGGACCAAGTTTGGGAAAAGCTCGTTTCGGAAGATTTCTTTGCCGAGTACGACGGTGGGGTGAATAGCGAGTTTGCGCTTGCGCTCAAAGAGAGCTTGAACGTGCCGAGTATCGTTACTTCTCCCGACGTGGATTACTGGGGGGATACCATTCATACCTACTGTCCGCCCGTGCAGTACTACGAAACGGCGATTAACCGTTTGAAATACAGCGAGCATAGGGCAAATACCCCTGGTGGCGAGCAATGGTTCTATACCTGTATGCAACCGCAATACCCGTATCCCTCGCACCATATCGACGATTATTTAATCGGGTCGCGCGTGATGCGTTGGACGCAAAAGGCGTACGATATTGACGGATATTTGTACTGGGCGGTCAATTTGTATTCGCTCGCAACGGACGCAGGCAATACGCCTACGGACGTATACGGCGAGCCGTCGAGATTTTACTATGGCAGTCAGTCGTTCAACGGCGACGGGTTCTTGTTCTATCCTGGGAAAGGGTATAACTCCAAAACGCCGTTTGGGAGCTTGCGGTTGGACGCGCTCCGCGACGGTCAGGAAGATTATAACCTGCTTTGCACCTATCAAGACGAGTTAGACCGTTTGGCGGTGAAATACGGTATGGAAAAGACGCCGTCCGTGGACGACGTTATGGCGCTTGCGTACGGGGATTTGTTCACGGGCGTGTATTATACGACGGACGATAGCGTGCTGTTCAAGGCGAGAGAAAATTTAGCCAAGAAAGCCGTTTTGGCGCACAAGGCGGATTTCTATTATGAAACGAATGCAGGCGCGAATGGAAATACGGATGCTACCTTCTATGCAAAGGCAGGCGCGGACGTGTATTTCAACGGCGAAAAGCTTACGGGCGCGGTTTGTGGCGACGGTTTGAAATTTATCAAGTCGTTTAGCGTAGCGAGCTTGAATAGCTTGGATATTAAAGTGGTTTGCGACGGTCAGGAATATGCGTTCTCCGATTCGCTCGGCGAAAGCGAAATGATTTCCGATTTGACGACGAAACTGTCCGTAATTAGCGCAAGCGAAGGCTCGGAAGTTTCGGCAAGCGAAGACGGCGTTTCGTTAAAGCTTGTGTCCAAGGGCGGTAACGCGCAGGAAATGCAAAACTTCGTACCGCGCGTAGACTTTGGTAAGGACGTATTCTCGATTGCGCTTACCGAGCTTCAAACGGTGAAGTTTACCATTCAAAACACTTCGTCGGATACGAGAGATTTCACGGTACGTATTGCAGGCAATACACCGCAAACCAAGCTGGGTATAGCGGTAGATACGTTCCGCGTGAAAGCTGGGGAAACGCTCGAAGTGGTATGTACGAACGTATATAAATCGGCAAGCGCGCTTAACGGTACGCCGACCGTGCTGTCCGTACAATTCTCGAACGTGAAGTTTGACGAAAGCACGAATACGTCGTCGCTGTATGCGGACGCGGTACTTCTTATCTCGAATATCGTGTATACGAAAAGGAGTGCGTGATGAAAAAAATCTTAGCTACAATTTTGGCGATTAGCTGTTTGGCGTTTCCTTCCTGTAAAAAGGAAGAAAGCGCCACGGCGCAAATTAACGGTTTTGAAAGCTACGACGAACTGCGCACCGTCTTTTTGGACGGCGCGGTGGGTGCGTTCGACGTGAATACGGACGCGAAGTATATCACCGACGGCTCGGCCAGTATGAAATTTACTTTAACGCGTA
The DNA here is from genome assembly GCA_017536305.1 of Clostridia bacterium. GTDB lineage: Bacteria > Bacillota > Clostridia > Christensenellales > Borkfalkiaceae > Scatosoma. The sequence continues at coordinate 17,824 of JAFXHR010000013.1, read as the reverse complement.
CGTCCGCGATTGCGACGGAAGGCTGGATTGTAACTTCTACCGCAACGGGCGAAGACTATGCGGATAACGTGGTGGCGAATTTGGTGTTTCTGCCAAAGAGCGAATATAATCAGCTTGCTAAGGTAGACGCGTTTAGCGTGGATATTTATAACGCCAACGCGTATGCGACGAAAGCGGTGTTATACGCGGTGGATACGGAAGGCAACGTAATGTTTTCGAGTATGCGCGATTTGGAAAAGGAAAACTGGAATAATCTGACCTTTCCTTTGAACGGGTTGTTCTATGAAAACGCGACCAAGCTCGTAAGTAGGTATCGTTTGGTGTTTGTCGGTAAGAGTATGAACGAAACGTATTATTTGGATAATTTCGTGGCGGAGCTTGGCAAAGGCGGTGCAAAAGCAACCGTAGCAAAGGAAGAAAACGGTAAAATTCTTTCCTTTAATAAGGAAAGCGATTTGGATTACTGTAACCTTGTAAGCTATACGCCCGTGCCTGCGGTGAACGCGTATTACAGCGCGAACGGTGATTTTTCGCAAACGGGCGGTGCGTTGTGTTTGGAAACAATGCCGTATAGCGGTACGCAAGCAAGCCGAAGTGCAGGTACGCAAAAGGCGACGGCAAACGGTGGCGGTGTGCAAATTTACGGGGAATTGCTTTCGGGTATTCCTACGGGAAGTAATATTCTCGTAGACGCATACTTGGCAAACGCCGATACAAAGAACGTCAATATTACGCTTTCGGACGGTACGAATACCACCACGCAAAGCTTTGCGGTGGTTGGCGGTGCGTGGCAAACGCTCAGCGTGCAAGCAGGTAAGGTGGATATCACCAAGCTTACCCAGCTCGTCGTTACAGTCGATACGACGGAAAGCACAAAAAATGTAAAAGTTTATTTGGACGATTTGCGGTATGAATAAGAAGAAAATGATGAAAGGACTGCTGATTGCAGGTTGTATCACGGCGTTTGCAGGCGCGTTCGGCGCTTGCTCGGATAAGACGACGGCGGAATATACCGCGGAATACGGCGAACGGTTTTCGCTCCCGCGCGGACTGAGCGAATATACCGTAAAAAACAGCAAGGGCGAAGTAGTGGCAGTATCGCAAAACGGCTTTTTCGTGGACGATATCGGCGGTTATACCGTGGACGTGGACGGGGATAAGGGCGCGATTACCATTAAAGTAGCGGATACGAAAGCCCCTGAAATTTCGACGGAAAAGGAAGTATTTTTCGTAAAAAAGGGGGAGAAAGTGGCGTTTGGCAACGTGAGCGCGTACGACGCGTACGCAGGGTATATCGAGCCGACGGCAGAACTGATTGTCGGCGATACGGCAACGGAAATTTTGCTCGATAATTATAAACCCTTGGAAGTGGGTGTATCCAAAATCAGACTTTCCGCAAGCGATAGCTTTGGCAATCAAGCGGTAAAGGAAATTTACGTGGACTCGTCGGCGGACGGTAAAAATTACGAAAAACTTGCCAGCTTTTCGTCCGTCTACGGCTTAGAGCAGGTACAAACGTGCTTTGGCTTGAACGTAGAGCTGACGGCGGAGGAAAAATACGGCGACGAAACGGGCTCGTTAAAGGTAACGGCGACGGGCGAACATACGACGGCGTCGTGGAGTAACTATTTCCGCTTAAAGAATTTGTATCAAGAAGATATTTCTCAAATGCGCGGTATGTATTTCTACGTCAAGAATACGTCGGCTATGAGTAAGACCTTGAAAATCGGCGAGGGGTATACGGTGAGCTTATTCCCCAACCGCTGGACGGAAGTATGGCTCAACGCCAAAGATTTTAGTAATATCAGCTATGAATTAAAGGTTGATAACGCTATGAAGGATTTGGGCGATTTGAAGTTTGAATTCTTATCAACGAGTGCGAGCCGTTCGGGGGCGGACGAGTATTATTTCTCGGATATTTATTATATTCCAAGTGTTACCATCGGCGAATTTAGAACGAATCTTTTGACCTTGTCGGATATTTCCACGGCGGAAAAGCAGGCGCGCTGGACAATGCTCACGCGCGTTTGGGCGAGCTTTACACAATCGGAAAAGAACGCGCTCATTAACATGGGTATCGACGCGGAAGGGATTTTAGATAAACTGTATTTGGAAAATACGGCAGACAATTCGTTTGTGCGTGAAGAAAACAAGCTCGTTTATGCGGATAGCGCGCTGGGTGCGAAACAGTTTACAAGTAAGGACAGTAGCGGTTTGTTGAGCTACGACGCAAGCAAATCTTGCGATTTGAGCGGATACTCTGAAACGGGTAGTAGCAAGGTAAAAGCGGGGGATTGCTGGGGTGTTTCTTTGACGCTCGATTACCCGATTACGGGGGACAATTTCTCCACCAACGATTTGGACGACGATAGCGATTCGGTGTATTCGGAAATTTCGTTCGGTATTTACGTAGAACCGCTCGCTGGGCGTAACCTTGTATGTAAAGCATACGACGCGCGTACGTCGATTCCTACGGGCGAATGGGTGGAGCTTACCTTTAAGACGAACAATAGAACGGTCAACGGTGCGACCTTGTATTTCTACGGCGAAAGCGAATCGTATATGAACTGGGTGTCTGGCGTTACCTTTTATATGACTTCTATGTATGCTAAAAAGGGTCTTTCGTTTAGCGAAGTCAATCAAAAGCTGGGCGAAGTGATTAGTGCGGATATTCCTGCAAACGAATTTGAAGAAAGTCCGCTCTTTGTCGAGGCTTACGAAGCGTTCCAAGCCTTGTCGCCTGCCAAGCGTTACCGTTTGACGAATGCGACGGCGTTCGGGAATGAAATCAAGGAAAAATTATCCCAAAAATATTCCTTAAACGCGGATACGAGTAAAGCGTTGTGGCTGGATACCCCGCTTGGTAAGTATCAAGTAGCGACGACGAACGCAAGCGTAGAATATACGACGGAGAAAAAGTACGGAACCGAAGCAGGTTCGCTGAAAGTGTCCTTAAACCAAGGCGCGTGGGACGGCGGTATTAAACCGTTATTGCCGTTTGCCAACGCTACGAGTAAGTATACCTTCTATATTTATTTGGAGTATGCAGGTAAGGATAAAATCAACTTCGGGGCTTGGAGCGACGAAAAAGCGAATGGCTATTTAACCCCCAACGAGTGGACGAAAATCGAGCTTTCCGTCAACGCAAAAGTGCCTATGAAGGAAGATTATATTAGCGTGTATTGTAACGACTGGGCAAAAGCGCTCGGCGAAGGGGTAACCTTGTATATTTCGGCGGTCTATGCACAGTAAGGTTGGTACAATTAGGTTTCAATCGGTGAAAACCGAGGTAAAATAAGAAAATTTTTATAAGGAGGACTTAGAAAAATGAAACAAAGTAACTCAAAGAACAGAGTAATTCGCAATGTTGCCGTTTGCGCCTTACTCACAGCCGCGACTTGCTGTACTTCGCTTGGCGTAAAGTTTCTTTCTAACGTTACGGCGGAAAACGGGGTAACGCTCGTTTGCGACAGTGATATTTTTACCACTACCGCAAATTATAAGTATCTTGATTACGCCTATGCGAATGAAACGACGCTGAGGGACGCGGAAAAAACCATGACGGGTATGCTTATCAAGGCGAACAAGACGGGTACGGGAGCTGAAGGCGCAAGCTTTGTCGTTCAAGAAACGCAAACGAGCGATTTCTCGATAGATTTCCGCGTGTTCTCGCAAACGACGTATAAGCACGACTGTTATAGAACAAGCACGCATTATAATGCGAGCGTTGCGGGTATGCAGGCGGACGAATATAACCCGTTCCTTGACTTAAAGGAAGTACAATTTACCTTTACGTCGGTAAGCGATACTACGCAAAGCGTTTCTCTGTTCGTCCGTGGTTCGGAAAATTACAAGGCGTATGGCGTTACCGCGTACGTTGGAAGTCAAACGAGTATGTATCCGACGGCGATTGCAGGTACGAGTTTCTCGAACTTTAATGCAAAGGATTATTCCGACGGACAGGAAACGACGAATTATAATAGCGTAACGTTTAATAAAACTTTGGGTGTGGTTGCGGTCAACGGTACGACGATTCAAACGCTTGACGCGTCTGCGCTTGCAAAGTACGCGGACGGTTATACCGTAAAGGTAACCTATTCGGACGTAACGGCGAACGATTCGACGGGTAACGAGCTTGCGGCCGCGTTCAATGCAAGGGAAGTAGAGCAAGGTCTTAGCCCTACAAAACTTTCGGGCATTGATTTAACGAATGTGCAGGGTAAAGAATATAAATACCATGAATCGGCTAATGGATTCGCTGATTATGCAGGCAATAGATATGGACCGAATATGGGTTATAGCGAAGGCGTAGGCGAGGCGTACGATAGAAATGCACAAATGCTTGTTTACAGCGTCAACGGTCAATCGGTTGTTGTTGAAGACACGGCTGGTAAGACGGAAGTGAAAGCAAGCTCTTTAATTACCGTACAAAATGAAAAGCTTACGGCGAAAGATAATCAAACGAACAAATTAGACGGCAACAACGGTTTGTTGATTACTTCGGAAGGCAAGGCGAGCGGTGATGATGCGGAAGGTGCGTATTTCTATTTCAACGATACAATGAACGGCGAATTCGAGATGGATTTCCGTGTAACGAGCGAAAAGACGTATCAATCGAAAGTAGAAGGCTGGGGTACGGCAATGTTGAGTGATAATAAATATTATTCTTCTGACGTTGCAAATCCTTATGCGGACGTTAGAGAAGTAGCGTTTACCTTTACGTCGAAGACGGATACGAGCAAGTGGTTTACCGTATATATCTCTTCGGGCGATTTTGAAGCGCAAAGTTATTCCTATGGCGCACAAGCACGCGTACGGGTGAGCGGTGATACGTATGCCACTGCTGACGCAAACCAAAATTTGGTATACGGTTACGGCTTATCCTATAATAATGAAACGTATAATAGTCCGTATAAATGGACGACGCTTTGGAATACGAGCTTTTCTAACTATGCGGTAACGAAAGGACCTTCTCAAAACTGGGCTTGGAAACATCCTACGCCTTATGCAAACAGTATTCGTTTCGACCCCGTGGAAATGAAGGTCTATGCAGGCGGTGCGCTTGTGGAAAGCGATTTATATACCGACCGTACGGAAACGAAAGATTATCTCGTTCGTGATTTGACGAATAACGACGGTGTTGCTTGGGGTAAAGAAGTATACTGGAAACAGGTTTGGAAAACGCTTTGTCCCGAAGATTTTGCAGGCGGTTACACCGTTTCCGTTCAATTCACTTCTATAACGAGTGATGAAACGGTTGCGAAAGCGTCTACGGCGGAAACCGATATTCCTGAATTGTTATATGACCATACCAACGGCTACGTTGCGTTCGATACGCCGTACGATAGAAATATCAATATGACCATTTACTCGCTCAACGGTACGAATTTCGGTTCGGTTGGCAGTAAGATTACGGATACGGAAAGCGCGAATTTGAGCGCGCCTACCAAGATGAGCGCGTTCGTGGAAAACGATATTACGCCCTTGTACTTTGACGTAATTGACGGCGATACCATTCCCGAAAACGGCTACGGCAAGGTTTACGTTTCGACGGATAACAAAGCATCTTGGACGGAAGTGGAAAAGAATGCTGAGAACAAGTATTTGTATACGCCGAGCGTTGCGGTGAAAGAATATTTCGTGAAATACGAAGGCTTTGCCGATAGCGTAGGAAACGTTACGCCGACCAAAGAATATGCGGTGGCGGGCGTTTACAGCGGATTTAATATGGTCGGCGGTGCGAGCGTAAGACTGGCAAGTGGCGACGCAGGTATCCGTTTCACGGCGAGAGTGGATAAGAGTGTTTACGAAAATTTGGCTACGGCGGGTCTTTCGAACGTGAAATTCTTCTTTGAAGTTACGGTAACGTATGACAAGAACGGCGTGGAAACGAGCAAAACGCTTGCAAAGGAAGTGAGCGTAGACAATATCTACGAAAACGGTGAATTTATGCAAATGACGGCGTCGGTTACCGATTTGACGAACGATATGTACGATTATAAGTGGTCGGCTAAGGCGTATATGAGCTTTGAAAAGGGCGGTGAAAGCGGTGTGCTTTACGCACAGTCGTACGATAATACCCGCACGGTGAGAGACATTGCGCTCAGCGCGCTTGTGGACCACGAAGACGATAGCTACGGCATTAGTTACGGCGACACGGATTTGGCGATTTTGAAATCGCTTGCAGGATTAGCATAAGGAGGGAACGGAAATGAAAAAATATGAAACCTTAAAAATCAACGTTTGTGAACTTGATAAAGAAGATATTATTATGTCCGTTTCTACCGATTTCTTGAATGCGCACGATACCGATTTCGGCGCAGGGGAATTCTTTACCGATTAAGGTAAAAATGAAAGACGGCTTTGCGTGGAAAACTTCGGTTTTCCACGCAGGGCAAAATTTATAAAAGTATATGAAAAAGAGAGTACTTTCCAAAATCGTATCTTCTCTTGACAAGGTATTTCCCGAAAGCGAGCCTTGTTTTGCAGAATATACTTCGACGATATTAAAAAACGAGCGGTTGAATTTCCAGCTCGTATATAGAAACGAAGAAGAATTTTCACTTCGATACAATCAAATCGAGATACGGGGCGATTTAGCGCCTTATTTCAGCGTGCAAAGCGTGGGGCTTGTGCCGGTAACGCTCGTGCCGTTGAAGTATCAAGATAATTACTATTTGAAAACAACGCCGGGGTTATACCCCGACTTAATTAAACCGTTCGATAGCGACGGGCTGTGTTTACCGCCCGAGCAATGGCGGAGCGTTTGGGTTACCCTTTGCGCGGATACCGATTTGCCCGTGGGAACGTTTGAAACGACGTTTGTTTTGAAAGACGAGGAGGGCGAAACGCTTAGCGAGCTTTGCTATACGGTGGAGATTTTAGACGCCAAGCTTTGTAAGACCAAGTTTAAGCTCACCAACTGGTTTCATTACGACTCGATTGTTAACGAATACGGCGTCGAGCCGTTTACAAGCGAATATTACGATATATTCGAGCGATATTTGAAAGCGTACGTCGATTGTGGTTTTAATATGTTGTTAACGCCTATTTTTACGCCACCCTTAGATACCAAGCGCGGTGGGGAGCGTAAAACGGTACAGCTTGTAGACGTTCGCGTAGTGAACGGGGAATATGCGTTCGATTTATCTGCGTTAGAAAAATTTATCCGTTTCGTTACGGCGAAAGGGATTGAATATATAGAATTTTCGCATTTATTTACGCAATGGGGCGGTGAATATTGCCCCAAGGTTATGGCAAGCGTAGACGGCGAAGAAAAGCGTATTTTCGGTTGGGATACGTCGTCCACGTCTAAGGAATATAAGGAATTTTTAACGGCGTTGCTCCCTGAAATCGTTCAGCTTATGCAAAAGCTTGGGTTGAAAGACAAGTGCCGTTTCCATTTGACTGACGAGCCGACGGAAAATCATATCGAGCGGTACGTGGAGCTGTATCAATTCGTGAAACCCTTGATAGGCGATATACCGACGGTGGACGCGCTTTCCGAGTATGAATTTTACGAAAAGGGTAGCGTGGATATTCCCGTACCCGTATTGAATGCGTCGGGTAGATTTAGAAATGCTAAGCTTAAAGAGATGTATCTTTACAACTGCTGTTCGCCTATGAACATGTATTTTACCAACCGTTTTATCAATATGCCCTCCCAAAGAACGCGTATTTTGGGTATGCAATTATATGAAACGGGCGTGCAGGGGTATTTGCATTGGGGTTTCAATTTTTATAACTCCGTGCTGTCCACAAAACGCATCAATCCGTATGAAGATACTTGCGCAAACGACGGTTTCTCTGGGGGCGATAGCTTTATCGTGTATCCGAGCGCAGACGGCGTGAACCGCTCTATACGCTACGAGGCGGTGGCGGAAGGATTTCAGGATTTGCGCGCTTTGGAAACCTTAGAAGGGTATATCGGGCGTGAAAGGGTAGTGGAATTTTTACACGAACAGGGGATTGAAGGACTTTTGAACTATCCCAAAAACGGCGCGGTGCATGCGTCCATTAAACAAAAAATTAACGCGCTTATCGCGAAGTATGCGATAAAAGCGTAAAAGGAGAAGATTATGAGAAGAAAAATGTCTTTCAAAAAGACGGCTACCCTTGCGTTATCGCTTGCTTGTGCGGTAACGGCTACGGCAGGGGCAGTGTCGCTCAAAGGTGCGAGTGCGGATAGCGGGGTTACGCTTGTTTACGGCGCGCGTGCGTTTTCGGTTACCGAAGATTATAACTATCTGACCGATTACGCGTATGCGAATGAAACGACGCTTTCAAGCGGGGAAAAGACGCGGACGGGTACGCTGATGAAAGCGACCAAGACGGGCGCGAGCGCCGAAGGCACGAGTTTTAGCATAAAGGAAACGCAAACGGAAAACTTCTCGATGGAATTCCGTGTGTTCTCGCGTTCGACTTACAAGCAAACGAGCTATGGACAAACCACGCATTACGGTACGACTACCGCGGACGAATATAACCCGTTTTTGGACTTAAAGGCGGTGGATTTCACGTTTACGTCGGTGAGCGATAGTTCCCAAAGCTTTACCGTACATTTTAACGGCGCTACCGGTTATTATGCGTATTGCGTAAGCGCGCAGGTTTCCGTCAACGGCGGTACGAAAAGTAGTGAAGTGAAGTTAAATTCCACGAGCTTTTCTAACTTGGACTGGTATCAAGGGGTGGAATATAACACCGTACCGAATACGGTCAATTTTGATGTTGCGACGGGCACAATCACTGCGAATAATAAGGCGGTATATACGCTTGGCACAACCGATTTAGAAAACTATACGGACGGCTATACCGTAAAAGTAACGTACACGGACGTAACGGCAAACGACGTTACGGGTAACGAGCTTGCCTTGGCTTGGAATAATTACGAGCAATCGGGCGACGGGTATGCAGGACCTTTGAGCGATACGTTTACCGATTTGAGCGCGGATATTGCGGGCAAAGACGTACGCTATACGGTTTCGTATAACGGCGGTTCGTTCTCGGAAAAATTCACGGGCTATAACGTGGCGACGGGTAGATATATCGGCGATTTAGGCTACGACGCAGGCGTTGGCACGGCGTACGCACGAGAAGCACAAATGCTCGTTTACAGCGTGAACGGGCAAACGGTGGGCTTGGAAAGCGTGAAGGGAAATACGCTCGTATATAACGAACAGGATTTCACGTCCACGCAGGATTATAATTACTTAACCGATTATGCGAATGCGAACGAAACGACGCTCACAAGCGGTGAAAAGGACTTGACGGGCGCGCTGATGAAAGCGGATAAGACGGGTATGGGAGCGGAAGGCGCAAGCTTTGCCGTCAAGGAAATGCAAAAGGACGATTTCTCAATGGATTTCCGCGTGTTCTCGAAAACGAGCTATAAGCATAACGGTATTTCTTGGGAAACGCATTGGGGGAACTGGAATGCCATTGCGTCAGACGATTATAACCCGTTCTTAGACTTAAAAGAAGTGCAGATTGTATTTACGTCCGTTAGCGACCCTTTGAAAACGTTCACGTTACATATGCGTGGTGGCATAACCTTTAACGCGAATATGACGGGCGCGTACGTATCCGTGAACGGGGTAAGTACGATAGGTACGGACCCTTATAAAGTAAAACCCCTGTACGGTACGAGCTTTTCAAATTACAGTAGCGATAAAGCGGGCGGGGAAAAGGCGACCATTTATAATTCCATCGGCTTTGACCTGCAAACGGGTGATATCACGGCAAAGAGCTATAATCAATGGTTATCCGCTGAAATGGTAACGACGGTATATACCTTGGAAACGGCGGAGCTTGCAAACTATGCAAACGGGTATATGGTAAGCGTGAAATACGCGGACGTTACGGCGAATAGCGTTACGGGTAACGAGCTTGCGCAAGCGTTTGCGACCGCGCAAGCCAACGCAGGGATTGATACTTCCCGTACGGAAACGACGTTTGCATCAATTAGTGCGACGGTGAACGGGAACACGTTTAACGAAAGATATAAAAATTACGATAGTTCGCTTGGTAAATACAACGGCAGTCTTTGCTACGACGAAGGCGTGGGCACGGCGTATGAAAGAGTAGCGCAAATGCTCGTGTACGGTATTAACGGTATGCCCGTGGAAACGGAAACGGCAAACGGCGGTGCACTTAAAGACGCGACGGGCGCTGGCTTGATTACGGCGGATAACGCAAAATTGACGGTTACCGATAACCAAATGAATAGCTTGGACGATAAGAAAGGCTTGTTGATTAGCTCCAACGGTAAAGCGAGCGGTGCAGATGCCGAGGGCGCGTCGTTTAGCTTTAACGATAAAATGGCGGGCGAATTTGATTTGGATTTCCGCATCAATTCGGCAAAAACCTACGACGCAAAATTAAATGACTGGTCGTGTGCAGGTTTTTCTACGACGGACGACTGGGAATATTATTATGAAGACGTATATAACCCCTACGCGGACGTAAAAGAAGTGGCGTTTACTTTCACTTCCGTTACCAACCCCAGTCAATGGTTTACCGTGTATATACATAGGGGTGTTACGAGCCTTGGTTTTTCCGAAGCGTATACGACTTCGGCTCGCGTACAGGTAAGTGGGGATAATTATTACGTAACGTCCCCGAGCGAAAATAAATATTACGGCTACGGTTTACGTTATGATAGCGGTACTTGTGAAGACGTATTAAAAAGCTATACCGCTCTCCCGAATACCAGCTTTTCCAACTACGCGGTAACTAAGCCGAGTGCGGATTGGGCATATCCTACGCCCCATGCAAGTAATATTCATTTCGACCCCGTTGAAATGAAGGTCTATGCGCGCGGTGCGGATATGACGGACGGCTTATATTCCGACCGTAGTAAAACTAAGGATTATCTCGTTCGTGATTTGACGAATAACGACGGCGTGATTTGGACGGATGAAGCGTATAAAGCGCAATCGTTTGCCACCCTTTCGGCAAAGGATTTCGTGGGCGGGTATACCGTTTCCGTGGCGTTTACCAAGATGACGGATGATGCGACGGTAGCAAAAGCGTCTACGACAGATGGAGATATTCCCGAACTTAGTTATGACGTTAACAATGGTTACGAAGGCTTTACGGATGCGTATGATAGAAATATCAATATGACTATTTATTCGCTCAACGGTCAGGAGCTGTGCTTTGGAGAAGGTCAAACGGGTAAGATTTGGGATTTGAGCGCACCGCAGGTAAGCGCGAGCGCGCCCGTTGCTATTTTGAACGAAGCGGTGAACGTAACGCCCGTTTGCTACGACGTTTTGGATGGTAATACCGTTACGGCTGGTAAAGTATATATTTCCAGCGACGGCGGTGTAAATTATAACGAGCTTACGGCTGTAAACGGTAAATTTACGTATACGCCGACTACCTACGATAGCTTGACGGTGAAATACGAAGGGTTTGCGGATAGCGTAGGCAATACGAAAGTGCAGTATTCCAACATTCCCGTACAGGACTTGATTGTACCCACGTTGGCGTTTAAGGACGACGTTATCTTCCGTTACGATTTCACGGACGGAAAGGGGGCAAAACCGCAAATTGATTTGCTTAAAGACGTGTATTTGAGCAATCCGCTGAGCGTAAAGACGTATCAATACGAAATTGAAAGTATTACCCTGCCAAACGGCGTGGTAACGAAGGTAACCAAGCTCAACTATTTAGACGCAGGCGAGTACGTGGTCGTCTATAAGGTAACGGACAGCTTTGGCAACGTCGGCACGCTGACGCGTACGATTGTGGCAGGCGATTTCTCCGCACCCGTGATTACCACGGCGGAAACGTATAGCTGTACGCTTGGCGAAAAGGTGGATTTAACGCCCGAAATTTCCGATTACGATACCAACCCTACCGTGCAAATTATCGTGAAAAAGGACGGTAAGCAGGTATATAAGGGTACGGAATTTAAGGCTGGCGAGGCAGGCGAATATACCGTATGCTATAAAGCGGTGGACGAAAGCGGGAACTTGGCGGAAAAGGAAGTCAAGCTTACCGTTACCGCAAGCGACGGGGTAATAGAAAAACCGAGCGGTATGGATACGGGCACAATTATTGCGATTGCCTTGTTTGCGGTTGCGGGCGTTGGCATTATCAGCGCGATTGCGTTAGCGTTTATGGGGGGGAAAGAAGATGAAGAATAAGAAATTATTTGGATTGACGGCACTTGCGCTTGGGGTACTCGTTTGCGGTGCACCCTTGGCGAAAAACACCGTGGCAAGCGCGGACGAAGTGCAAACGTACGTGCAGGATTTTGCGCAAATGCCTGCCGATTTGGTAGTAACTAAATCGGATAGCGCAAGCACGGTTGGTGTAGAAGAAGTGAACGGCGAAAGCGTGTTAAAGGTAGATAACGCAAGCGGAGCGACGGAAATTAAGTTGCCCGTGGAGCGCGATAATTTCGTTGTGGAATTTGACTGCACGAGAGCGGAAGACGCGAACGTTTTGTATTCGTCGATTAGCTTAAAATACCGCGTGGCGGAAGATAACTCTTCGGCAAACGAAGTGCGCGTGCATTCTAAGCAAAAGGGCTTAGGCGGTTTTAGCGGTGATAACTATCATACGCAAGACTGGTCGGTTGCAAACTATACGATTTGGCTAGAAGAAGCAACGGGGCAGGGCGTGGAGCACTGGCATATCAAGGATATGGACACCACCGCGCTGACCAACGACGAACAGCAAATGCATATCTTCAATTATTATTATCACGAGCTGTATATCGGCGAAACGCATACCTACCGCGTGCAGGTAGCTGATAATTTAATGGAACTGTATATCGACGGGGAAATGTTCCTGCGCGACGTGATTGAATCGGAAGAAGACGGTACGGGACTGGCTCTTAGAGTAGACGGCGATTGTACCATGCTTTTTGATAACGTCAAGGTGTATACCCCTAAGGCGTATGCGGATAAAATGATTAGCGAGCTCCCTGAAATTCAAGACGAGCAAACGGACGAAGTGGTGCAAGGCTACGTAGACGCGATGGAAAAGGTACGCACGTTCGGTGTCAAATTCGTGGGTACGGAGTTTACTACGGTCAGTGGATATGCAAGCCTTACCGAAAAGGAAAGTAAGCTGGAAGAATATTATCAAATTACCGCGTCCAAAAAGCCCGTGTTAAGCGTAGCTTGGGTTTTGGAAAAGAACTACGTTACGGACGATACCATCCAAGCACCCAGCGCAACGGCGGTGGACTGTAACGGTAACGCGCTTGCCGTGGACGTAAAGGTGCAATTTGGCGGTAAGACGGTACGCTCTAAGCAAGGTACGTTTACGGCGGTCGAGGCTGGGGAATATACCCTGATTTACACGGTACACGACGTAGACGGGAATGAAGCGAGCTACACGAATAAAATCACCGTAGCGCAAGGCGAACAAACAAATACGCCGACGGTTACACCTGCTCCTAAAAAGGAAAATAATATCACGTTGGCGGTAATTGCAGGCGGTTGTGCGGTGGTCGCGGTTGTGGCGAACGTAATCGTAGTAATGATAAGGAGAAAGAAACAATGAGAAGAAAAATTTCCTTAGCGCTTTCCAGCGTATTGTGTTTGGTTTTGGCAGGCTGTTCGGCGACGGGCGCGCTTGGCGAAACGGCAAAGAGAACGAACGATTATATAGAAGAAAAGACGACGCAAGCGACGGCGTATTATATGGACGGTAGCGAGTTTACGCCCGTTTTGCGGTTTGTAGCCGTTGGCGATACGCACGTAACTGAAACGTACACGGCGCAAAATAGAAAGCGCGTGGAGAATTTATTCACCGACGCGTATGCGTATTCCCGTACGCAGGAATACGATAAGCTGGACGCGGTCGTGGTGGTCGGCGACTACGTAGAGTACGGTAAAGCGGATGAATATCAGCAGTTTATGGAATCTTGGCAAAAGAATATTTTGCCGGAAACGACCTTCCTTTGCTTGCAGGCAGGGCACGAGCTCATTCACGGTACGAGAAACGACCATAAGATGTATACCGCGAACGATATGGGTATGCACGCCGTTTTGAACGGGTATCATTTCATTACCGTTTCCAACGTGCGTTATCAAATAGACGAAGACGGAAATCCTATTTTGGATAAGAACGGCGAGCCGATATATAGCGAATCGCCCGACCCTGAATGTGATATGGAATGGGTAAAGGAATCATTGGATAAAGCGGTGGCGGATACGGGGGAAATGAAACCCATTTTCACCTTTCACCATCACCCGATTGAAGATACCATTTTAGGCTCGCAATCGGGCGCGCCTGGTTGGAATAGTGCGACGGAGTTTACGGAAGTGTTCAAGCATTATCCGAATATCGTCGATTTCAGCGCGCACTTGCACGACCCTGTGGTACATCCCCGTTCGATTATGCAACACGATTTTACGACGCTTACCCCTGGGGCACTGACGTATTCTTGTCAGATAACGGACGTAGCGGATAGAAATTACCTTACCATGCAAGGGGAAGGAAATGCTACGTCGTCAGGTATGTCTATCGTGGAAGTGGACGCACAGGGTAGAATTCGTATTCTTCCCTACAATTTAGCGCTCCGTGAGTTCTACAATGAAATCGGGTATGGAAACGAGAACAAACAGCTCATTCGTTATATTGAGTGTGCCGGCGATAAGAGTACTTGGCTGTATACGAAGGATAGAAACGATACCACCGATTTACCCGTTTGGGCAAACGACGCAACTGTGCATAAGATAGCGGTAGAAGATACGCGCGTGGTTTATGCAGGTGGCGGTGCGTACTATTATGAAGACCGTAAACGGTTGGTGCTTACGTTTGATTCGGCGTTGGATAAGGACGGTATTGAATGTTACCGTTTGCAAATCGTGAATAAGACGACGGGCAAGCCCGTGGAATTTTACAATACTTCTACGAAGATTCGGTCTCCGCTGAGAACGGATTTTGCGAATATTCAAGAAAATTCTACGAGGGTAAACGTAAACGGCACGGAGTATTACTATACGGATAGAAATTATATCTATATCGGCTCGGAGTATTACATGACGCCCATTCGCTACGTGGTTACGGAAGACACGGCGGGTATTAGCTTGAAAGACGGGTATAATCTTGTAAACGGTCAAACGTATACCATTGAGCTGACGGCAATCGACACGTGGCATAACGAGAGTGCGACAAAGCTCACCTACGATTTTACGTATAACGCATAAATAAAGAAAGGTTTCCGTCTGATTTAGGTGGAAACCTTTCCAAGATATATAAATGATGAAAAAGAAAGAAACTGAGATATTTGAAAATAATTTTTCCGTACCGAATTTTACGTCCGTGCAACTGCAAATGGAGTCGTACGGCGAGGGTATGTATGAAAAAAACCGCGAGCCATCCGTTGAGAAGAATTATTTGAGCTATTCCGTGCATTACGTGGAGTCGGGGATAGGGTATATTCAATACGACGACGGGGAAGTGAAAAAGCTCCAACGCGGGGATTTGTTCTTTTTGATTGCGTCGCATACCATTCGATATTATCCAGATAAAAAAAATCCGTGGAAATACAGTTGGTTTGTGTTTACGGGTACGAATATCCCCGCGCTACTTTCTAAGCTCAGCGTGAGCGCGGAAAACCCAGTGATTCACGTGAAAAACCGCGCGAAAATAGGGAAATTGTTTACGGATAATTTACAAGAATGTGCGAAGTTTCCCAAGTTCGCGGAAATTATTTGTAAGGCAAAACTGTACGGTGTATTTTCTGCGTTGTTACAGGAGAGCTCGCTCTCGTCCGAGATAAAAACGGCGGTTGAGCCCAGTCACATATTAAAAGCGCAAGAGTTTATCGAGTGCAATTATCAGCGGGTGGATTTATCTCTGAGCTTGGTTGCCGAGCATTGTAATTTGAATAAGGCGTATTTGTCGCGGTTGTTTATGAAGACGGTAGGCGTGCCTATGAGCAATTATATTATGAGTTTGCGTATTCATAAAGCCAAGCTACTTTTTGACGAGGGGGAAACGTCCGTCAAAAAGGTGGCGTATATGGTAGGGTTTGACTGTCCGTATTATTTCAGTCGGGTGTTCAAATCACTCAACCAACCACCGCCCTGTACGCCGAGTATGTATATAGAGCAGGTGCGGGAAAAGAAAAAAGTGCTTGAAACAAGCAATGAAAATGAAAAGTAACGAAAAAAGGCGAAAGGTAAAATGAACGATAGATTTATCTTAAAAACGGTAGGCTCAATTGAGAAAATCCGTAAATACGTAGAACCGAAAACAAGCGAGAAAAGGGGTGTATGTTTTGCGAATGCAAGGTATAATTTCCAAGTGGTATTTTGCAGTAAGGACCGCTTACGCAATTGTAAAATCGAGATAGCAGGTACGCTTGCACCGTATGCGACGCTTAGGCTGGTGGAAGACGTGCCCGTGAAGTATACCTACAATTTCGACGTCAACGGCGACGACGATTTCGTGATGGATAAAAACGCGGGTTTATTCCCCGACGTGTTGCGACCGTTTAATCGGAACGATTTAACGGCCTACCCCGACCAGTGGACGTCCTGTTGGGTTACCGTCTTTGGCGGTGAGAACGGCTTGCCCGTAGGCGAGCATACGCTCGTATTTACCGTTAAAAATCCCGACGGTGAGCTTGGAAAGGTGGAATATACACTCCAAGTTTTAGATGCGCGTTTGCCTAAAATGAGCATTTTTAATACCAACTGGGTGCACTACGATTGTATTGCCGAATGGTATCGTTTGGAAGTGTTTTCTAAGGAATATTATAAGGTGCTCAACGAGTACTTGAAAAACGCGGTGGAGCACGGGGTAAACACCTTGCTCACGCCCTTATTTACTCCGCCGTTGGATACGCAGGTGGGGACAGAGCGTTTGACCGTACAGCTCGTGGAAGTGGACAAGACGGATAAGGGATATGCGTTTGATTTTACGAAGTTAAACGAATTTATTGACAACGCGTTTACAATAGGCTTTCAATATATCGAGTTTTCGCATTTATATACGCAATGGGGCGGTTTACACTCGCCCAAGATTATGGCGAATACGAAAAACGGTTACGAGCGTATTTTCGGTTGGGATACCGATTCGGAAAGCGCGGAGTATAAGACGTTTTTGCAAGCGTTTTTAGAAAAGCTCGTCGCGTTTGTAAAGGAAAAGGGGATTGAGAAGAATTGCTATTTCCACTTGACGGACGAACCGCAGGAAAAAGATTTTGAAAAGTATACGGCGCTTAGAATGTTCGTGAAATCGATTATCGGGGATTTACCCGTTATCGACGCATTATCCGAAGTGCAGTTTATGGAGCTTGTGGATATTCCCGTCGTGGATAGCGGATGCTTAAAGCATTTTGTTGGGAAATGCACCAAATTCGGCGCGTATTATTTTTGCGGTACGAGCAAAAACGCGACCAACCGCTTTATCGTGCACCCTGCGCTTAGAACGCGTGTTTTGGGGTATCAGGCGTATTTATATCCGCTTGCAGGCTTTTTACACTGGGGCTTTAACTTTTGGAAAACGGAGCTTTCCAAGCATAATATCGACCCGTATTTCGTCAACGACGCAGGCGGAGCTTTCCCCGCAGGCGACTCGTTTACGGTATACCCTACACAAGGCGCACCGCTCGATTCCATTCGTAATGAAATTGTGAGCGACGGTTGGCAAGATTATCGCGAACTGTTGTTTGTGGAGCAAAAAGTAGGTCGCGAAAAGATTTTAGAGCTATTTGCAAAATACGGTTTGAAGAACGTCAACGAATATTCGCTCGTGGAAGACGATTACACGGCGTTAAGAGCGGAAATTTTGCGCTTAGTCGGCATTGACGCATAAATACATAAAAAAGAAAACCGCCCCAAATTTGGGG
>JAFXHR010000012.1 GCA_017536305.1 Clostridia bacterium | reverse complement strand
GCGTCAAAATATGATGCTTGAAATCGGAAGATACTATCGCCTGTGCGCCTTGCGCGATTGCAAACGCCACCGCTTGCTCGTCCGCACCGCCACCGCAAAAGCTTGCAATGCGCGTAATTTCTTTGTCCTTGTTCCCGTACACGGTTATCCGCTCCGTGCGTAAAGCCCCTTGCAACCGCTCGACCAGCTCACCCAGCGTTTGGGGCGCTATATCGTACGCTCTACCGTATCCGTATCCGTTTTCATTCAGCGAATGCATAATCGACGCGTTTTTGAGCCCACCGCCCGATATTGCCGTCGCTAAGCTTTCGTCTATACCGTCCTTTGCGCAGTCTAAATTCAAATGCATAGAGATGACGGAAATACCCTTTTTTATGCAGGTTATCAGCTTTTCCCCAAGCGGTTCAAAATCGGAGAAAGCAATATCGCCGATTTTACCGTAAATGGCAGGGTGATGCGTAACGATTAGATTCGCTTTTTCCGCTACGGCTTTTTGGATAGCGCCAAACGATAAATCCAACGAAAACAACGCTTTTTTGATTTCGTCGCCCGTATCTACCAAGATACCGCTATTATCGTACGCGCCGTACCTTGCGCAATAGTCGTCCGAAAGCGATTTGGGCGCGTAGGCGTCTATGATTTTATAAAATTCTTGAATTTGCACCTTTGAGCGCTCCTTGTAACCGTTTTTGCCGTTCTATCAGCTCCGCGCGCGATTGCTCGCTCAGCGTCGCCGTGATATATTTGTCTATGTTTTTGATAAGCTTTTCCGTACGCTTTACAAACGCCGTTGGAAGTGTCTCCAAATTTTCCCGTCCAAACTCGTATTCCTCGTCCGTATACGGGCGCGTTTGGTGCGTTTCGTCCGCTTTGCCACCTACGATACAGTCGTAAAACTTAGTATCTTCAAAGGTAAAATCCCGTTCGATATACCCGCCGTTCTCTAAAAGATAGCGTCTGACAAGCTCCGTATCGTGCATAGGCTGTAACACGAACCGCTTGGGCATAAAGCCGTACTTTTTATCGGATAAAATAGACACGATTTCCGCTCCGCCCATACCCGCAATGAGCACTTCGTCCGTATCTCTCGGCACCCCGAAAAATCCGTCGCCTAAAACGGGCGTGGCTTTGCCCGCTTTCACGTAGCCACCCAAAAGCTTTTCCGCTTTTAACAAACTGCCCTTGCTGATATCCGAAAAGATTGCCCGCTCGCAAAGATTGTTTTTGAGCATATATTCCGTGCAATAACCGTGGTCGCAACCGATATCGGCAAACACGCGCGTTTTTTGTAACAGCGCGCAAAGCGTTTCAATGCGTTTACTTTGTGCCATTATTCTAAAAAGTCTTTGAGCTTTTTACTGCGCGAGGGGTGTCTGAGCTTTCTAAGCGCTTTCGCCTCGATTTGACGGATACGCTCACGGGTTACGTTGAACTCTCTACCCACTTCTTCCAAGGTACGCGGTTTGCCGTCGTCAATACCGTAACGCAAACGGAGCACCTTTTCTTCTCGCGGTGTAAGCGTATCCAAAACGCCCAAAAGCTGTTCTTTGAGCATGGTAGACGCTACCGAGTCGCTGGGCGTCGCCGTCTTTTCGTCTTCGATAAAATCGCCCAAATGACTGTCTTCTTCTTCGCCGATAGGCGTTTCCAAGGACACGGGGTCTTGCGCGATTTTTTGTATTTCCACGACGCGCGATTCTTCCACGCCCATCTTTTCCGCAATTTCCGCAGGCGTCGGCTCACGGCCGAGCTCTTGCAATAAAACTCTTTGTACGCGCGTGAGCTTGTTAATCGTTTCTACCATATGCACGGGAATACGAATGGTTCTCGCTTGGTCGGCGATAGCACGGGTAATGGACTGGCGAATCCACCAAGTTGCGTAGGTCGAAAATTTGAAACCCTTTTGGTAATCAAATTTTTCCACCGCTTTCATAAGCCCTAAATTGCCTTCTTGGATTAAATCCAAAAAGAGCATACCACGCCCAACGTACCGTTTTGCAATGGATACGACCAGTCGCAAGTTTGCCTCGGAAAGGCGTTTTCTCGCCGCCGCGTCGTCTTCCTGCATACGCTTAGCAAGGTCGACTTCCTCGTCCGCCGTCAAAAGGGGTACGCGACCGATATCCTTCAAATACATTTTCACGGGGTCGTCTAAGCCGATATCCGCGAGTGCTTGCTCGAACAGCTCCTTGTCCCGTTGGTCTTCGTCTACGATTTGAATCCCCGCTTCGCCGATAGCTTTATACGCAAAGTCGATTTGGTTCGCGTTCATATCGTATTTCTCCAAAATATCGCAAAGTGCGTTGGTGGAAATACTACCCTTTTTTGCGTAACCGTCAATGATACCTGCTAAAATTTCATTCAGCTTTTGTTCGGATATATTCATCCTTTTATCCTCCGTTTATACCTAATAAACCCTTTTTTATTTTTTTAATTGCTTTCTGCGTTGTACCGCTTGGGCTATCTTTTGTGTCGTTGCTTTCCGCTCGTCCTCGTCCGTGATTTGCGCGTATTCGCGATTGTACTTGGCTATTTCCCGTTCAATCGCCTCGCGCTGTAAGGCGCGCACGCTATCCGAGAAAAATCTCGACGCAATCTCGCCTGAAAGCTTGTCTTCGTAGTTGAGATTGAGAATGGCGTTTAGCTCTTCACTGTCTTCGCTGAATATTTCAAACAACGCGCTGGGGCGTATACGCTCGCCCGCTTTTTCACGCTCTACGATATATTCCGCAATCAGTCTATGCTCTTCGTTTTCAAACGCGAGCTCGGATAAATCAAACGCTTTGGCATACGGCGTTGAAAAGAGCTTAGACGCTAAAATAAAGCGTATGGCTTTTACCGATTTATCCGCCCCTGCCGTTTCCGCTATGCGCGTTTGTTCTAAGGTTTCTTGCTTTTCTTCCTTGGGCTTTTCCTTTTCTTTCGCGCGTAAATCACGCTCCAACGAATGATAGGTGATATTCGTTTTATCGCGTAGGCGTTTGAGCAAGTCTTCTTTCACACTCTCGCTTTCCGCCGTCGCAATCACGCCCAAAGCGTCGGACACGAACGCTCGCTTTTCTTCCGTCTTTTTAAGTCGTACTTTCTTTCCAGCGAATGGATTTTATAATCGACGAGTGGCATAGCGCTATCTAAGCATTTTTGATACGCGTCTTTACCCTGTTTTACCACGTCGTCGGGGTCTAACCCTTCCGGCATAGGCACGACGCGCACGTTCAAGCCCTCGTCCTTTAAGATTTCCAAACCGCGTAAATTATTCTTTTGACCGGCAAAATCGCCGTCGTAGCTTATCAGCGCGTTTTCCGAATACCGTTTCACCAGTCTTGCCTGTTCCTTGGTAAGCGCCGTACCCATAGACGCTACGACGTTTTCAAAGCCCGCTTGGTATAGGGAAATGGTATCCATATACCCCTCGACGATAATGACGTTTTGAATGGCTTGCTTGCGTTTGAGCTTTTTCAAAAGATTGATGTTATACAAGGTTTTGCTCTTATTGAAAAGCATGGTTTCCTTGGTGTTTTTATACTTTGCAAAATCCGCCTTTTCCAGTAACCGTCCACCGAACGCCACCACTTCGTCAAGTGCGTTGATAATCGGGAAAATGAGCCGTCCGCCTTGGGAATCGACGAGCCGACCGTTTTTGCCTTCCGTCAAAACGCCCGAATCAATTAAATCCTGTCTAAAATATCCCTTTCCCGCTAAATAATCGGGCAAGCCGAAAAAGTCCAGCGACGCGCCAAGCCCGAATTTTTTCACCGTAGACGGGGATAATTTTCGATTAGAAATATACTGTAAATGCGCTTCGGCGCGCGAATCTCCGCTGTATAGGTTGGATAAATAAAACCGCGCCGAGTCCAGCATAATTTTTGCCATAGCGTCCCGCTTTTTCTTATCTTCCTGCGCCTTTTCCGAATCGAAATTGTTTTCGGGGACTTCCATTTTCGCGCGGGACGCTAAAATGCGCACCGCGCCGATAAAGTCGGTATTTTCAATTTCCTTTACGAATTTTACCACGTCGCCCGACACACCGCAACCAAAGCAATGGTAAAACTGTTCGCCTTGGTTGACCGCAAACGACGGCGTACGCTCGTGATGAAAGGGACAGCACGCCCAATGCGTATTCCCCTTTTTATCCAAGGACGCGTAACCGCTAATCACGTCTACGATATCGTTTTTTTGTTTTAGCTCTTCCATAAACCGAGCGTCTATGCTTTTATAGTTACTGCTCACGAGTTACCTCCAAGCGAGAACGTGGACGGAATGAATAAATTCTCAAATACGCCGATAGCGTATCTATCCGTCATGCCCGATAAATAGTCGCAAACGACGCGCTCCTTGCCGTCCTTTTCCAAAAGTCGCAAATACATCTTCGGGAGCTTGTCTATATTCGCCGTAAAATATTCAAACATTTGCGTAAGCATGCGCTTAGAACGCTCTTGAATGGATTTATTCGCCAGCTCGTAAACCCGTTCAAACATAAACTCTCTCAGCTCGTTCGTGGCGTTCATCACCCTATCCGACATACGCACCACGCCCTTTTGATAGGAGGTTTGATAAATATCCGCAATCGCGGTGTTAATACGCGTTTTCGTTTCACTACCTAATACGGCTACGGCGCTTTGCGGTAAATCCGTTTCCTTCAAAATACCCGCCCGTATCGCGTCTTCGATATCGTGATTGATATACGCGATTCTATCCGCTAAGGATACCGCTTGTCCTTCTAAGGTAGCGGGACTGCCCGAGCTTTTATGTTGTAAAATACCGTCGCGTACTTCATAGGTTAAATTCAGTCCACGACCGTCCTTTTCAATATAATCGACCACGCGGAGCGACTGCTCGTTATGATAAAACCCGTGTTCGGACAAAGACGCAAGTACCCGTTCGCCCACGTGCCCAAAGGGCGTATGTCCCAAATCGTGTCCAAGGGCTATCGCTTCAGCAAGGTCCTCGTTCAAATCGAGCGTTCGAGCTATCGAACGGGCTATTTGGGACACGTCGAGCGTATGCGTTAAACGGGTGATATAATGGTCGCCAAGGGGCGAAAAAAACACCTGCGTTTTATTTTTTAACCGCTTAAAGGAATTACTGTAAATAATTCTATCCCTATCCCGTTGGAAATCGGTACGGAAATCACAGCTTTTTTCTTCTCTTACCCTACCTTTCGTGTCCGCGGATTTCATTGCATAGGGGGAAAGAAAATCGTTTTCGCGCGCGCAAACGCGCTCCCGAACGCTCAAAATTTTCGTCGCATCTTGCATTTTGTTTCCTCCCGTTCTTTGTGATAGAAAATCTCTTGGATTTTTAGAAATTTTTCTTCCTTATATTATTTATTCGACAAAACTTTCTCAATTCCTTTTTTTAGAAAAAATTTTTTTACTTTTTTTCATTTTTAGCCGATTTTGCCGAAAAATAAAAAAATCCCCTGACTTTTTATCCTAAGCCAAGGGAATTTTTCTTCTCTCTTACGCGGAAAGTCGCGCTTGTTTTTTCAAATTGCTCTTTCTTAAAACTTCTAATTTATACGAATTATACCGAAGAATACAAAAGGACGGCAAATTCATCAGCGCGTTAATCAACGCTACGCATAAGGCTATGAGCCAAAAATATTCGGCTATAAAAAAAAGTAACACGATTAAAAATCCCGAAAACAAACTGACGAAATGCCCGATTTCACCGTAGCACGCTTCCAGCAAAAATCGCTCCACATATTCCACGCTTTGCGGATTTTCCAGCTTATTTTTCCGAAAACCCGTAAACTGACCGATTTCGGGAACACTATCCTTCCATTTGCGAATTTTTAATTTCTCGTAAAACTTTTTCTCTTTTGCGGATACTTGAAAAATTTTCTTTTCGTGGTTAGCCCACTTCTTCGGCAACAACCGACAAACGGTCGCCGTCAAGCCGTCTATGAGTACGACGGCTACAATCGCAAGCCAAGTATATCCGAATACGACGAAAAAGAACGCGTCGTATATAAGCGTAACCACGCCCGATATGATAAAGGAAAAAACAGTGATAATACTAAGATATAATAACATTTTATTTCTCTTCTGTTTGTGTTTCGTCTATACCGTATACGAGTTGAGTTTGATAAACTTCTTCGTACTTTGCCTTGCAAAGCGCGTACGCCTGCTCCATCATAGCCTGCGCGCCCGCCTTTTCTCCCAGCGTTTCGTCGGGGTAAATGGGTGGCATTATATGCAAGGTATGCCGTTGCACGGGATACCCGTTCTCGTCCTTTCTCGTTTCGTCGTGCTCCATAGTAATAAAGGTGGGAATCACGGGTACTTTCGCGCGATAGGCAAGCTTAAAACCGCCTACCTTGAACGGACGGGGTTTACGGTAATTCCACCACATTTCCTGTTCGGGATAAATTAAAATACTTTCACCCTTTTGTAAAAGCGTATTCACCGCACTCGCAAAATTTATCATAGTGCGACGGTTGCGCGATAAGGGCAGAGTATTGCAATGACGAAATAAAAATCCGTACAAGCCCGAAAAATTCGTGTAATTCCCTTCGCGAATGATTTTATATAAGTACTTTTTGGGTAAATATTTACGAATACAATGAAATACGATATAGTTATCGAACGGAGAAAAATGGTTACAGGTCAGCATTGCACCTTTTTTAAGCGCGTGCAAATGCTCTTCCCCTTTCACGCCGTCAATTACCAAAATATCCTTTTTAATTAAACCGAGGAAATAGTTATCCCCTAAAAAATTCGCTACCCGCCTTTTGATTTTGCTCGACAACTTTTTACAAAGATAATCGGCGTCTTCGGGTAATAACTCAGGCGCGACGGGGTCGTTTTCCACCGGCTCGTGAAAGCGACCTGCTTTTTCGTATTCTTCTATTCTTTTGAGTATCTCCGCGCGTTCGGGAGAAAGCGTGGATAAATCCATACCTGCCTACCTTATTTTATAATTTTTTTCCTACTGAGCGGATATAATTATTCGGATTATCCGCTTCCGACTGCGCTAAGGCAATCAAATTTTTACCGTCTTCTTCGTCGCGTTTTACCTGCTCTTTTGTAAAGCCTGCTTTTTGCGCTAAAATGATATCGTAAAAGGGTGTTTGCTTAGCGTAATTCCAAAAATATTCTTCGTATAATACGCCGTCGTAGTGCCAAGGTTTCATACTTAAATTGTAATGTATGAGCTTGGGCTTTGCGTTATCCGCTCCGCCTATCGGCATTTGGTTCCAAGCTTCTTCATAGTAATAAACGCTATCCTTACAAATCAAATTCAAGCAGTCTTGGTCGGGCGCGACGACGAAATCGTAGCTACGGAGTATCTCGCAAAACTTTGTATAAAAATCAATTTCGCGGAATTTTTTCAAATTCATTACGATAACGCCCGAATTAAAATATTTTTCCGCGTCGATATCGAGTGCGTTTTTGGTATATTCCCTAAACGCAGGCACGGACGCAACCGCCCTATCCGCTACCGCACCGATAATTTTCTCCCCGATTTCAATTTCGTAAAGCTTTGCAATATCGTCGCAAAGCACCGTATCGCAATCGGCGTAGATAATTTTATCGTAATTCGGAAACAGCGCAGGAATAAACAATCTATAATAAATCGCGCTCGTATAATAATCGCGACAATGCATCATATCCTGAATTTCGTCGATTTTTTCCGTTAAGTCGGTAAATTCGATTTGGAAATTATCGTTGCTCATTTCCCGAATTTTCGTCGCATAGCCGTTTAATCTTCCCGTGTAAAGCACGTGTATTTTATAAGTATATTCGGGGCCTGCGTGCGCCTTTAACGAGGTGAGCGCAACGCCCAAATAGGGCATATAATTTTCGTCCGACGCAAAAAAGACGGGTATCAGCTTTTTATTGTTCATAATTCTTTACCTTCATTCTTTCGTCAAAGGTTTCTTTGCCTTTGCACCATATAGTTTAATGCAATTTCCAAAAAAAGACAACCCACTTTTTACCTTTTTAACTCTACTTCGCTTTTTTACCACTCTACCAAGACGAAATATGCACTCTACTCACAGTAGAGTAGACAATTTTAAGCATTTTTTAGTTGTTTTTAGGTGTTTTTATTCCATTTCTAAAAGAATGGTTACAGGACCGTCGTTATGCTGAGAGATTTGCATATCCGCTCCAAAAACGCCTTTTTTGACGGGAATATCATACGATTTTAAGGTTTCTACCGCGTATTCGTACAACGGCTCGGCAAGCTCGGGACGCTCGGCAAGCGTAAAGCTCGGTCTGTTTCCGTGCGAACAATCGCCGTATAAAGTGAACTGCGAAACGAGCAAAACTTCTCCGCCCACGTCCTTGACGGATAAATTCATTTTACCGTTTTCGTCTTCAAAAATGCGCAAATTCGCTACCTTTTTCATAAGGTAGTCCGCTTGCGCTTTGGTATCACCGCTCTTGACACCTAAAAACACCGTCAGCCCAAACGGAATTTCGGATATTAACTGATTGTCTACGCTAAGCGTTGTTCTTTTTACTCTTTGTACGACCGCTCTCATATTACACCTTTTTTATACAGTAAATAGCAGGATACGAAAATCCTGCTATTTGCTTTTGTTTTTTATTGCAATGAAACGAGATTAAACTCGGCTCATATATTCGCCCGTTCTGGTATCGATACGAATGGTTTCCCCTTCTTCTACGAACATAGGCACTTGAATGGTTGCACCCGTTTCTACTTTCGCGTTCTTCATAACGTTGGTAGCGGTGTTGCCCTTAACCCCAGGTTCAGCCTCGATAACTTTGAGCTCTACGAAGTTTTCAGGTTCTACCGAGAATGCTTTACCGTAAAGGAATTTCACGGTAACCATATCGTTTTCCTTGATATATTTGAGCGCTTCTTCTACTTGGTCGTAGGAAAGCATTTCTTGGTTGTATTCCTCGTCCATGAATACGTAGAATTCGCCGTCGTAGTAGGAATACGTCATCTTCTTCGTTTCTACTTGCGCCGATTCAAGCTTTGCCGTGGGGTTGAACGTTTCGTTGGACAATACTTGTCCCGTTACAACGTTTTTAAGCGTTGCTCTTACGAACGCCGCGCCTTTACCCGGTTTTACGTGTTGGAAATCGGTAACGGTGTAAACGCCACTCTTGTACTCAAAGGTTACGCCCTTACGAATATCGCCTGCTAAAATTTGTGCCATACAATTTTTCTCCTTGTGCCACTTAATTATTTTTTCTTTTTTTATATTCCGCTTATGCGGTTTACAAAGATTGCTCTTTGTTTTTTATAAAATGACCAGCTTTTTGTCCGTCTTGAACATAAAGCTTTTTACCTTACCCTTTTCAAGGGTAATCGTATCTTCTATCCGAATACCGAACTCGCCCGCTTGATATACTCCTGGTTCGTCGGAAAACACCATTCCGTCCGATAAGATATTTGCATAATTCGGTCTTGCATACGGCGCTTCGTGCACGTTCAAGCCGATACCGTGCCCAAGCGAATGGGTAAACAATTTTCCGTAGCCATTTTCCGTTAAATAGTTACGGGCAATCGCGTCTGCCTCTCCGCCCGTCATACCGCTTACAAGCCGTTCTTGCACGAGATTATGCGCGCCAAGTACCGCCTCGTACGCTTTTTTGAACTCCGCGTGCTTTTTATCGTCGCCAAATAGAAAGGTACGCGTGATATCCGAGCAATAACCGTTGACCTTGCACCCAAAATCGATTAAAATTTCGTCGCCGAATTTGAGTTTGGTTGTTCCCGTTTCGTGGTGCGGTACGGACGCATGCGCGCCGAACGCTACTATGCTATCGAACGCAAGCCCCTGCGCGCCCATTCTTTGCATATTGTATTCAAGCAAAGCGGAAACTTCCTTTTCCGTCATACCTTCCTTGATTTCAGGTAACAACGCCAAAAACGCGTCTTCGGCAAGCGTACACGCTTTTTGAATATTCGCAAGCTCCCATTCGTTTTTGACGGACATAGCTTTAATCAACGCGTCGTCTACGTTCACCATTTTTACGCCTGCGTTTTCCGAGGTCAAGTATTCGATATGCGCCGTTTGATTAAAGGAAATACCCACGCTTTGATAGGACGAAAGGCGATTTAACAGCTCTTTTTGATTATACAAAACGGGCGTTACGTCCGTGCCTCGTAAAAACTTTTCCACCGCTTCCATATACCGCATATCGGTATACAGCGTCGTACCCGTTTTATCGACGATTACACAGCCGTTCTCCGGCTCGCAACCCGTAATATAACGCATTAAATATACGCAAGAAGTATAGACTGCCTCGCAACCGCAAAGCTCATAAACTTTTTTTCCGTTCGTGCAATGCATTTTTTTACTCCTTATGCAATATTTTACCAAATATTTTGCCGTTCGTCAAGTGTACGGCGATACAATCTATAAATTTTTCCGTTTTTATACCCTACAAAGCGCAATTTTTTGAAAAACTGATTTCATTTCCATAGCGTCTTCCGCTTGCGTACCGTCCGACTCGCTTACGATATACGGCTCTAATTTCAATTCCTGCAAGGCGATTGCAAGCGGTTCAAACTCAGGTCCGTAAATATCGTCCGCAAGCGTTAAATGCTTGACTTCGCCCTTTGCCGAATACATAATTTTGGAAAAATGCACGTGAAAATATTTCATTCGCTCATAGCCCAGCTCCGCAATCATATATTCAAGGCGCGATTTATAATCGTTGACCGTTTTGAGCGAGCCTTGTTCGCGTGCGTTGATATGTCCAAAGTCCACGCACGGAGTAAATACCGTATCTATTTTACAAAACTCGGTAACCTCTTCCACCGTACCGATTTGCGCCATTTTACCCATGGTTTCGGGG
>JAFXHR010000011.1 GCA_017536305.1 Clostridia bacterium | reverse complement strand
CGGAGCAGTTTTAGAGAAAGAAAAATTGAATTAGACAAGGCAATCGAGCGCAATCATACCGACGTATTATAAGCGAGATTAACGAAGTATAAGCAATTTTTCATCTCTAAAACCTTGTAGGGTTCCATTCTTGTCAGGCTAAGTGGTTTAAGGAGCGAAATTATGGAGAAAAAAGACATTAAAAAAGTAGTACTTGCCTATTCTGGCGGTTTGGACACTTCCATTATTATTCCTTGGTTAAAGGAAAATTACAATAACTGCGAAGTTATTGCGGTCAGCGGAAACGTTGGGCAAGCGGACGAGCTGGACGGCTTGGAAGAAAAGGCGCTCAAAACGGGTGCGTCCAAGCTTTACGTAGAAGATTTGACGGACGAATTCGTAGACGATTACGTCGTACCTACCATGATGGCGGGTGCGAAGTACGAAGAGTATTTGCTCGGTACCTCGTTTGCGCGCCCCGTTATTGCAAAGCGTATCGTAGAGATTGCGAAAAAGGAAGGAGCGGACGCGATTTGCCACGGCTGTACGGGTAAAGGGAACGACCAAGTGCGTTTCGAGCTTACGATTAAAGCGTTTGCGCCCGATATGCACATTATCGCGCCTTGGCGTGAATGGTCGATTAAATCGCGTGAAGAAGAAATCGACTATGCGGAAGCGCACAACGTGCCTTTGAAAATTAACCGTGAAACCAACTATTCCAAGGATAAAAACCTTTGGCATTTGAGCCACGAGGGTTTGGATTTGGAAGACGCAGGCAACGAGCCGTTGTATGAAAAGGACGGGTTCTTAGAAATGGGCGTATCGCCCTTGCAAGCACCCGATAAACCTACCTATATTACCTTGGAATTTGAAAAGGGACGCCCTGTGGCTCTCGACGGTAAGAAGATGAGCGCGAAAGAAATTATCTTGGCACTCAATAAGGTGGGTGGAGCGAACGGTATCGGACTTTTGGATATCGTAGAAAACCGTTTGGTAGGTATGAAGTGTCGCGGTGTATACGAAACCCCCGGCGGTGAGATTTTGTACTTTGCGCACAATTATTTGGAAACGCTTTGCTTGGATAAATACGTAGCGCATAAAAAGCAAGAGCTTTCCGTATGCTTTGCAGAGCTCGTTTATAACGGTCAATGGTTCACGCCCCTTCGCGAAGCGCTTTCGGCGTTCGTGGATAAGACGCAGGAAACGGTTACGGGTAAAGTTCGCTTAAAGCTTTACAAGGGTAACATTATCAAAGCGGGTGCTTGGAGTGATTATTCCCTGTATTCGGAAGAAATAGCTACTTTCGGCGAAGACCACGTATATAACCAAGCGGACGCGACGGGCTTTATCAATTTGTTTGGACTGCCCATTAAGGTACAAGCGCAAGTCAACCAAGCGAACGAAAAAAAGAATAAATAAGGCTAAAAGGAGTTGAGTATGCAACTCAAAGATAAAAAGGTTGTTTTCTTAGGGGATAGTATTACGGAAGGCGTAGGCGTAACTTCGGTGGAAAACCGATACACCGACGTATTCAAAGCTATTTCCGAGTGTGAAATTTTCGTGGACGGAATTGGCGGTAGTCGAATAGCTCCGCAAAAGGACGCGGATATGAGTATTCGACAAAATAAGCATTTTATCTCTCGCGTACCCGATTTGCCTGACGACGCGGATTATATCGTCGTGTTCGGCGGAACGAACGATTTTGGACACGGCAACGTACCGCTCGGCGCGTTTGACGATAAAACGGAGGATACCTTTTACGGGACAATGCACGTGCTTTGTCAAAGCTTATTGCAAAAATATCCCTGTGCGACGATTATCTTTATGACTCCGTTACATAGGCTTACCGAAAATAATCCGATAAACGAAATCGGACTTCCGAGAAAGCTTTTGATTGACTACGTTGACGCGATTAAAAAGGTATGTGCGTATTATTCGTTGCCCGTGTTGGATTTATATAGCGTAAGCGGTATGCAACCGTCGGTAGAGATTATCCGTCAAACGTATATGCCCGACGGGTTACATCCAAGTAACGCAGGTGCAAAGCGGATTGCGGAAAGATTGAAACAATTTATTTTAGGTTTATAAGAAAAGAATTTTGCCTGCCTCCGTTAACGGTGGTGGGCAAAGCGGTTATAAAAAGCGGTTGAAATTCTCAGCCGTAGGAGCGGAAATTATGGAAAAAATGTGGGCTGGACGCTTTCAAAAAGCCTTAGACGAAAAAGCGGACGATTTTAATTCTTCGTTGCGGTTTGACTGCCGTATGTACGCGCAGGATATCCGAGGCTCGATAGCGCACGCGACAATGCTCGCAAAACAGGGTATTTTACCTAAGGACGAAGTAGAGCTGATTATCGACGGCTTGACGGGTATTTTGGAAGATATCCATACGGGCAAGCTGGCGTTTGATACGGGCGCGGAAGATATACATATGTTCGTAGAGGCGGAGCTGACCAAGCGTATCGGCGACGCAGGCAAGCGTTTGCATACCGCCCGTAGCCGTAACGACCAAGTCGCGCTCGATATCCGTTTATATCTTCGCGACGAGGCGGAAAAAATCGTTGCGCTTATTCAAGAAGTTATAAAAGCGGTCGTGGATAAAGCGGAAGAGAGCGTGGATATTATCGCGCCTGCGTATACGCACCTGCAACGCGCGCAACCGATTAGCTTTGGTCATCAGCTTTTGGCGTACGCTATGATGCTCTTGCGCGATATTGACCGTATCAAAGACGCGGTAAAGCGTATGAACTTTTCACCGCTCGGCTCGTGCGCACTCGCTGGTACGACCTACGATACGGATAGAGAATTCGTAGCGCAAAAGCTCGGCTTTTTCGGCGCAACGAAGAACAGTATCGACGGCGTGTCCGACCGTGATTTTTGCTTAGAACTGATGAGCGCGTTTGCTATCTTGATGATGCACTTATCCCGTTTTTCCGAAGAGATTATTCTTTGGTCGAGCTGGGAATTTAAGTTTATCGAGCTGGACGATTCGTATACGACGGGCTCGTCCATTATGCCCCAAAAGAAAAACCCCGATATGGCGGAGCTCATTCGCGGTAAAACGGGTAGGGTATACGGAAATTTGATGGCGCTTTTAACGACGCTCAAAGGCTTACCCCTTGCGTATAACAAGGATATGCAGGAAGACAAAGAGGCGATTTTCGATTCGCTCGATACGGTCGTGATGTGCTTGGAAGTGCTCGCGCCTATGGTAGCGACTATGAAAATCAATGCGGAAAATACCTACCGCTCGGCGCAAAAGGGATTTATCAACGCCACCGACCTTGCCGACTATTTAACGAAAAAGGGTATGCCTTTCCGTTCGGCGTATAAAATCGTCGGTCAAATCGTAGCCGAATGTATTGAGAAAAATTTCGTCTTGGATACCTATCCGATTTCGGAATATAAAAAATACAGTGAGCTGTTTGACGAAGATTTATACGGGGAAATTTCCTTGGAAACTTGCGTGCAAAAGCGCAACAGCGTCGGGGGTGCGTCGCCCAAATCGGTACGCGAACAAATCGCTTGGGTAAAAACGCAGTTATAAGCGATAACCTTAGGAGTAATTATGAAAAAAATATTTATCGACGGTAGCGCGGGTACGACGGGACTGCAAATTTTTGAACGGCTCGAAAAACGGAAAGACTTAGAGCTCGTTACCCTGCCCGAGCATTTACGCAAAGATATTTCGGCGAGAAAGGACGCGCTCAACGGCGCGGATATCGCGTTTTTATGTTTACCCGACGACGCGTCAAGAGAGGCGGTGTCGCTCGTGGAAAATCCCGAAGTTACGATTATCGACGCGTCCACGGCGCATAGAACGCTGGATAGCTGGGCGTACGGCTTTGCGGAGCTTGGCAAGGAATTTGAAGAAAAGATTATAAACAGTAACCGTATCGCCAACCCAGGGTGCCACGCAAGCGGATTTATCGCGCTCGTATATCCCTTGATTAAGAACGGTTTATTAGCGCCCGATACCCTGCTTAGCGCCCATTCGGTTACGGGATATAGCGGTGGCGGTAAAAAGATGATAGCCGATTACGAAAGCGAAGATATGGATAACTTGCTTGGTTATCCCCGCCAGTACGGGCTTACCCAAACGCATAAGCATTTACCCGAAATGACCAAGATTACGGGGTTAACGAAAACGCCCGTATTTTGCCCGATAGTAGCGGATTTTTATTCGGGAATGGAAGTTACCGTGCCCGTCTTTTCCGAATGGTTAAACGGCGATATAAACCGCGTAAAGGAAGTGTACGCGGACTTGTATAAAGGTCCTATCGTAAGCTATAAAGAAAACGATAGCGAGAGCGGGTTTTTATCGGCAGGGAAATTGTCGGGAAAGGATACTATGCAAATCGAAGTGCACGGCAATAACGAGCGCGTGTTGCTCGTAGCCAGATACGATAATCTGGGCAAAGGTGCAAGCGGTTCGGCGGTAGAATGTATGAATATCAAGCTCGGCGTGGATAAAACGAGCGGTCTGATTTTATAGTAAAAGGAAAAAGATTATGTTAAAACAAGTACAAGGCGGGGTATGTTCCGCAAAAGGCTTTACGGCAAACGGCGTGCATTGCGGTGTGCGCAAAAACAAAACTAAGCGTGATTTGGCGCTCATTTACAGCGCGACGAAATGTACGGTTGCGTCGGTATACACGAAAAATCTCGTCAAGGGTGCGCCTTTGACGGTTACGAAAAATAATATTGCGGACGGCTACGCGCAAGCGGTGATTTGCAATAGCGGTAACGCGAATACCTGTAACGCAAACGGTATTGAAATCGCGGAAAAAACTTGCGAACTTGTGGCAAAGGAGCTTGGTATTTCCGCAAAGGATATCGTCGTGGCGTCTACGGGCGTTATCGGTCAGCCGTTGGATATTACCCCGATTGCAAACGGGATTCCCGCGCTCGTAGCAGGCTTGGGCGATAATAGCTCGCTTGCATGCGAAGGGATTATGACGACGGATACTAAGGTAAAGGAAATCGCGGTGGAATTTACCGTAGGGGGTAAGACCTGCCGTATCGGCGGTATTGCCAAGGGTAGCGGTATGATACACCCGAACATGGCGACCATGCTCGTGTTCGTAACGACGGACTGTAAAATTTCCACGAATATGCTTCAAAAAGCGCTTTCCAAGGACGTGGAAACTTCCTTTAATATGGTCAGCGTAGACGGGGATACTTCCACCAACGATATGGTGAGCGTGCTCGCAAACGGCGAGGCTGGAAATGCGGAAATCACCTGCGAAAACGAAGATTTTACGGTGTTTTGCCAAGCGCTTAGCGCCGTTACGACCTATCTTTGCCGTTGTATTGCAGGCGACGGCGAAGGCGCGACGAAACTTTTAGAATGTAAGGTATGCGGAGCAAAGGACGAACAAACGGCGAAAACGGTAGCCAAGTCCGTGGTATGCTCGTCCCTCTTAAAATCGGCAATGTTCGGTGCGGACGCTAACTGGGGACGCGTGCTTTGCGCTATCGGGTATTCGGGCGCGGACGTAGACGTGAATAAAGTGGACGTGGCGTTCCGCTCGAAAAAGGGAACAATCGTCGTATGCGAGAATGGCGCAGGCGTAGCGTTTTCCGAAGAGAAAGCCAAGGAAATTTTGTTGGAGAGCGAGATTGAAATTTTAATTACGCTCGGCGACGGAGATGGTAAAGCGACCGCTTGGGGCTGTGATTTAACTTACGACTACGTAAAGATTAACGGCGATTACCGCACCTAATAAGCATAAGGAAAAGGATAAAAGTATGGATAAACATTTTACGAACGCGCAACGCGCGGAGGTATTAACGCAGGCGTTACCCTATATCAAAAAATATAACGGCGAAGTGGTCGTGGTCAAATACGGCGGAAACGCAATGATAAACCAAGAATTAAAAGAGCAGGTTATGGAAGATATCGTGCTCTTATGGCTTACGGGCGTTAAAATCGTTTTGGTGCACGGCGGTGGACCGGAAATTAGTGAAATGATGAATAAGCTGGGCAAGAAAGCGCAATTTGTCGACGGACTTAGAGTTACGGACAAAGAAACGGTGGATATCGTACAAATGGTACTTGCCGGTAAAATCAATAAAACGCTCGTCAACCATATCCAAGTAAAAGGCGGAAAAGCCATGGGGCTTTCGGGTATGGACGGTCATCTTATCGAAGCTAAGATAAAGGACGAACGCTTAGGGTTCGTCGGGGATATTACGAACATCAATATCCAGCCTGTAATCGACCTTATGGAAAAGGGATATATTCCCGTTATTTCTACGGTTGGTTGCGATAGAGAAAGCAACGCTTACAATATCAACGCGGATACCGCGGCGGCGCGGATTGCAGGCGCGCTCGGAGCAAAACGATTGATTATGATGACGGATATTGCAGGTCTTTTGAAGGATAAATACGACCCGTCTACTTTAATACCGCATATTACCGTTAAAGAGTGTAATCAATTATTGCAGGGCGGAACGATTCAAGGGGGTATGATACCCAAAATTGAATGTTGTATAGACGCCATTTCGCACGGTGTAAAAAAGGCGATTATTATGGACGGAAGAATTCCCCATTCCATATTAATAGAGCTTTTTACCGACGAAGGCGCAGGTACTATGGTGGAAGGCGACTAAGATGAATATTTTTGAATTAGACAACGAATATATAGCGCATACCTATGCCCGTTTCCCGTTACAGCTCGTTTCGGGAAACGGTTCGCTCGTTTATGACCAGCAGGGCAAGGAATATATCGACCTTGGCACGGGTATTGCCGTCAACGCGTTCGGCGTAAACGACGAGCCTTGGAAACGGGCGGTAACGGCGCAACTGGATAAAATTCAGCATACTTCTAATTTGTATTACAGCGAGCCTTGCGCAAAGCTTGCTCAAATGCTTTGCACGCGGACGGGTATGAAAAAGGTGTTCTTTTCCAACTCGGGTGCAGAGGCGAACGAATGTGCGATTAAAGCGGGTAGAAAGTACGGGGAAGTGAAAAAAGGGAAAGAGTATTATACCATTATTACCTTAAAAAACAGCTTTCACGGTAGAACGATTACCACCCTTTCCGCAACGGGACAGGACGTTTTTCACGAGCATTTTACCCCTATGACGGACGGGTTCGTATTCGCTACGCCCAACGATATACAGGACGCGGAGCGACTTGTAAAAGAACATAAATGCTCGGCGATTTTCATAGAGCTCGTACAGGGCGAAGGCGGTGTTACCGCGCTCGATAAAGGGTACGTAAAGGCGCTGGAAGATTTGGCGAGAAAGGAAGATTTACTGCTTATGGTAGACGAAGTGCAAACGGGCAACGGGCGCACGGGTACGCTGTACGCGTATATGGACTACGGCATCACACCCGACGTCGTAACGACGGCAAAGGGCTTGGGCGGTGGTTTGCCTATCGGTGCGACCATGCTTGGCGAGCGCGCGGAAAATTTGTTCACGGCAGGCTTGAACGGCTCGACCTTCGGCGGTAATCCCGTATGCGCGTCGGGCGCGCTTAGTATTATCGAGCGGATAGACGAAAACCTGCTGGCGGAAGTTAGAAAAAAGAGCGAATATATCTTTACCGAGCTTACGGGTGCAAAGGGCGTAAAGAGCGTTTCGGGTAAAGGTTTAATGATAGGCGTTGAATGTGAAAAGGACGCAAACGAAGTCATTGCTACTTGTAGAGAACAAGGCGTGCTCGTTATCAAAGCGAAAAACAAAGTGCGCTTACTCCCTGCGCTCAATATCCCTTGGGAGCTGTTACAAAAAGCAATAAAAACGATAAAGGAAGCGTGTCAATAATGCATTTATTAAAACTGATGGATTTATCCACGAACGAAATTAACGAGATTTTGGAGCTTGCCGATAAGCTGAAAGCAGAAAAAAAGAAGGGCGTTGAACACCATTTATTAAAGGGCAAAACGCTGGGTATGATTTTTTCCAAATCGTCCACCCGTACGCGCGTATCCTTTGAAGTGGGTATGTACGACCTTGGCGGTTCAGCGTTATTTTTAAGCGCGCGCGATTTACAAATCGGGCGCGGTGAGCCCGTGCAAGATACCGTGCGCGTGTTGTCGCGCTATCTCGACGAGATAATGATTCGT